>JABDKP010000113.1 GCA_013002175.1 Ilumatobacter sp.
TCGACTGTTACCGTCGATGGGATGTCCACGCTCCCCCTCGCCGGGCGAGTCGCCCTCGTCACCGGGGTCTCGCGTCCGACCGGCATCGCGGTCGTCGTCGCCAAGCGACTCGCCGCGATGGGCGCCACCGTCGCCGCGACCGGCTGGCCGTCGCACGACGCAGAGATGCCATGGGGCACACAGGACCTCGGTGAGCTGCCGTTCGAGGTGGGCCACCACGATCTCGAGCACCCGGCCGCCCCTCATGAGCTGATCGACGAGACCGTCGAGCGGCACGGCCGGCTCGACACCGTCGTGGCGGTACACGCCCGGAGTTCGCACCACTCGGTGGCGACCGTCGACGCGGTCGAGCTCGATCGCTGTTGGGCGGCCAACGTCCGCAGCATCGTGCTGCTCGCCCAGCGGTTCGCCGCGGTGCACGAGCCTGCCCCGCCCGGCGAGCCGCCGACCGGACGGATGCTCTGGTTCACCAGCGGCCAGAACGAAGGACCGATGGACGGTGAGATCGCCTACGGGGTCACGAAGGGCGCGCTGCATCAGATGACGCGATCGATCGATCACGCGCTCGCCGCCAGCCGGATCGTCGTCAACTGCATCAACCCGGGCCCGGTCGACACCGGTTGGGCCGACGCCGAAACCGCGGCGTTCGTGGCCGACCGGTTTCCGGACCGTCGCTGGGGCACGCCCGACGACGTGTCCAACCTGGTTGCGTTCCTGGTCAGCGACGAGGGCGCATGGATCCGCGGACAGGTGATCAACTCCGAGGGTGGCTTCAGCCGGTTCGGTTGAGGCTGCCGTCAACGGCGAGGACGGGCCCGCGATCGGAGCGCGGCGACGTTGACCCGCTCACCAGGTGTGACACCGACGTCTGCGAGCCGGTGGTCGCAGGCCGCAACGAGGAACGCGTCGACCTCGGCGCGTCCGACCGCCCGACGGAACAGCGAGACCATCAACTGCTGCCCGAAGCGGTCGCGTGGTCCGTCGACTTCGTACGTCGCCATCAAGACGTAGCTCATTGCGGCGTCGAAACCGGCGGGGGCACCGGTGGCGTTGGTCCAGTCGATCACCACCGGTCCGTGCGGGGAGACGATCACGTTCATCGGATGGAGGTCGAGGTGCACCACGCCGACCGGGCGGCGCGCCGAGTCGGCCGCGTCGTCGGGCCGCCCGGCCGGCTGCATCCACACCGGCGCAGGCACTGCGGCGACGGCGCGCAGCAGGCGCGCGAGGAGACGAGCGTGAGCAACGAGCATCCACGGCCGTCGTTCGAGATCTTCGAGCATCGTCGGGCCGTCGACCCGGTCCATCACGATGTCGGTTTCAGGGTCATGACCGGGCCCGAGGTCGTGGACCGCCGGGACGGCCACGTCGTGTGCTGCGACATGGCGCATCACCCGTTCCTCGTGGCGCGGCCGATGGCGTCGCTCTCGGTAGCGCCGCACGACCCGGCCGTCGCCGATGTCGTAGACGTCCGCGGCGCGGCCGCTGGCGAGCAGCCGGCCCGGCGCCGCCGGTCGCAGCCCGCCCGACTCGGTCACGCCAGGACTCGTTCGAGCGCCCCCACCGCGCGATCGATGTCCGCCGGAGACGTGTAGTGCACGAACGACAGCCGGACCACGCCGCGTTGCCCGTCGACACCCACCCCGTTCAACACGCGGACGGCGTAGAAGTCGCCATGGCTGGTCTGGACGCCCTGCTCGACGAGACGGCGCTGCACGGTCGCCGGTTCGATCGTGAGCGGTGAGAAGGCGATCGTCGGGCAGCGGTGACCGAACGCGGCATCGAGTGTCCCCGGCCCGATCAGCCGCACATCGGATCGTGTCCTCAGCGCATCGAGCAGCTGTGGCGTCAGCGAGTCCTCGTGGTCACGCCACAGCCGGCCGACGTGGTCGCTCGCCACACGGAGGCCGTCCGACTCCGCTCCGCGGTGATGGACGTGGGTCGCCACGACGTAATCCAGAACGGCGTCCGCGCACGCCACCTGGGCATGGTCGGGACCAGCCGGATTGAGCCGCTTGTCGGGCATCGAGGCGTTGAAGAAGTGGCTCTGGTTCGGGAGTTCGTCGAGCAGACCGTTGCGGACGACCATCAACCCCTGATGCACCGAGTACGTCTTGTACAGGCTGAACAGGTAGACGTCGGCGTCGAGGGCCGCGACGTCGGGAAAGCCGTGCGGCGCATACGAGACGCCGTCGACGATCACCCGTGCCCCGACCTGATGGGCGAGCGCGGTGATCCGGGCGATGTCGTTCTCCTGTCCGACGATGTTCGATGCATGCGGGACCGTCACGAGCTTCGTCTGCGCCGAGAGCAACGCTTCGAAGTCGGCGACATCGAGGAGGCCGGTCTCCGGATCGGTCCGCCACTCGCGCATCGTGCACCCGTGGTCCTCGGCCATCCGGCGGACCGCGCCGGTGTTGGACTCGTGGTCCTGGTTGGTGACGATGACGTCGTCACCCCGGCCGAGTCGCGCTCCGAACGCGATCGCCAGCACGTAGGTGTTCATCGACGTCGACGGCCCGAACACCACTTCGGCCGTCGACACGCCGAGCGCTTCGGCCCAACGTGCCCGGCTGCGATCCATCTGCTCGCCGGCGGACTTCGAGGCGGCATAGTCGGCGTACGGCTGCACCTTGTTGTCGGTGTAGTAGGCCGTGAGCGCCTCGATCGTCTGCCGACAGGCGAACGACCCGCCGGCGTTCTCGAAGAACGACTGACCGCTGTTCTGGGGGCGCTCGAACGCCGGGAAGTTCGAACGGACGAATTCCAGATCGAGGGGCACCCGGCCAACGTAGTCGTGCGCGATGAGTGGTTGGTCGACCTCGCACACGGGCCGGGTACGACGACAGCAGCGAGACCGCCGACGCGCCAGACTGGAGCGTGGCCGGTTACTCGGGAACGCCGTTGGTGAACAAGTTGGGGATCGGCCCGGACACCCGCGTCGCGATCGTGAACGCGCCCGGGGTGTTCCGTTCGCTGCTCGCTCCGATCCCGCCGGGCGTCCAGTTCCGATCCAACCTGCGTGGCCGCGCCGACGTGGTCGTGATGTTCGTGACGGCTCGCGGCGAACTCGTCCGGCGGATCGGCGCGGCCGGCCGAACGATCTTCCCCGGCGGTGCGCTCTGGATCGCGTGGCCGAAGCGGGCGTCCAAGCTGCCGACCGACATGACCGAGGACGTCGTCCGCGAGGTCGCCCTGCCGCTCGGGCTCGTCGACAACAAGGTGTGCGCGATCGACGACACGTGGTCCGGCCTGCGGATCGTCTGGCGCAGGGAGCTGCGATGACGTCGATCGTCGTGCTCGGCATCCCGTGGGACGCCAACTCGTCGCACCGCTTCGGCTGTGCGGCAGGCCCGGCGGCGATTCGAGCCGCGCTCCACAGCGGCTCGGGCAACGACGCGACCGAACACGGCAGGCCCGTCGTCCCCGAGCTGCACGATCTGGGCGACCTCGAACTCCTCAACGAGCGGGCGTCCACCGTCGATGCCGACACGATCACCGCGGCGATCGACCAGCAGCTCTGCGCCGGGCACGCCGTGATCTCACTGGGCGGTGACCATGCGATCACGTATCCGATCCTGCGCGCCGTCGCACGGCACCACGACGACCTCACCGTCGTGCACGTCGACGCCCACCCCGATCTGTACGACGACTTCGAGGGCAACCCGCTCAGCCACGCCTCACCGTTCGCCCGTGCGCTCGAGGACGGCTGCATGCAGCGCCTCGTCCAACTCGGAATCCGGACCGCGACGCAGCACAGCCACGACCAGGCCCACCGATTCGGTGTCGAGATGATCGGGGCACGCGACCTCGCCGGATTCGACGCGGGGTCGCTGCGCGGCCCGATCTACCTCTCGATCGATCTCGACGGGCTCGACCCGGCCGTTGCGCCCGGCGTGTCCCATCACGAACCGGGCGGGCTGACCGTTCGTGAGGTGCTCGATGTGATCGACGCCCTGCCCGGCCCGATCGTGGGTGCCGATGTCGTCGAGTACAACCCGTCCCGCGATCTCGTCGACATGACGGCGATGGTCGGCGCCAAGCTCCTGAAGGAGATCGCCGGTCGCATCCTCACCACCGGAGCGGGCTGAGTCAAAGTTGTGCCTGGCACAACTTTGACGCGATGACGCGGCGGGGGTGGCGGCACGCGAATCTGTGCTGATGGACATCAACGTGGCCGCGGTCGACGCGGCACTGACGACGACACGGGCGGTTCGCCGCCGCCTCGATCTCGAGCGCGACGTCACCGACGAGGTGTTGTTGGAGTGCATCGACGTCGCCGAACAGGCGCCGACCGGCGGCAACCTGTCGAGCCGGCGGTGGCTGGTCGTGCGCGATCCGGCCAAGAAGGCGGCCCTGGCAGAGATCTATCGCAGCGGCGCCGGCGCCTTCATGGAGCGGGCCGCCGAGCGCCTCGCCGGCAGCGGCCACCCGATGGAGCGCAACATGGCGTCATCCGCGCACCTCGTGCAGCACCTCGCCGAGGTGCCGGCGATCGTGATCCCGACGATCATCGGACGCCATGACGGCAGCGGCCGGCCCGGGCTGTTCGACTCGGTGATCCAGTCCGCCTGGAGCTTCTGCGTCGCGCTCCGCGCGAGGGGCCTGGGTACCGCGTGGGTCACGGCTGCGCTCGCCGACGAGCAGACCGTCAAGGAACTGCTCGACATCCCCGCGGACACGACCGAGATCGTGATGTTTCCGGTCGCCTACACCATCGGCACCGACTTCGGGCGGGCGCCACGCCATCCGGCGCGGGAGATCACCTACTTCGACGGCTTCGCCCGCACGTTCGAGTCCGGTCCCAGCGACCCGGTGCGACTCGCCGACGGCCCCGGCACCGTCGCCGAGGTCGACATCGATGCACCGCCGGCGGTGATCTGGCCGATCGTCACCGACATCAACATGAACGCCGACTACTCCGACGAGTTCCAGGGCGCCGAGTGGGTCGACGACGGTCCGAACGGTGACCGCGGCGTCGGCGCGTCGTTCGTCGGCACCAACTTCAACTCGAACTTCGGGGAGTTCAAGGTGCCGTCGTTCGTCGACGCGTCCGACGAGCACGTGGCGTACGGATGGCGGACGTCCGACCCGCACAATCCCGGCGCGCGGTGGCGATTCGAGCTCGAACCGCGACCCGGAGGCACCCGCCTGCGATACACGATGAAGCTCGGCCCCGGACCGTCCGGGCTGACAATGGCGATCGAGTCGATGCCCGACAAGGAGGCCCGGATCATCGCCCGCCGCGTCCGGTCGCAGCAGGCGAGCATGCAGCGCACCGTCGACGGCATCAAGCAACGCGCCGAGGCCGACCACGCCGCCGACAGCTGAGTCGACCGACGCACCGATCCGACCTGGGCGGTGGCCACGGGGCGGCGCTAGTGTCCCGGCGGGAGGTCGCGATGAATCGACGGGCTGAGCTGCTCGAACTGCAACGCGTGTTGCTTCCGCCGGTGCTGCCGGCAATCGGTTGTACCGAGGCCGCGGCCCACTACCGGAGTCACAATCACGACCTCGACCTCGGTGGCGACTGGTACGACCTCGTCGACCGGCCCGACGATCAGGTCGTCGCGATCGTCGGCGACGTCGTCGGTCATGGCGTGAGCCAGATCGGCGTGATGGGCCAGCTGCGGGCCGCATCCAACGCGCTCGCCCGCACGCTGCCGCAGCCGGCCGACGTGCTGACGTCGCTCGACGCATTCGCGGCGGACGTGCCGGGCGCCGCGTACGCCTCTGCGATGGTGCTGATGCTCGACGGCACGACCACCGGCCGGATCGCGGCCGCCGGGCACCCGCCGCTGCTCCACGTCTCGGCGAGCGGCGTGGTCGATGTCGTCGAGGCGGGACGCGGGCCGCTGCTCGGCGTCTCCGGCGAGCGGCCAGGCGCCACGTTCACGTACGGCATCGACGACCTGCTCGTGATGTACACCGACGGTCTGGTCGAGCGGCGGCGAGGCAACCACGACATCGGGGCCGACGTCGGCCGGTTCGTCGCCGGCCGGCTCGACGAACCCTGCGACGTCATCGCCGCCGAGGTCGTCGACCGCTTCGGCGCGGACAGCGACGACGACATCGTCGTGCTGGTATTGCGCCCGCGCAACCATCGTTCGCCCGACTATCTACTCCGCCCGCTGAGCGTGCCGTCGATCCGCTTCGACTGACACGCGCCCCGATCCGACGTGCCGATCGGCTCGCCTTGTCAGGCACCTCAAGACAGTGCGTCCTCGAAGGCTGCGCGTGCGGTGGCCCACCAGCCGCGGCGGCGGTCGAAGCGCTCCATTCCTCCCATCTGGTTCCACATCGTGACGAATCCGGGCTCACCCGCCTCGACGTGTCGGAGCATGAACTCGCCGCCCTTGGCAATTGATGCCGCAAGCAGATCGATCAGATCGCTTCGCCCGGCCGCATTGAGGCCGTAGCTGTCTGCAACCAATCGCAATCGCCTCGGCCGATCGCTGCGAACCCAACCGTTCTTGGCCGAGTTGATCTCGTCATCGACGGGAACACACATCCGCGCGAACGACGCCAGATCGAAGACGCGACGACCCGGCGCTGCGAAGTCGAAGTCGATGAGGCCCACGGCTTCGTCGTCCCGAAATACGACGTTCTCGAGACACACGTCGTTGTGGCAGAACACTGGTCCCCCCGAAGGGTCGGCCATCTCGTCGCTCCATCGATCTCCGGAGAGATCGATGGTCTCGGACGCATCGTGGAGCGACTTCATGAGTTCGGTGATCGAAACAAGCACGTCGTCTGACTGGGCCCACTCGGGGTACGGCGGCAACGGCACCTCGCCGACAATGAACTCGAGTCGCTCTCGGCCATCAGGCTCGATTCCCACGGGCCGCGATGCGCCCTCGAAGCCTGCCGCGTGAAGCGCGTCGAGGGCCCGGTGAATCGAAGCTGAATGAGGATTGCCCGGACGGAGCACATGCTGTCCGGAGCGGATGACGGCACCTGCATTCGCGACACCCCCGTGCAGGACTTCTTCGGGCATCTTCACCGCGCCGGTCGCTACATCGAGCGGGCGGCGTTGTCGAACCGGGTGTACTGGCCGAGGAACACGAGACGCTTCGTGCCGATCGGGCCGGCACGGTGCTTGGCGACGATCACCTCGGCCGAGCCCTTGTCGGGTGATTCGGCGTTGTAGACCTCGTCGCGATACAGGAACATCACGACGTCGGCGTCCTGCTCGAGCGAGCCCGACTCGCGGAGGTCGGCGAGCATCGGCCGCTTGTCGGAGCGCGTCTCGAGGTTACGACTGAGCTGGCTGAGCGCGACGATCGGCACCTCGAGCTCACGCGCCAGCACCTTCAGGTTGCGGCTGATCTCGGACACCTCGAGCTGACGGTTCTCGGACTGGCCCGACCCCGACATCAGCTGCAGGTAGTCGATCAGGATCAGCGACAGACCCCCGTGCTGGGCCTTGATCCGCCGCGCCTTGGCACGAATCTCCATGACGGTGACCTGCGGGTTGTCGTCGAGGAACAGCGGCACCTCGAGCCGACCGACCGCGAGGCCGATCTTCGACCAGTCGCTCTCGCTGAGCTGACCCGTGCGCAACTTGGTCGAGTCGACCTTGGCCTCACGCGCCAGGATGCTGCGCGTCAACTCGGCGTGGCCCATCTCCAGCGAGAACACGAGCACCGGCTTGGCCTCGTGCTTGGCGATGTGGGTGGCGAGGCCGAGACCGAAGCTGGTCTTGCCCATCGCCGGACGGGCACCGACGATGTTCAGCGTGCTCGGCTGCAACCCGGACAGCAGCGCGTCGAGGTCGTCGTACCCGGTCGCCGCACCGGTGATCGTGTCGCCGCGCTCGTAGTTCTCCTCGAGCTGATCCATCGTCTCGTTGAGCAGCTCTTGGATCTGGCGGGTGGAGTCGACGACGCGGTCCTCCGCGACCTCGAACATCTTCGACTCGGCCTGGTCGACCGCCTTGGTGACGTCGTCGGGTTCGCTGAAGGCGAGATCGGTGATCTCACCGGCGGTGTGGATCAACCGACGAAGCAGCGCCGTGTCCATCACGATCCGGGCATAGTGCTCGGCGCCGGACACCGACGGCGTCGCGTTCTGCAGCTCGTTCAGCCGCTCGATGCCGCCCAGTTCGTCGAGCAGGTGGTGGCGGCGCAACTCGTCGGCGACGGTGACGACATCGACGGGTCCCGACGACGAGTACAGCGACCGGATCGCGTCGAAGATGTGCTGGTGAGCGGGGCTGTAGAAGTCGCGAACGTGCAGTCCGGCCTCGCCGACCACGCCGATCGCGTCACGTGACAGCAGCAGCGCACCGAGGACCGATTCCTCCGCCTGGAGGTTGTGGGGAGGGACGCGTCCGCCGCCACCGGGGGCCCGAGGGGCGTCGCCGCCGCCTGGGGACCGGAAATGTGTGTCAAGAGCCATGGGGACCCCACTCTTGCAGGGAAAGCTTGGGGAACGGAAGGGGAACAACCCTGCGACTTGTCTGGGGATTCACTGTGGATAAGTCTGCCACCCTGTGAGGACCCGAGCTGGGGATGGGCTGTGGAAAAAGCATCGGGCGCGCCCCAGCCAGGGCCGGGGCACGCCGGCCGACCGGCGTCGTGATGTGCATGTGTGTGCCCCTCGCCAGCATCCGCCGACCGGTGCACCCCGCCGTCACTCGGCGGCGACGACCTCGAGCGTCACCGGGAACGACACGTCGCTGTGCAGCGACGCGGTCGCGGTGTGCTGACCGGTGGTCTTGATGTGGTCGACGTCGATCTGCTTGCGGTCGATGTCGATGTCGGTCTGGGCCTTGATCGCGTCGACGACGTCGCCGGCGGTGATCGAGCCGAACAACTTGCCTTCCGAGCTGGCCTTGGCGGTGACGGTGATCGTCTTCGGCACGAGCGAGCTGGCGATCAGCGTTGCCGCCTCACGGGCGCTCTGGTCCTTGTGGTCGCGGGCGGCTCGCATCTTCGAGGCCTGGTCCACCGCGCCGGCCGACGCCTTGATCGCGTGGCCCTTCGGGAACAAGAAGTTGCGGGCATAGCCGTCGGCGACATCGACGATGTCGCCGCGTTGGCCGAGGCCGTCGACCTTGCTGCGGAGAATGACGTTCATCGCTCAGGCCTCCGTTCCGGCAGCGACGGGCTCGTCGCCCGATGCGTCGGTGTCGGCCACGTCGACCTGATCGACCACGGCTTCGTCGACGGCGGTGTCGACCGCATCGACCGTGGTCTCCTCACGACCCTCGTCGCGGCCGCGGCCGCCGTCACGGCCGCCGTCACGATCGCGCCGCCCGCCGGTGCGGGTGGAGGCGACACGCGTCGCGTACGGCAGCAGTGCCATTTCGCGGGCGACCTTGATCGCGTTCGCGACCTGGCGCTGCTGCTGGAGATCGTTGCCGGCGACGCGCCGGTTCTTGATCTTGGACCGGTCGCTCATGAACCGGCGGAGCAGGTCGACGTCTTTGTAGTCGACGTACTCGGTCTTTTCGATGACGAGGATGCTCGTCTTCTTCTTGAACTTGCGGGGGTTGGCGTCTCGCGCCGACCGCGCCTTGTTCTTCTTGCTGGCCATCGTTTAGTTCCTCACTGCGATCTGTTCGTCGGGGGGCGGAGTCAGAACGGCTCTTCGTCGCCGTACACCTGGTCGGCAGGCGGCTTGGCGCCGCCACCGCCACCGCCACTGTGGCTGGCGGCGGAGTCGCGCGTGATGCGCTCGACCTGTGCCTGCGCCCAGCGGAGGCTGGGACCGAGATCGTCCGCGATCACCTCGGTGATGTTGCGTTTGTTGCCCTCGCGGTCGTCGTACGAGCGCTGTTCGAGCCGCCCGGTGACGATGATGCGGTTGCCCTTGTTGAGGCTGGCCGCGGCGTTCTCCCCGAGATCGGCCCAGGCGACGATGTTGAAGAAGGAGACCTGCTCCTGCCATTCGCCGTTGACCTGGTAGCGGCGGTTGACCGCGAGACCGAAGCTCGCGACGCCGCGACCGCCGGTGGTGTAGCGGAGTTCGGGATCCTTCGTGAGGTTCCCGACGAGTGTGACGGTGTTGTCCTGTGCCATGGTGATGTCCCCTCGTAGTGGCGCGGCTCAGGCTGTCGGCACGGCGATGCCGCGGCGCTCAGCTTCTTCTTCCGGCAGACGGATGAGCTTGTGGCGGACGATGTCGTCCGCAAGGCGGAGCACGCGCTCGAGCTCGTCGAGGGCACCCGGGTCGGCGACGAGTTGGGCGACCAGGTAGTAGCCGGACGGCTTCTTGTTGATCGGGTAGGCAAACTGCCGCTTGCCCCACCAGTCGATCTTGTCGTGCAGCGTGCCGCCGACCTCGTCGATGTGGTCGCTGATCGTCTTCATCCAGGCTTGCGCCTTGGGGTCGTCGACGTCACCGTCGATGATCACCATCAATTCGTACGCACGTTGCATGCGATGAGTACTCCCTTCGGATCCCACGGCCACGGTGTCCGGACGTGACGAGATGGGGAGCCCCGTGGACGGGGCAGGGCGAATATGGACCGGACCACCATATCGGCACGGGATGCGATCGCGGGACACGACACCATGTCCCCACTGTGGCCGAACGGTGTCACACCGTGACGCGGGCACCGGTATCAACCATCGGCGAGCAGGCACGCACCTGCTTCGGTGCCGGTGACCAGCACCGCCTGCGCGCCGGGACCGATGCCGAGGTCGGTGAGGCCACCCGCGAACACCTCGATCGCGAGCTGGTAGCTGCCGGCCGGTCCGTACCGGGGGCAGTTCGCCGACTGCGCGTCGAGGCACGGCTCCATCTCGGTCGTCGAGACGAGCGCCCCGTCGCCGCCGAACCACGCAATCGACAGCGGCGTCACGGTCCGGAACATGTAGAACTCGCCGTCGGTCGGTTCCTGGAACACGAAGGCCATGCCGACCGGCACACCGAGATCGGTGACGCCCATCAGCCCGCGTGCCCGCTCGGCCGGGTCGTCGGCGAGCCACATGCACACGTCGCACGTCGTGCCGTCGGCCTCGGTGATCCGCACCGTCGCCGTCGTGAAGCCCTCGGGCCGGACGACGCCGATCGCCGGCTCGTCGACGACCGCGGGCCCCGTCAGCTCGATCGTGTCCCCCTCCGACGGGGGCGGCGCGACGGTCACGGTGTCGGTGGGCGGGGCCGCTGCCGGCGGTGGATCGGTGGACGGGGCCGGATCGGCCTCGGTCGCCGGGGACGCCACCGTTGAACTCGGCGCCGGGTCGTCGGTGGTCGTCACCGTCGATGCGTCCGAGCCGGCACAGCCTGCGAGCACGACCGCGACGGCCACCGCAGCGCGACGGGTGTGCCCGGTCACCGGCCGCCGACCGGCAGGACCCGCAACAGGTGGTTCCACCGGCATTCGATGCACGCCTCGACGACGTACGCATTCGCCTCACCCGCCCGGTCGTTCAGCTTGCGCATCTGCTTCGCGGTGGAGACGCAATGCCCCTGGGCCGGCAACCCGTGCCCGAACACGTAGGTCACGAGCTTGAGGTCGGCCACTTCGCAGATCGGGCACTGCGTCGACGTCTGCGTCCCGACGTTGCGCGCGGCGCGAATCAGCTCGGGGTGCGCGTCGCACACGGACTCGACTCGGACCCGCCCCTTCTTCACCTCGCTGATCAACATCCGGCGCGCGAGCCGGTGATCGACGATGCCGCGAGCACCGCCGACCGAACCGCGGAGTGCGCCGACCGAAAAGCTCATTGCGGCGAGGATAGAGCGTGATCCCCACCCATGTCGTCCACACCGGCCACACTGGACGGGTGGTTGCAGACATCAGCTATGGAGCAGGAATCCCGGGCGACGCCGAGCTGCGGCTGTGCGGCGATCTCAGCGGCGGCAAACGGGCACTGGAACTCGGCGTGTCCGACTGGTTCAACTCGATCGCGTTCGCCCGCGCAGGTGCCAAGGCGATCGCCGTCGACCCGGACGCAGCGAAGATCTCCGAGATGCGCCGGCGCGCCGACGACGCCGAGGTCACGGTGCAGTGCCACGTCGCCGACCTCGCCGACCTCGGTGAGATCACGTCCGGCACGTGCCAGGTCGTCGTGGCTGCGCACACGCTCGCCGATGTCGACGACCTCGGCAGGCTGCTGCGGCAGGTGCATCGCGTGCTCGAGCCGAGCATGCCGTTCGTCATCTCGCTCGACCACCCGTTCTCGACCGTGACCGACACGACGCCGTACGGCACCGGCGCCCGCACGGTCGCGTCGTGGTTCACCGCGCTCAGCCGGGCGAACTTCCGCGTCGACCAGGTCCACGAGCTCGGCGCCTCCGGCAATGCCCCCAGCACGCTGTTGCTGCGGGCGCGCAAGGAAGGCAGCTGACGCCACCGGGGCGCGGCCCGCTCGGGTTCAGCGCACCGGGTCGCGGCGCCGGACGGTGCTGCCGTCCGACCACTCGCTCTCGATGATCGCCGCCGGACGCGGACGCCCGAACAGATACCCCTGGCCCCGGTTGCAGGCGAGCTCACGCAGCGCCGTCAACTGCAACGGTGTCTCCACGCCCTCCGCCACGACCGACAATCCGAGCGAGTGACCGAGGCGGATCACCGCCTCGACGATGCTGGTGTCGTCGACCTCCAGGCCGAGACCCGCCACGAACGACCGGTCGACCTTGATCGATTCCACCGGGAACCGCTTGAGATACGTCAGCGACGAATAGCCCGTCCCGAAGTCGTCGACCGACAGGTGCAGCCCGAGGCTGCGCAGCTCGCGCAGCGCGCGGCCTGCGGCGACCGTGTCCTCCATCAACGCCGTCTCGGTGATCTCGAGCCACAGCGAATCGGCGTCGATGCCGTTCTCGCCCAACGCCTCGCTGACGAGGCCGACGAAGCCGCTGTCGCCGAGTTGCTGCGTCGCGACGTTGACCGACAACCCGCACTGGGCGAACTGCCGGCCGATCGCGCGCCAGTGAGCGAGCTGCGCCAGCGAGTCGCGCAGGATCGTGGCGCCGAGTTCGCCGATCAGGCCGCTCGACTCGGCGACCGGGAGGAACTCGCCGGGCATCAGCAACCCGCGATCGGGGTGGAGCCAGCGTGCCAGCACCTCGAAGTGGACCACCTGGCCGGACGCGAGGTCGACGATCGGTTGGAAGTACGGCACGATCTCGTGACGTTCGATGCCCCGCCGCAACTCGGAGGCCATCTGGAGCGCACTGACCGACGCCTCGCGGGTCGCGGCCGTGAACGCTTCGACACGGTCGCGTCCGCTCGCCTTCGCGCAGTACATCGCGGCGTCGGCATCACGGAGCAGATCGTCCGCGGTCAGACCCGGCGCCGCGTTGACCGCGAACCCGATGCTCGCCGTGACGACCAGTTCGTGGTCGTCGATCGTCAACGGCTCCATCACGCATCGGCGCAGCCGCTCGGCCACCGCGGCCGGATCGACGAGCAGCCCACTCGGCGTGTCCTCGCCGCCGATCGACACACGGTCGACGAACACGACGAACTCGTCGCCGCCGAACCGGGCGATCCGGTCGGACTCCCGCATCACCTTGCGGAAGCGAGCCGCAACCGCCCGCAGGAGCTTGTCGCCGACACCATGCCCCAGGCTGTCGTTGACCACCTTGAAGTTGTCGAGGTCGATGAACAGCACCGCGACCTGGCCGGGCGCGGCCCCGGCCAGCAGCGCGTCGAGGCGTTGCACGAGCGCCGTGCGATTGGGGAGCTCGGTGAGGTCGTCGTGGGTCGCCGCGTAGGTCAGCAGCTCGGCGGCGCGCCGTTGCTCGGTGACGTCTTCGATGTGGGTGATCGCCAGCGACACGCCGTCGTCCTCGGTGACCGACACCCGCGTCCGGGCCCAGACGTATTGGCCGTCACGGTGCTGGTAGCGCTGGTCCAACGCGTAGGTGTCCGCGATGCCGAGTTCGAGCTGGGCCCGCTGCGCCGACGCTGCGGCCAGATCTTCGGGGTGGGTGATCGTGCGGATCGGTGCCCCGATCATCGAGTCGAGCGGCCGGCTGAGCATCTCCGCCAGCGACTCGTTCGCGTCGACGATCCGGCCGTCGTCGAGGCGGACGAGCGCCATCCCGGTCGGTGCCGAGTGGAACGCCTGCTGGAACCGGCGCCGGGCCTGCTCCAGTGCCAACGTCGTGCGCTTGCGGTCGGTGACGTCGCGCAGGAGAGCCACGAGGCCGGCGCCGTCCGGGTCGTCGACGCGCGTCCGGTGCAGCGACGCCTCCACCAGGTGCGGCTCGCCGGACGCGTCGATCAGCTCGAACACCGCGACATTGCCGGCGCGTCCCGACGTCAGCTCGGACCCGAAGTCGAAGCGCTCCCACCCGCGGGTGATCGAATCGCGGTCGTCGTCACCGATCATGCCGAGGAATCCCCGGCCGATCAGGTCCTCGACCGATCGGCCGGTCAGCGCGGCCGCCTTGCTGTTGGCCGACGTGATCCGACCGGAGATGTCGAGACCCATCACCGCGTCCGGAAGGTCGTCGAGCAGCCGGCGCACCGAGGCCTGTGTCGTCGAGAGCTCGTGGATCGTGGCGTGCAGGCGGCGGCCGAAGTGTCGCGCCTCCAGCCACGTCATCAGCACCGCAGCGATCGAGATCGCGCCGATGACCGCGATGATCAGCACCGAGTTGGTCGACGGGTTGGTGCGGGTGGAGACGATCACGGCGCCGATCAACGCCAGTGCCATCGCGAGCACCGGCACGACGAGCAGCCCGAACCGCACGCGGCCGAAGCGCCGGGCGCTCGCGCTGGTGACCGTGCGCCGGTCGTCGGTCCGGTCCGTCACATCGTCGGGCTCGCGTGGGTTCTCCGCCGTGGTCGACACGCCACCACGGTACGACGCGGCATCGGCGCCGCTACGGATGGTCATCGCTGGTGTGGTGACGGGTCCGGGTCAGGAATCGGACTGCTGCTCGGACCACCACGCGTCGAGCCGCTGACGGATGGCGTCGTCGCCGATCAGCCCCTCTTCCAGGCGGATCTCCATCAGGAAGTCGAGCGCGCGGCCGACGTCGCGGCCGGGTCCGAGGTCGAGATGGACCATCACCTCGTTGCCGTCCAACTCCGGGCGCAACGCGGCGAGCTCCTCGGCCTCGGCGAGCTCGTCGATCCGTGCTTCGAGTTCGTCCATCCGGCGCGAGAGACGGGCGGCCTTCTTGGCGTTGCGGGTCGTGCAGTCGCATCGCGTCAACACGTTGAGCTCGCGCAGCAGCGGACCGGCGTCGCGTACGTACCGGCGCACCGCAGAATCGGACCAGCCCATCGAGTAGGTGTGGAACCGCAGGTGCAGAGCCACCAGCTCGGTGACCGCAGCGACGTCGCCGTTCGAGTACCGCAGCGCCGTCATCCGCTTGCGCGTCATCCGCGCGCCGACTGCATCGTGGTGGTGGAACGTCGTGCCCTTGCCCTCGACGTAGCCGCGCGTCCGGGGCTTGCCGACATCGTGGAACAGCGCTGCGAGGCGGGTCAACCGGAAGTCGAACGGCGGGCGCTCGCCGGCGACGATCGCCGGGTGCTCGGCAGGAGGCCGAACGTTCTCCACGACCGCCAGCGTGTGCGTGAGGACGTCCTTGTGCCGGTGGATCGGATCATGCTCCAGCCTCATCGCCGGAAGCTCCGGGAGGAACTGGTCGGCCAATCCGGTCTCGAGCAGGAACCACAGGCCGGGCGACGGACGGTCGACGACGATCAGCTTGTCGAGTTCGTCGCGCAGCCGCTCGGCGGACACGATGTCGATCCGGGCGGCCATTGCGCCGACCGCCGCGACGAGCTCGGCGGTCGGTTCCAGCTCGTAGCGCGCGATGAACCGGGCCGCGCGCAGCATTCGCAGCGGATCGTCGCTGAAGCTGACTTCCGGGCCGAGAGGCGTCCGCAGCACGCGTCCGACCAGGTCCGCCGTGCCGTCGAACGGGTCGACCAGCTCGGGCATCGCGTCCGTGCCGGTGAGCTCGAGCGCCATCGCGTTGATCGTGAAGTCGCGGCGCGACAGATCGGCTTCGATCTCGTCGGCGAACACGACGTGGGGCTTGCGCGAGTCGTCCGAGTAGGCCTCGGCCCGGAACGTGGTGATCTCGTACGGCCGGCTCACGCCGGTCGTGGCATTGAGCTTGTTGGCCCCGATCGTGCCGAACTTCTCGCCCTGCGTCCAGACGTCGTCGGCCCAACCGTCCAGGCACGTCTTGATCTCGTCGGGGCGGGCGTCGGTCGTGAGATCGAGGTCGAAATCGTCGGCCGAGCCGGCGACGAGGAGGTCGCGCACCGTCCCACCGACGAGGAACAGCCGGTGCCCGGCCGCATGGAACCGCTCGGTCAGAGGTGCCAGCTCGCGCAGGACCGGGGCGAATCGTTCGGGGACCACGGCCACTGAGATTATGTCGGTGGCCGTCGATCACCACCGACATCGCCGCACTAGCGTCGAGCGGGTGACGATGGTGCCGGTCGATGCGGGGGACACGACGGCGCGCGCCCGCCTGGGTACGTGGCCGCACGAGCCGGACATCGCCCAGATCGTCCTGCTCGATCATCACATGATCCCGACGGCCGGCCATGTGCAGCGCTGGGTCGAACTCGCGCAGCGATCCGACCCGCGATCCATCCGCACCGGTGCCCTGTTCCCGCCGGCTGCGGCGGCGTTCGTCGACGCCGGATTCGAGGTGATCGACACGCTGGCCCTGCTGGAGATCACCCTCGACGACCGTTCCGCCCGTCGTCGGCCACTCGCTTCCACTCAGCGGATGCGCACGAGCCACCTCCCCGAGATCGTCGCGCTCGACCGCGACGCGTTCGGCGACGGATGGAGCAACGACGAGCGGGCGTTGCGCGACATCACCGCGGCGACGCCACGCCATCGCAGTCGCGTGGTCCTCCGGGACGGGCACATCGCCGGGTTCGCGATCAGCGGCCAATCAGCCGGGTCGGGCTACCTCCAACGGCTGGCGGTACGACCCGATGCCCGGCGACGCGGAACGGCGAGCGCGCTCGTCGACGACGCGCTGCGATGGATGCGGCGCCGCGGCGCCGGTCGCGCGCTCGTCAACACCGCGGCCGACAACGAGGCCGCGATCGCGTTGTATCGCCGGCTCGGGTTCGTGCTCCGCCCCGAATCGCTCGCGATTCTCGAACTCGCCGCGCGTTGATGACCGGCTGGTGGCGGCGCAATCGACGAGCGGTGCCGGGTGTGATGTCGGCGCTGCTCGTCGTCGCCGGGCTCGGTGCCGGAGCCCTGGGCGGGGCGGACCCGTCGTCGGTACGGGCCGCACCCGACGAGCCGCCCGCTCGGCTCCAGCGCGGGGGCATCGGACTCGAACTGATCGAACAGAGCTTCACCCTGCGCCCCGGGACACCGCTGCGACTGGTGTACCGCCTCACCGGAGACCTGCCCGGCGTCGCCGAGCTCGTGCCCACGACGACTGCCCCACCCACCGCGCCGACGACTGCACCGGCGACTGCACCGGCGACGACTGCACCGCCGACCACCGTCGGCCCGCCCACCACCGCACCCACCGACGACGCTGCCCCGGCACCGACGACGGTGCCACCGCCGACCACCGAACCGGTCCCGACGACGACGATTCCGCCACCCCCACAGCTGACGATCAACATCGCGAACTTCGAGCCGATCACGCGGGTCGAAGCCGACGACCCGTACCTCGACAGGATCCTCGGGCAACGCGCCGTCGCGGGCGCGTACGTCGGCAACGTGGACGGGGTGCAACTGTCCGACGTCCGTCCGAACATCTTCGTCCACGACGACGGCACCGCGACGCTGACCGTGGTGATACCGACCGATGTCGACGAGGACGACCAGAGCGGTCCGGACAGCCTGGAGTTCCCCGAGCCCGGGATCTACCCGATCCGGGTCCAACTCCTGATCGATGACGACCTCGCGGCGACGCACGGCACCGTGGTCGAGCGCACCGCCGCCCGCGATGACTTCGTCCGCCCCTCCGAACCGGTCACCCTGTCGCTCGTCGCCAACGTCGATCGGCCGACAGCACCCGGCGGTTCGGTGGATCGTGCCGACACCCAGTTCGCCCGAGTTGTCACGCTGGCCACCGCGGTCGAGAGCCCGATCCTCGCCGCGGTGCCACCCGCCGTCCTGAGTGCTGCGCTCGCCGCCGACGACGCCGGGCGCGTCGCGGATGCGCTCGCCGACGACGAACTCGCGGCGATGACGATCGTGCCGCTCGACGTGTCGGCGGCAGTCGCGGCAGGCCAGGGAGACGTCTTCACCGAGCAACTGTTCGCCGGTGAGGACGCGATGTCGAACGAACTGCCCACGACGTTCTCGGGACGCGACGTATGGATCGCATCCGAGCCGCTCAGCGGAGCGGGCGCGCAGCACCTGCGTGATCTCGGCTTCCGGTTCATCGTCATGACGCCACAGCTGTACGCCTCGATGGTCGGCGACGACCGACCGTCGACCGACCGCTTCGTCGAGATCGCGCTGCCCGACGGCGGGTCGATGCCGACGCTGTTGGTCGATTCGCTGGGCGAGGAGCTGACCGATCGCGCCACCGAGGAGATCCTCGCCGCGGCAACACCCACCGAGTGGGCGGTGCGCACCGTCACCGAGATCGTTCTCGAACACCGCCGGAGTGGCCGCACCGTGCGACGGAGCCGGCTCCTCACGGCGCCGAACCTCGACGCTCCGAACCCGGAGTTGATCGTCGCCCTGGAACTGATGGCCACCACCACGCCGGACGTGCGCTTTCTCGCCGCCTCCGCGCTGCCGGGCGTGACCGACACCCAGGGAGTCCCGAGTGGCGTCGTCAGGGTGTGGCCCGACGTGGCCGGGCCCTCGCTGATCGAGCGCATCGACAACATCAGCCGGGCGCGCCTCGAACTCGCGAGCGCGGCCTCGATGCTCGTGGACGGCGACGACAGGTTGGCGGACTGGAACGCCGTGCTCGACGCCCTCGTCACCACCGGGATCTCCGACGCCGAGGCGAACGAGACCATCGACGGCCTGCGCGATGGTGCCCAGACGATCAGGACGTCGATCAGGCTGCCCGAGCCCTTCACGTTCACGATGACAGGTCGCTCGGACGAGATCACCCTCCGCCTCGGCAACACCAGTGACGAGCAACTCGGCGTCGTCGTCCGCCTCGAGTCGTCGAAGCTGACGTTCCCCGAGAACGACCGCGTCGTGACCTTGCGGCCCAACGACAGCACCGATGTCCAGATCCCGGTGCGGGCCCGTTCCAACGGGACGTCGCCGGTCACCGTCACCGTACTGACACCGCTCGGTGAGGAACTCGGCGGACCGGTGACACTGACATCGCGCGTCAACGCCTTCACCGGTCTCGGGCAGGTGCTGACCGGGGCATTCATCCTGATGTTGCTGACGTGGTGGTTCAGCAACTGGCGGCGTCGCCGCCGCGCCCTCGCCGCGACGGCCGCGGCAGACCACGATGACGGCCGGCCGGACGAGCCGGACCGCGGCCCACCCGACGGCCCGGGTGTACGGGGCGCCGACACCGGCAAGTAGCATCTCGTACCCGTGAGCCAGCCGACCAGCAACGTCCGCATCGTCACCGACAGCGCGTGTGACCTACCCGCCGAGGTGGCCGACGATCTCGGCATCAGTATCGTGCCGCTGAGCATCCGCTTCGGCGACGAGGAACTGATCGACCGTGAGGAACTGAGCGTCGCCGAGTTCTGGAGGCGCTGCGTCAACTCGTCCACGTTGCCCGAGACGGCGGCGCCCGCCCCCGGCCAGTTCGAGACGGTCTACCGGCGCCTCGCCGACGAGGGTGCGACCGGGGTGCTGGTCGTCAACCTGTCGGGCGCCCTCTCGGCGACGATGCAGAGCGCCGAGCTCGCCGCACGGTCCGTCGCCGACGACGCCGACATCGCCCTCGACGTGCGCGTCGTCGACAGTCGCACGGTGACGCTCGGCCTCGGCACGATCGCGCTCGCGTGCGCCCGCGCCGCCCGCGACGGCGCGTCGCTCGACGAGGTCGAGACGTTGGCCACCGGCCTCGCCCAGCGGACCCGCGTCTTCGGCGCGCTCGACACACTCGACAACCTGAAGAAGGGTGGCCGGATCGGCAACGCCAAGGCCCTGCTTGCCACTGCGCTGTCGATCAAGCCGATCATCGCGGTCGCCGACGGCGTCGTCGAACAGGCCGGCAAGCAGCGCACCAGATCGAAGGCGCTGAACCACCTCGTCGAGACCGTCAAGAGCTACGGCGGACGGATCGAGAACCTCGCCGTGCTGCACGCCGACTGCAGCGATGTCGACGCGTTCGTCGAGATGCTGCGGCCGCACTATGACGGCGAGATCGTCGTCGGGGAGATCGGCCCGGTCATCGGCACCCACGGCGGGCGGGGCACGATCGGCGTCGCCTTCCACGAAATGCTCTGACCGCCGATCCGGCCGATCATTGCCCGACTTCCGCCGAGCGGGAGCACTAGCGTTTCCACACGACCATGTCCGCGTCGCCGACCACCCCTTCCCCGACCGTCATCGCGGAGCGTTACGAACTCCAACGACGGCTGGCGCAGGGCGGGATGGCCGAGGTGTGGCTTGCGGTCGACCTCACCCTCGACCGCAAGGTGGCGGTGAAATGGCTGAAGCCGACCTTGGCCTCCGACGAGGTCGTCGCCGAGCGCTTCCGCCGTGAGGCGATCGCCGCAGCCAGCCTCAACCACCCCAACATCGTCGCCGTCCACGACGTCTTCGAGCACGACGGTCGCCAGGCGGTGGTGATGCAACTCGTCGACGGCAAGAGCCTGCGTCAGCTGCTCGACACGCAGAAGCGACTCAGCCCCGAACTGACCGCGCACATCGGTGCCTGCACCGCGGCGGCGCTGCACCACGCGCACCAGAACAACTTCGTGCACCGCGACGTCAAGCCCGGCAACATCATGATCACGCCGGGCGGGCGGGTCCTGCTCACCGACTTCGGGATCGCCAAGGCGCTCGCCGGTGGGGACGACCTCACGAGCGAGAACATCATGATGGGCACCGCCAAGTACCTGTCACCCGAACAGGTCCGCGGCAAGAAGCTCGACGGTCGGGCCGACCTCTACTCGCTCGGGCTCGTGCTGTACGAATGCCTCGCCGGCCGCGTGCCGTTTCTCGGCGAGACCGACGCCGACACCGCGCTCGCCCGGCTGCAACGCGACCCGACGGACCTCAGCCGGCTGCGCGCAACGCTGCCGACCGGCCTCGTCACGCTCATCCACCAACTCCTCGCCCGCAACCCGACCAACCGGCCGGCGACGGGCGCCGACCTCGTCAGCGCGCTCGAGTCCGCCGGTCGCGAAGGCCCGCCGGCCATCGACGCGACGCCCTCCGAACGGTCGACGGTGGCGCCGTTCTCGGCCGGGCGCCTCCGCCGCGCTCCCTCCGACGTCGACGGTCGGGCGGACGATCGCCGCCGCGCCACGCGGTCGCCGCACGACTCCGACGAGGCGCCGGTCGACCACGCCGGCGGGCGTGGGGCACAGGCGACGCCACCACCCTCACGACGGATCCCCGGCGAACCGGACCGCATCACCGGCACAGTTGCGGTCCAGCGCGCCGCGCCTCCGCCGCGTGACACCACCCCCGCCGCCGGCACCGAGCTGCGGGGCAAGCCTGCGAAGGGCATGACGCAGGGCTGGCAGCCGTCGCTGACCGTGATCGGCGGCCTGCTGCTGCTCGCCGTCATCGTCGCAGTCGTCCTGTGGCTGAGCGTGCAGTTCGGAGGCGACGAGCCCGCCGCGCCATCGACGGTCGCTCCCGTCGTCGTCGACGACGTCCCCGGTCTCGAGCCTGCCGACGATGCCGTTTCCGGCGTGGACGTCGCCGGTGCGGCCGAGGTCGGCCCGACAGAGATCGCATCGCTCACCGCGTACGACCCCGACGGCGACGGCGAGGAGAACGATGCCGATGCCGGCCGCGCCGCTGCCGACGACGACCCCGACACCTTCTGGCGGACCGTCTGCTACAGCGGCGAGTACATGGGCGGCAAAGCCGGTGTCGGTCTCGTCGCGAGCCTCGCCGATCCCGGACGCCAGGCACTGACCGTCGACATCCTCAACGGCCCGTACCAGCTCGAGTTCTACACCTCTGCCGCGGATGAGATCCCGGCCACGCTCGCCGGCTGGGACGGACCCCTGGGCGAGAAGCAGGCGGCCAACGAGGGTGGCGTCGTCGTGTCCGAACGCCCGGACGCTCCGGTACGCCACATGCTGATCCTGCTGATCCAGCTCGGGCAGAGCACCGGCTGCAGCGAGGCCAACCCGTACAGCGGTGGACTCGGCGAGATCGCCCTGGTGGGCTGATGACGCCGTTGTCGGACGAGGCACTGGTCGCCGCCGCGCAGGGCGGGGACCGCAGCGCTCTCGACCAGTTGCTGCGACGTCACTACGACCGGGTCTATGCGGTGTGCCGTCGCGTCACCGGCAGCGCCAGTGATGCCGACGACGCCTGCCAGGAGGCGCTGATCAAGATCACGCGGGCTCTCCCCCGCTTCGACGGGCGCTCCGCGTTCGGCACGTGGGCCTACCGCATCGCCACGAACGCGTCGCTCGACGAACTGCGCCGACGCAAGCGACGCCCGGCGCCGCACACGGTCACCGAGGACGACCAGCGCGAGGTCGTGGATGCGATGGCGGCCAAACGGGTCGAGGCGATCGAGGACCGGCTCGCCCTCGATGACGCATTGGGCGAGCTCGCCGAGGACTTCCGCGCCGCGGTGGTGCTGCGCGACGTGATCGACCTCGACTACGCCGAGATCGCTGAGATCCTCGACGTACCGGTCGGCACCGTCAAGTCGCGAATCGCGCGCGGCCGGTCGGCGCTCGCCGCCACGCTCCGGCTCGACGACCTGCTCACCGACCCGCGGATCGGCCGCGCCGTCACCGTCGAGCCGACGGGCGAGGCGACGGGCGACGATCTCCTCGGCGCCGGGAACCAGAACGGCGACGACGAACGTCCAACTGACGCAACCAACGTGATCTCCGATGAATGACGACCTGACCACCCTTGCGAGCTCGTATCTCGACGGCACCGTGACCGCCGACGAACGCGCCTTCGTCGAGGCCGACGACGAGTTGCGGGCCGAGGTCGAACGGCTCCGTCAGGTCCGTGCGGTGCTCGGCGACAACGAGCCGGCGCCGATCTCGGTGCGCGAGCGGCATCTCGCCGCGGCGTTGGACGCCTGGGACCGACTCCCCGCACCCGATCGCACCGGGGTGCTGGACGCCACGCCGGCCGGCGCCGACGCGGCCGCCGTCGCCGGAGCAGCATCGGTCACCGCCCCCGTGTCGCTCGCCGACCGCCGGCGCTTCCGGCGCAGCAACCGCATGCTGGCGATCGCCGCCGGCCTGGTGCTCGTGCTCGGCGGCGGCCTCATCGCCCGGAGCGCGTTGCGCACCTCCGACTCGGGCGGCTCCGATGCAAGCTCCGCGGCAGTCGAGGAACAGGACGAGGCGTCCGCACAGGCCGGCCTCGACGTACTCGCCGCAGAGGAGACGTTCGGCGCCGAGCCGGTCGAGGCGCCTTCTGCAACGTTGTCAGTGGCGGCCGATGCGTCGCAGGGCGATGCGCTGATCGGCTCCGACGAGGCACCACCGGAAGACGACCTCACCGTGCTGCGCTCCGGCGACGACCTCGCGGTCCTCGCCGACCTGTTCGTCCGGACTGCTGCCGCCGAATCGGCCGACATCGCGCAGGACGGCGAACTCGAGCCACCGTTCGACACGTGCGGCCTCGTCGACCGGATCGTCGGGCCGGCACTGTGGGACAGCGAAGGTCTGTTCGACACACCGGTCGTCGTCGGCATCGACGACGAACTCGGCGAGGCGATCGCGTACGACGAGGAAACCTGCACCGTCGTCGCCCGCAGCCCATTGCTCACGCCCTGAGGCGGGTGTCGCGCACGCGGTCGGCCCGAGCCGATCGGACCGGTCGTCACGCCACCGATGACGAACGCCCTCGCCGCGGCTATCCTCTGCGGCCATGCCGGGCAATCCCCTGACCGATCCGAATTGGGCCGACGAGACCACCGACACGGTCGTCCGCCTCGTGGGCACCGTGCGCGACAAGGCGACGACGCCGATCGTCTACGCCGCCCGTGGCGTCGTGTTCGGGTTGATCGCGGCGTTCCTCGGCCTGTTCGCGCTCGTGCTCGTCCTGATCGGGCTGACCCGCGGCCTGCAGGCATTCGGCGACATCTGGTTGCCCCACGAGCGGTCGGTGTACATCAGCTATCTCGTCGTCGGCGGAATCCTCACGCTCGCCGCACTGTTGCTCTTCAAGAAGCGCAACGCGAACACCGCCTGAAGTCGACCGTTCGGGTCGCGCCACACGACACCACCCCACGATCTGCGAGGCAACAGTCATGTCCGATGTGCACAACGTCATCATCATCGGTTCGGGTCCCGCGGGTCTCACCGCGGCGATCTACGCCTCACGAGCGTCACTCGAGCCGCTGCTGATCGAAGGCGAGCCGTCCAGCACCAGCGATCAGCCCGGCGGGCAGCTGATGCTGACGACCGACGTCGAGAACTTCCCCGGCTTCCCCGACGGGATCATGGGCCCCGAGCTGATGCAGAACATGCGTCAGCAGGCCGAGCGTTTCGGCACGAAGATCCTCACCGACAAGGTCACCGACGTCGACCTGACCGAGCGGCCCTTCACCGTGCGGGTACGCGACACCGCCTACCGGGCGAACGCGATCATCGTCAGCACCGGTGCGCAGTCGCTGATGCTCGGCCTCGAGGCCGAAGATCGGCTGATCGGCCACGGGCTGTCGACGTGTGCGACGTGCGACGGCTTCTTCTTCCGGGGCCATGACATCGCGGTGGTCGGCGGCGGCGACTCTGCGCTGGAGGAAGCCGGGTTCCTCACCAAGTTCGCCGACAAGGTCACCGTCATCCACCGCCGCGACGAGTTGCGCGCCTCCAAGATCATGCAGGAGCGGGCGTTCGCCAACCCGAAGATCGAGTTCCTCTGGGACACGGTCGTCCTCGACATCGAGGGCGAGGACAAGGTCACCGGGATGCAGGTCAAGAACGTCAAGACCGGCGTCGAGTCGCTGCTGGACGTCACCGGCGTGTTCATCGCGATCGGGCACCGGCCGAACACCGACCTCTTCCGCGGCAAGCTCGAGATGGAGGAGTCCGGCTACCTCGTCACGCGTGGCAAGACCTCGTACACCGACGTGGACGGCGTTTTCGCCTGCGGCGACGTCCAGGACCACGTCTACCGCCAGGCGATCACCGCGGCAGGGTCGGGGTGCATGGCGGCGATCGACGCCGAACGCTGGCTCGAGGCGCAGCACGGCTGACCTCCCGCGGGAATGATCTGCGGGCCGGCGCTGTTGTACGACGGGCGCACGCCCCCCTGTGAAAGGATGCCGCTCATGGCCAACGGAATCACCCATCTCTCCACCAGCACGTTCGACGAGACCGTCGTCGGCTCCGACGTCCCGGTCGTCGTCGACTTCTGGGCAGAATGGTGCGGTCCGTGCAAGCAGATCGCGCCGATTCTC
This sequence comes from Ilumatobacter sp., assembly GCA_013002175.1. Lineage (GTDB taxonomy): Bacteria > Actinomycetota > Acidimicrobiia > Acidimicrobiales > Ilumatobacteraceae > Ilumatobacter_A. The sequence goes on from JABDKP010000113.1 coordinate 25,423, forward strand.
GAGGAGATCAGCGTCGAGCACGGCGACGATCTCGCCATCACCAAACTGAACGTGGACGACAACCCCGATCTCGCGATGAAGTACAACGTCATGAGCATCCCGACGCTGCTCGTGTTCAAGGACGGCGAGGTCGAAAAGCGTCTCGTCGGCGCCAAGAGCAAGGGCGCCCTTCTTCAGGAG
>JABDKP010000123.1 GCA_013002175.1 Ilumatobacter sp.
CCGACTCCGATGTCGCCGTCGCCCTGAATCGTCAGCGAGTTGGACGGTGCAGTCGGGAAGAGGCGGAACGGGAGGGTGGAGCCGTTGGTGGCGTCGCGGATGAAGAAGTTGGCCTCGTTGCCGGCGACGTCCCACGTCTGGGGGGTGAAGCCGCTCGTGCCGTCCTGCTCGAGCCGCAGCGTCGGCGTGTTGCCGTCCTTGACGTGCAGTTGGACAACCGGGGTGCTCGTGCCCAAGCCGATCCGGCCGCCGTCGTCGACGTAGAGGGCGTGATTCTGGTTGCTCGCCTCGATCGTGAACGGCGTGCCCGAACTGGGCGCGATCGCGTCGATCGAGAACTTGTTGGCACCACCGTTGCTGGTTTCGTTGAACGTGATCTGCCAGTCCTGGGTGGGGAACGACGCCGAGCTCGACGTGTCCTGCGCTTTGATCCGGAGGTTGTTCTCCTTCAACCGCAGGGTGTCGAAGCCGAAGCTCTCGCCGTTGACGCAGTCGAAGCCGGCGCAGATGCTGCCGTCGACGATCAGGTCATCGAGGATCACCTGGTCCGCCGAGACGGTCAGCGGTGCGGCCAGTAGCCCGATTGTCGCTGCAATCGCCCCCGTCGTGAACCCTACCGTGCGCTTCCGTACCATGATTCAGCCCTCCACTGTGGTTGTCCCGGCCCAAGTTACACCACATCGCGGGCGCCGTCACGAATTCTTTCGACCCCGCCGCCTTGGTACGTTGGCCCTGGTATGGCAACACGACGGCTCGACGGGCTCGACCCGTGGTCTCGGCGGCGGCGCACCGCCCTCGCTGGCGCAGCGGTGCTCGTCATCGCAGCGTGTGCGGGCGATGATGGCGGTGGCGCCGATCGTGCAGCCGACACGAGCCCGCCGGTCTCGGTGGCGCAGTCCGGGGACGGCGCGGCTTCCACCGACCCGCAGGTGCCGCTGCCCGAGCTCGGCACACCGGCGGGGTGGCGCGATCCAGCCGGGTCGACGGTGCTGTTCCGCGACGTCACGGAGGAGGCCGGCGTCGACGTCCGGTTCGACTCGGCGCTGGAGGTCGAGCTGACGAAGGACACCGCGATCATGATGGGCGGCGCCGGGGTCGGCGACTTCGACCGCGACGGCGACTCCGATCTGTTCGTGCTCGGCGGCGGCAACGAGCGGGACTCGCTGTTCCTCAACGACGGCACCGGGGTCTTCACGGACGTCACCGAGTCCGCCGGCCTGGCGGAGTTGCATCTCGGCGCGGGCGTCGCAGTCGGCGACTACGACGGCGACGGCTGGCTCGATCTGTTCCTCACCAGCCACGGCACGCCCGACGGGGGAGCGACCACCGGGGCGCACCGGCTGTACCGCAACAACGGTGACCTGACCTTCACCGACGTCGCTGCGGAAGCGGGCGTGGCGACGTCGAGCACCGTCGTGCACGACGGGCTCGGCGCGGTGTTCGGCGACGTCGACCTCGACGGCGATCTCGACCTGTTCATCGCCGGCTGGCAGCGGGACTCGCTCGGCAACCGCCTGTTCGAGAACCATGGCGACGGCACGTTCAGCGACATCACCGAAGCCGCGGGGATCGTCGACGAGATCGGCATCCGCGGCTTCTCTCCGTGCCTCGTCGACACGACCGGCGACCGGTACCCCGAGCTCCTGCTCGTCGCCGACTTCGGTACCAGCCGCTATTACGCCAACGCCGGCGCGATCGTCGACGGGCAGCCGCGGTTCACCGACGTCACCGAGACGGCGAAGGTCGGTCAGGAGTGGAGCGGGATGGGTACCGCCGTCGGCGACGTGAACAACGACGGTCGGCTCGACTGGTATGCAACGGCGATCTTCGATGCCGACGACGTCGGCCGGGGTCTCGGGAACAAGCTCTACATCAACCAGGGCGACAACCTGTTCGACGAGGTGGCCGCGACCGCTGGCGTCGACGACGGCGACTGGGGCTGGGGGGCGGCGATGGTCGACGTCAACCACGACGGCTGGCTCGACCTCATCGAGACGAACGGCTGGGATCTCCCCTCGTATGTCGGCAACCTGTCACGGATGTGGATCGCACGGGGCGATGGCGGCTTCACCGACATCGCCGAGGATGCCGGGCCGCTGCACAACCTGCACGGCCTCGGCGTCGTCGAGTTCGACATGGACGCCGACGGCGACCGCGACATCGCGATCACCGCCAGCAACGACGAGTTCACGCTGTATCGCAACGAACTCGCCGGCTCGACGACCAACTGGTTGACGGTGGACCTGGACACCGGCGGGTCACCGGGCCTCGCTCCAGACGGGATCGGGGCGATCGTGCGCGCCCGCGTCGGCGACCAGCAGTTCACGCGGCCGATCGGCGGCTGCGCCAACTTCAACACCTCCAGCGAGCTGTCGGCGCACTTCGGCGTGGCGGACGCGACGGTGATCGACGAACTCGTCGTCGAATGGCCGAACGGCGAGGTGACGACGATGCAGGACGTGGCCGCGAATCAGCAGGTGACGATCACGCCATCGTGAACCCGCGACCGGGACGGCGGTCGGTTCCGGCGGGTCAGTTGAGGGAGGGTCAGCTGTCGCCGTCGGCGTCGCGCGCCGGACGGTCGGCGCCGGCGGCGCTGGCAGTCGCGGCGCCGGGTACGTCCTGGTCGACGACCGGATCGGCGGCGACCTTGGCGGGCGAGACCTGGTCGACCGGCGCGAGACCATCGTCGGTGTCGTACGCCGGGAGCGCGCTGGGAGCAGCGGTTGCCCGCGCGACAGGGACCGGGTTGGGGCCGGTCGCAGGATCGACGCCGCCGCGACCGTTGTCGATCGGGCCGGCGTTGAGCGGGGTGACCTTGGCGCGGGTCCGGGCCGCCGGCACGGCCGGGGCGCCTTCACGGGTGTTGCTGTCGTCCACGACGGGAGACGGTGCGTCCGTGGGGGCACCCGGGACCGTGCTGCCGTCACGACCGTCGTCGCCGGCGACGCCGATCGCCGCGTTCCCGGCGACGACCAGGCCGACGACTGCGGCGCCGACCGCGATCCGCCGCACCGTGCGTGTGACCTGGTGTCCTCGTCCCGTCATGGTGTGCATGTGTCGTCCCTCCCAGTCGCAACGCCCGTCGGCGTGGTCGTTCCCGTGCTCGACCGTACTGTACACAATGTCAGTCATCGGTGCTGGAAGAATCCGGTGCAGGTGGCTGGGCGGCGGACGACGAGCCGGCCGTGAGTGCGTCGAGCAACGTGTGGAGGCCCTCGAGCAGACCGACCGCTCCGGCCCGGTCGGCGAGGGCGAAGCACGCAGGGGCGACGTCCATCGCGTAGACGGTCGCCCGCTGTTCCACGATGAGTGCTGCGTAGTACGGGGCGTCGCGGCCCTCGGACTCGTTGATCTCCACCACGCGCTCCGCGGCGGCGTTGACGACGGCCTCGGCGTCCGCGCACGAGACATCGCCGGAAGCAGCAGCATCGTCGGAATCGTCGGACAGCAGCAGGGTGCCGCCGACGCCGGCGCTGACCCCGACGACGATGGCCAGGACGACGATCATCACGATCCACGGCTTGCTCATGCGTGGCGAAGCTACTCGCTGCGACGGTTCGCCGCCATGTCCGACCACGTAGCGTGAGCTGGTCCCTTGTTCGCCCCCGTACTTGACAGCCGCCGTGTCAGGCCGCAACGATGAGCCGCTCGGTGAGACGGAAGGGTGTGCACATGCACGGCGGGCGAGGACGTGGTTCGAGCCGGACACATCGTGCCCGTTGGCGCCGAACCGGCTGGACCGTGGCGGTGGCGATGACGGCGACGCTGCTCGTCGGTCCGGCCCGGCCCGGTGGCGCCGCGCCACCTGATCGACCCCATCTCACGCCGCCCGGCAAGACGGCGCTCCTCGACGGCGAGGCCGGGTTGGCGAAAGTGGACGCCGACCTCCTGCGCGCCCGACTCCTCGACGCCGACGGACTGTCCGCGCGGGATGTCGTCCGACGGGTCCCCGGGCTCGATGTACAGGACGATCTCGTCGCGCTCGACCTCACGGTCGACGTCACCGGCCGCGTCGAGGAGGCGCTCGCCGCGGCCGGGATGATCGTCGACGACACGTATCCGCAGTACGGCCGGATCGCAGGCCGGGCGCCGCTCGGTGCGTTGGCGGCGATCGCGGCGATCGACGAGGTTCGCCTCGTTCGCCAGGTCATCCGCCCGCGCACGCGGGTCGGGTCGGTGCAGAGTCAGGGCGACGCTGCGATCGGCGCCGATGTCGCCCGGTCGGCGCTCGGCGTGGACGGCACCGGTATCACGATCGGCATCATCAGCGACAGCTTCGACGCTGGGTCGACCGGCACCGTGAGCGGGACGGGCTGTACCCGTACCGTGTCCGGCACGCCCTCGCAGCTGTCCGGCGACCTG
>JABDKP010000127.1 GCA_013002175.1 Ilumatobacter sp.
GGGCCGCTGTAGTGCGCCGTCTCCAGCGACCACAGTCCCTTGTCGGGGGCCTCCCAGGTGACCGTCGGCGCGGCGGTCGTGGGTGTGTGTGTCATGGTTCATCCTCCTTCGGGAATGGATCACTGCCGTTTTCGATCGCGTCACGGATCACTTCGACCGTCCAGCTCACGAGGTCGGCGGCGGCGCCGCTCTCGACGCCGTCCTCGATCGTCAGTCGCTGGAACACGGGGGCACTGGTGATCGCGTGCAGCAGCACGCCGACTGCGTCGTGCTGCTCGCCGGTCAGGTCGGGGCGGGCGGCGCCGACAGCGGCTGCGAGTGCGCGGCGCCGAGCCCGGCGGTCGGCGGCGGTGTGCACGCCCGAGGCCGCGCTGATCCGCACGACGGCCTCGAACACCGTGCCCTGCGCGCCCCATGTCCGCCACACCGCCTGGATCCGTTCGGGCAGCGTGTCGAGGCCGGCGGGAGCGAGGTACCCGCCGAGTTCCAGCGTGAGCTGGTCGGACCAGTCGCAGATGGCGGTGAACAGCGCTTCGCGGCTGTCGAAGTAGTTGTAGAGGGTGCGTTTCGAGACGCCGGCCCGGTCCGCGATCGTCCGGAGGGACAGGTCCTCCAAGCCGCGCTCGGCGATCTCGTCGGCCGCGGCCTGGAGGATCAGCTCACGGGCGACCCGCTTCTGTCGATCCCGCAAGGTCGTCCCCATGCGGCCATTGTACGCAATGAGCATGAAGTGCACAAGATGTGCAAGCAGCGGAAATGCGGATCAGGAGAGGGCGCCCACTTCCTCGAACGACTCGCGGAGGCAGGCCGTGAGGACGTCTCCGTCGGGGACCGCGGCGACGTCCACGTTGATGCCGACCTCGGCGATGCCGTCATAGCCGTACAGGGTGAGGTTGAGACCGGCCCCGCCGAGCGGTCCGAACGGGATGTTGCGCTCGACCAGGGCGCCCGACGTGTACACCGGGAACGGCGGACCGGGGACGTTCGACGTGACGAAATCGATCGCCTTCAGCATCGAACCCGTCAGCCGGGTGAACACGCTCGGTCCCAGGCTGTAGAGCGCGGCGGAGATGCCGCCGACACGCGCGTAGGCCGGCTCGGCGCGTTGACGGCGGACGAGCTCGCGGACCGTCGCCATCCGCTCGACCGGGTCGTCGATCGTCAGCGGCACGGCGAACCGCGCGGGTGCGAACGCGTTGCCGGCGGTAGCTCCGCGGTCCCCAGCGGAGCGGATGTTGATCGGCATCGTCATCCGCAGCTCGCCGACATCGGCCCCGTGATGGCGGTGGTAGCGCGCCAACCCGCCGAGGACGGCGGCGACGTAGGCATCGTTGACGGTCCCCTCGGCGCGCGAGCCGGCGCGCTTGAGCCGGGCGATCTCGATCTGCAACGCGTCGAAACGGACCGACATCGACCGGCCGACCATGATCGGGCTCATCGGCTCGTTGACCGGTCGGAGTGAGCGGGCGATCGAGCCGACGGTGCCGACCGCGGCCTGCGAGGTGCCGAGCGGGTCACGGGCGAGTCGAAACGCGCCCCGGCCGGCCGCCGACATCAGTCCGGCGCTTCGTCGGAGGCCGGTTTCGGCCTGATGGCGCAATGCGTCCCCGAGGCGCGTGGCGCCGTCGCCCGCCCGGTGCGGTGGGTCACCGGCGGGTGGCATCTGGCGCGGCGTGTCATCGGGCGGTTCCCGACTGCGTTCCAACAGCGACCCGGTCATCTTCACCAGTCCGACACCGTCGCTGATCGCATGATGCAGCTTCATGATGACGCCCGCCCGGCCGTCGGCCATGCCATCGAGGACGTGCAGTTCCCACAGCGGCCGGTCCTTGTCGAACGCTTGGCCGGCGAGCGGCGCGGCATGGTCGAGCAAATCACGCAATGTGCCTGCGCCACCGAGTCGGCCCGACCGGAGGTGGTAGGTCGGGTCGAACAGCGGGTCGAGCTCCCACTTCGGCGGTGCGATCGCAGCGCGATCGGCGACGACGCGCTGGCGGAGCCGCGGAATGTCTGCGATCGCGCCGGCGACCGCCGCCTGCAAGCGGTCCGGATCCGGTGAGCGGTCGAGTACCCAGACCGACGTGATCGTGGAGCGCAGGAGCGGGTCGCGCTCCATGTGCCACATCAGCGCGTCGCTCTCGCTCATCCAATCGCCGTACTCGATCTCGGCCATCGCAACCTCCTGCGCCGACGGTAGCAAGACCGCGCCAGCACTCCGTCCGGCGCCGCAGCCCGTTCGCCGTCAGGATCCGGGGGCGCGCACGACGTGGACGTCGTGGCCGTGCGCATCGAAGAGCACGCGCTCGGGGACGCTGCCGAGCACGTACCGGCCCGCGGCATCGAGGCCACGACTGCCGATCACGATCACGCCCGCCTCGATCTCGTCGGCGAGCTGGACGATCTCGTGCGCCGGTTCGCCGTGCCTGACGTGTTCGACGACCCCGACACCCGACTCGGCTGCGATCTCGGCCGCGCTGCCGAGCGCCGTCGTCGCCTGCGTTTCGAGCGTCTCGGCGGCCTCGGCGAGCTTCGCCGCGCCGGCCGGCGCGATTGGGGCGTGCACGTCGATCGGCTGCACCACACTGATGACGTGCAACGGTGAATCGAACGCGTCCGCCAGCGCTGCGGCGCGGCGAACGACGTGGTCGGCTCCGGCCGTGCCGTGCGTCGCCACGAGAATCGGTGGGGTCATCCGGTCATCCTCGCACCTCGCCGTCGCGCCGATCGCACTCCGCCGTCCGGGTCGGGCCGGACGCGTGTCATACTCGCTGTGGCAACCGGCACCGACGAGATGGGGTACCTGGAGATGAATCTGGCTGAGGTGATCGAGGCGCACGATGCAGCGCGCATCGCGCTGATCGACGGCGACACCACGATCACGTTCGGCGAGCTGCGCGATCGTGTCGGGGCGATGCGCGCCCACCTCGTGGCGTCCGGCGTGAGGCCGGGCGACCCGGTCGCGATCGCGGCCGGCAACGAGCCGTTGTTCGCGGTCGCGAGCCTGGCGATCCTCGGCGTCGGCGGCATCGTGATGCCACTCAACCCGTCCAGCCCGCCGGCCGAGCTGCAACGCAAGCTGGTCTCCGTCGCGCCGTCGATGGTGCTGATCGGCGAGATCGGTCGGCGCCTCCTCGACCACGGCGACATCATCACGTCACCGCTCGTCGACATGACCACGATCGACCCCGCGGACGGCGCGGTGCCGCCGATCGTCGGCCGGCAGCCCGGCGACGTGGCCTTCTACATGTCGACCAGCGGTGTCTCGGGTGTCCCGAAGGTCGCGATGTTGACGCACCGCAACCTGGAGTTCGTGCAGGAGATGTCGGTCTCCAACGAGAACCCGCTGCTCGACAGTGACGTCACGCTGGGGGTGTTGCCCTTCGCCCACATCTTCGGGCTCAACGTCGTGCTGCTGGCGTCGATGCGGGTCGGCGCATGCGTCGTGTTGCAGCGGCGGTTCGACGTCGACGAGAGCCTGCGGCTCGTGCGTGAGCACGGCGTGACGATGCTCACCGGTGCGCCGCCGATGTGGCAGCGGTGGGCGGACGCAGACGTGCCCGACGACAGCCTCCGCAGCGTGCGCCGCGCAGTCTCGGGCGCCGCCGCGTTGCCGTTCGAGGTCTTCGCGAAGATCCGCGACCGCTACGGGGTGGAGATCGAGGAAGGCTACGGATTGACCGAGACGTCGCCGGTGATCACATCGGGGCGCGGCGCGCCGATCAGGGCGACGTCGGTCGGCAAAGTGATGCCCGACGTCGAGGTGGTGCTCGTCGACCCGGACGGCTCGCCGGTCGACGTCGGCGACCAGGGCGAAATCGTCGTGCGGGGTGAGGGCGTGTTCGTCGGCTACCTCGACGACCCGGACACGACCGCCTCCGTGCTCACGGAGGACGGCTGGTTCTGGACCGGCGACGTCGGCATCTTCGACGACGAGGGCTATCTCTTCCTCGTCGACCGAGTGAAGGACATCGTCATCGTCTCCGGGTTCAACGTCTATCCCAGCGAGGTCGAGAACGTGCTGATCGAGCATCCCGATGTCCGCGGCGCGCTCGTCGTCGGGTCGCCGCACGGCGAGACCGGCGAGATGGTCGTCGCCTACGTGTCGGGCACCGCCGACGAGACGGCGCTGCGGGCCCACGTCGACAGTCAGCTCAGCCGGTACAAACGTCCGACGGAGTACCACTTCGTCGAGGAACTCCCGATCAGTGACAACGGCAAGCCGCGTCGACGGGAGCTGCGCTGATGGCCACCGACTTCACGATGGAGCCCGCTCCCGATCTGCCGGGCTCGGACCGCACCTACAAGTACGTCTTCGGTGGGATGCGCCGGTTGATCGATCGGCTCTGGGACATCGACGTCTCCGGTCTCGAACACATCCCGCGCGAGGGGCCGGCGATCATCGCCCCGAACCACCTCTCGTTCTGTGACTCGATCTTCGTGCCCGGCGTGCTGCCGCGCCGGCTGTGGGCGGTCGGCAAGGGCGAGTACATGGACAGCTGGAAGACCCGCCATCTCTTCCCGGCGATGGGGATGATCCCGGTGGATCGCTCGGGTGGCGATGCCGCCAAGGCCGCGCTCGACACTGCGGCGAAGGTGCTCGACGGTGGGCACCTGTTCATGATCTACCCCGAGGGCACCCGGTCCCGCAGCGGCAACCTGCACAAGGGCCGCACCGGTGCGGCGCGTCTGGCGATCCGCTGTGACGCACCGATCATCCCGGTCGGCCACCAGGGCACGGTCGACATCCAGCCGCCCGACAGCGTGATGCTCAAGCCGTTCAAGGAATGCACGATCAATTTCGGGGCGCCGATGCACGCCCGCGACTTCGGCGACCCGGACGACCCGCGCATCCTGCGCCGGTTCACCGATGCGGTGATGTTCGAGATCGCCCAGCTGTCCGGACAGACCTACGTCGACGAGTACGCCGGCAAGACCGACACGCCGGCGCCGACGCCGATCACCGCGCCGACGCCGGGGAAGCCGTCGCCGAACGGCAGGGCAGCCGAGATCACGCTCCCGCCGGGCCGACGCGAACAGGTTGCCGTCAACGCCTGAACGTCACATCCGGTGCCAGGCACCAGTGTGGCACCAGACGTGACGGTGGGCGGTCAGGTGGTGGCGGCGGCGAGGAGGTCGGCGAACGACTGCTCGACGTCGTCGCGGAACCCCTCCGTGTCGGTGATCGCGGCCGGGTCGGCGAAGATCCCGATGTCGAAGCTGCCGTTGTAGGACAGGGCGGTGATGTTGGCACCCGTGCCGGCCACCGGGCCCATCGCGATCGTCGACAGCACCTTCGCGCCCGACGTGTAGAGCTCGAACGGCGCGCCGCGCAGGTTCGACGTGGCGAAGTCGATCCGCCGGGCGGTGGACTTCGCCGTCTGCGTGATCACCGAGGTCGGCAGGAGGTTGATGATCCCCGACAGCCCGGTCATCCCGCCGGTCGTCTGGGCCTCCTCCTTGGCGACCGCGACGGCCTTGATCGTGGCGCCCACTCGATCGAGGATCGGCATCGGCGCGCCCGGCAGCTGCACGGGTACCGGCGTGAAGGCGTTGCCGCCGGCCTTGTTGTCCGAGCGGGTGCTGAGCACGAAGCTGGAGTTGAGCCACTCCACCGGCGCGTCGTGGCGGATGTGGTAGCGCGAGGCCGCCTCGGCGAGTGCGGCCATGAACACGTCGTTGACCGATCCGCCGGCCGCCTTGCCGATCGTCTTGAGGTGGTCGAGCGGCACGGTGACGTACTCGAGCCGGCGGTGACGCGACCGGTTCGCCCACAGTGGCGACCCGCTGGAACCCTCGCCGCGCGGACGCAGCATCTTGGTCGTCGACTGCACCGTTTCCAGTGCGGTGTTCACCGTGTCGCGGACACGGGCAGGGTCGGCCGGCCACATCGCGACCTCGCCGGCCACGCGGCGGCCGATGCCGATCTGTCGACGCAGGACGTGCTCGGCGGACTGCCGTAGCGTGTCGGCGGCGCTCGTCGCCATGTTGCCGCCCGACTCCTTCGCATCGGAGCGCGCCGCAGCGGCCGCGATGATCCCTTCGAGATCGACTTCCTCGGGTGGCGCTTCGTCGCGACTGAGCTGCTGGTACATCTCCGCCATCCGCATCTGGCCGATGCCGTCGCTGACGGCGTGGTGGATGATCGCCCAGATGGCACCGCGGCCACCCTTCAGGCCGCTGATCGCGACGAACCTCCACAGCGGCCGGGTGCGGTCGAGCGGCTCGGCGTAGAGCTGCGCCGCGAGGTCGAAGAGCTGTCGGTCACTGCCCGGCTTGGGCAGCACGATCTCACGGATGTGCGCGTCGATGTCGAACTCCGGGTCGGGCGCCCACGCGGGCGTCGACAGCCGGCCGAAACCGGGCACGACCCGCTGGTACAGCCGCGGCGTCTTCGAGACGGCGTGGCGCAGTTGCCGCCGGAAATGGTCGATGTCCATCGGCCGGTCGAGGAGGATCAGCGACCCGCCGCTCGGGTTGAGCCAGGGGTCCTTCTCGACGCTCCACATCAGCGCCTCGTGCTCGCTCATCCGGTCGGAGAGTTCGGTGTCTCGGGTCTTGGCCATCGTGGTCCTCTTCGTAGTGCGATCGAACGGTCGTCGTCGTGCCAGGCACAACGACGACCGGGTCAGGTGTCGGTGCCGGGGCGGCGGGTCGCTTCGGCCATCGGGTCGCCGGAGTAGCCGGGCGGGAAGGTCATCATCAGCTCGTCGACGGTGGGTGTGCGCTGGACGCGGGCCTCGTCGGGCAGCAGGTCGACGAGCGCCGCCATGATCCGTTTCGTGTCGGCGTCGGGGCTGCGGTACTTCAGGTCGATCGGGTCGCCGACTCGGGCGGTGACGTGCGGGCGGTCGACCGGCGTCAGCCGGGGCAGGCGCGAGCTGCGTGGCCAGACGAGTTCGGTGCCCCACAGCCCGACCGGGATGACCGGCACGCGGGTGTCGGCGGCCAACTTCGCAGCGCCCCACCGGCCCTTCAGCTCGGGGTCGAAGAACGCCGGACCGCGCGGGATCGTGCCCTCGGGTGCGAGCATCACGATGTCGCCGCCGCGCAATGCCTTGGCCGCTTCCTCGAGCGGCTCGTCCGAGCCCGACGCGCGTTCGACACGGACACCGCCGAGGCCGCGCATCAGCCGCCCGACGATCGGCACGTCGAACACCTCCTTCTTGCCGAGCCCGCGGATGTTGCGCCCGGCCTTGGCGATCACCAGCCCCATCACCGTCGCGTCGAAGTAGGAGCGGTGGTTGAACACCAGGATCGCCGGGCCCTCGGCCGGGATCTTCTCGACGTCGATCATCTCGATGTCGGCGTACGGGGCGACGATCTCGGGGCGCATCAGCGGGCGCGTCCACTCCTGGATCTCGCGCCCTGCGATCTTGATCACGCCGTCGGTCTTGTCGAGGTGGCGGATCGGCCAGCCCTTGATCGTGGCGAGCGCGGACAACCGCAGGTCGGGGTTGACCGCCACCGGGTGGCCGACGAGGTCGAGCATCGGGGCGTCGAAGTAGCTGTCGCTGTACGCGTAGCTCTTCGCCAGATCGATGTTGTGCTCCTCGGCCCAGTCGCGGACTGCGTCGCGCTTGTTGGTGTTCCAGATGAATTGGCCGTCGATCTCGCCGGTGAATCCCGCGGTGTCCTCCAGCCACCGCGTGGCGATCACGTCGTCGAACCCCATTTCCTCGGCGAGCGGCCGGACGAACGCATCCGGCGAAGTGGTCGCCAGCAACAGCAGGCGCCCGGCGGCTCGGTGCTCCTCGATCAGGTCGGGGGCGAACGGCTGCACGTGCTCGATCAGGTCCTTGGCGGCGGCCCGGGAGGCCCGCTCGACCGCCTCGGGGGACCAGCCCTTCACAGCGCGCACCGCCAACCTCGCCGGTTCCATCAGCAGCCGTGATTCTCCGAAGACGCCGAAGATCCGCCGGAGCACGTCGCCGAACGGGATCGGCGAGCCGTCGAGCAAGCCCTCCTCGGTGAGATGCTGGGCGAAGAACGGCGTCGAGGACTCCGAGATCAGCGTTCGATCGAGATCGAAGATCGCGGCGGTCGGTCGTCGTGCCATGTGAGTTCCCCTGATCGAGTCGGCCGTCGTGAAGCGATGCCCGCACACCCTGACGGAGCCATGATTCTACGGGGGTCCGGAGGAGATCGCGGCCCTGGAGGCGCGCGCGTTGGATCAACCGGGGGATTGCTCCGCCGCGGCGGCCGGTACGACGCTGACGCCGATCGTTGCCGACCGGGGGTCGTGGGCGCGGATCGCGGCACGCGCCGCTTCCGCGAGCGCCGCGGCACGATGACCTGTCACGTTGCCGGCGAGCACGACGTTGATCCGTCCACCGGCGCGGTCGACGGGCGCGACGAGTTGCTCGCCGTTCGTCAAACGGTCCGCGGGGGCTCGCTCGACGGCGTCACGGTGACTGGACGCATCCTCGGCGGCGGTCCGCAGGATGCGCCGACGATCGAGGCCTCGATGTGGGGCACGCCCGCCGGCGCCGATGAGCAGGTCGGACAGTCGCTGACGTTCGAGGGGCCAGAGAATTCGGTCACCTCGATGCGGCCTGCCCGAGGAGTCGGCGGCCGAGGGACGTCTTGTGCACTTCGTCCGCGCCGTCGTAGATCCGGGCAGCCCGCTCGTGGCGGTACCAGTACGACAGGATCGTGTCGTCGGTGACCCCCAACGCGCCGTGGACCTGGATCGCGGTGTCGACCGCTCGCAGCATCGTGTTCGCCACCGTGAACTTGATCCCCGCGATCTCGTCGCGGGCCGCCTTGGCGCCGACGGTGTCGATCATCCAGGCGGCGTGCAGCGTGAGCAGGCGGGCCGACCGGATCTCGGCATCGAGCTCGGCAACCCAGTGCTGGATCACCTGCCGGTCGGCGAGCGTCTCGCCGTTCGCCGCGATGACGCGTGCGTTGGCACGGTCGCACAGCATCTCGAGCGAACGGGCGGCGATGCCCAGCCAGCGCATGCAGTGATGGATCCGGCCCGGACCCAGCCGCTCCTGGGCGATCGCGAAACCGGCGCCCTCGGCGCCCAGCACGTTCGAGCGCGGGACGCGGCACGACTGGTAGATCACCTCGGCGTGGCTGGCGTGGCCCGACCCGGCGTGACCCATCACGCTGACGTTGCGCACCAGGTTGAACCCCGGCGTGTCGGTCGGCACGATGATCATGCTCGCCCGGCGGTGGGGCGGGGCCTCGGGATCGGTGACGGCCATCACGATTGCGAACGCCGCGCCGTCCGCCGACGACGTGAACCACTTCTGCCCGTTGACGACGTAGTCGTCGCCGTCGCGGACCGCGGTCGTCGCGAGCAGTGTCGGGTTCGACCCCGCGGTCTCGGGCTCGGTCATCGAGAAGCAGCTGCGGATCTCACCGGCGACGAGCGGCCGGAGGTAGCGCTCACGCTGGCTCGGGGTGGCGTGCGCGTGGAGGATCTCGATGTTGCCCGCGTCCGGGGCCTGCACGCCGAACACGACGTGTCCGAGCGGGCTGCGGCCGAGTGCCTCGCTGACCAACCCGTGATCGAGCATCGACAGACCGAGCCCGCCGAACTCGACCGGGTGGTTGGGCGCCCACAGCCCCATCTGGCGCACCTTGCCCTGCAACACCTCGACCTGCTTCGCGAGCTCTTCGGGCGTGCCGTGCAGGAACTCGCCTTCGAGTGGGATCACCTCGTCGTCGACGAACGACGTGATCATCGCCAGCATCGTCTGCATCTCGTCCGACACGTCGAAGTCCATCGAGCCCTCCTGATCGGGCCGTCGAGATCGGCCCAGTGGTCGGCCTCGACGCTACGGAACCGAGCCACCCATCCCCAGGGCCGTTGGTCCCGCGCGCTGTCCCGCGCTCGGCATGCGCCGACCAGGGGTCAGGCAGGTGTCAGGCACCTGCCTGACACCCGGGCCGGCACTGCAGCAGGCTCAGGGCTCGCCGTCACCGGCCTGCAGCAGGCCGACCGCACCGCGCCCGGGGAAGTTGAAGGCATGCGTGACGATCGGGTACAGGCCGTCCTCGGCGGTCCGCAACTCGATCACCGCGCCCTGCGCCGGCGCCAGGTCGACTGCCTGCGATCCCCAGTTGCCGTCGTTGCCGGCGGTGAGGCGCACGCCCTCCTTGATGACGTCGTGGAAGATCGTGCCGACGATGTGGAACGACGAATCGATCGACGGTCCCACGTCGAGGACATAGAGGCGGACGTCCGCGCCGGTCGGGACCTCGATCGGGTTGTCGAGGTACTGCTTGGCGATGCCGTTGAACATCACGAAGTCGGGCGCCGGCGCGGCCTGATTGGCCTTGGCGTACGACGACAGTTCGCGCTGTGGACCGAGGTACCACTCGTTCTGGACGAAGAAGAACTCGTGGTCGATCGGCGGCAATCCGCCGGCCGGTTCGACGATCACCATGCCGAACATCCCGTTGGCGATGTGGTGCAGAACCGGGTCGGTGCCGCAGTGGTACATCCACACGCCCGCGTAGTCGGTCGTGAATTCGTAGACGAGGTCCTCGCCGGGCGCGATCGAACGCATCTCGTCGTTCCAGGCGACTTGCGACGCGTGGAAGTCGACAGAGTGCGATGCCGATGCCGCCTCCGGGTTGACGAGGTGGACGCGGACCGTGTCACCGACCTCGGTCCGCAACACCGGGCCGGGCACGGTGCCGTTGAACGTCCAGACCATCTGCTCGTACCCCTCGGCGATCGTCATCAGCTTCTCCTCGACGACCATCTCGACCTCGATCAGGTCGCCGCCGTCGGGTGCGCCGCCCGCAACGAGTGTGACGCCGTCGCCCTCGCCCCGTTCGGGTGTACGCGGGTCGCGGAGTTGGTAGGGCGGGGCATCCGGATTGGGCTCCACGGCGTCGAGACCGGCGCCGTCACCGCCCGGCGCTGCTTGCGCGGGTGCCACCCCGCCGGCGGCGAGCGAGGCGGGTGTGTCGACGGTGCCGACCATTCCCGCGTCGGCATGACCCGCAATCGTGCAGATGAATGCGACGCCGTCGGCCGGCACGGTGAAGTCGAACTCGATCGATCCGCCTGCAGGGGCGACGTACTTCTCGCCGTTGGCGAACTGGATGTCGTGCTCGATCGTGCCGTCGTTGATCAGCACCCCGCGATAGGTGCCGGCCTCGGCGACCAGATCGTGCGGGGCGAACGCGAACTCGGACGCGAAGAACTGCACCGTCGCCCCTGGCTGCAGTACCGCGCCGACATCGAGCGCGGCGAGCGCGGCCCCGCGCGCCGCTCCGGGCGCATCGGGTCCATCGGCATCGCATGCGGCGGTAGCGAGCGCGAGCGTCGCCGCGACGGCGACGGAAAGGATGTGGCGGTTCTTCATCGGAGGGCTCCTTCCTCGATCGTTGTGAGCGTGCTCAGCGGGATCGCCGCGAGTTCGGTGGTCAGTGCACGACGTGCCCGTGTCCAGGCATCGTGGAGCGCGCACGGCACCGCACTGAGGCAGATTCGGTCGGCCATCACGCACCGCTCGGTGTCGGTCGGCCCCTCGACGACCTCGATCAGGTCGAGCAGCGTGACCGCGCCGAGTCCGGCGACGAGTTCATATCCGCCGGTGGGACCGGGCGAGGACTGCACCCAGCCGGCCCGGGTGAGCGGCGCCATCAGCTGGGCGACGTAGGTCGCGGTGGAACCGGCCCGCTCGGCGAGGTGACCCGCTCGCAGCCGCGTCCCTTCCTGGAGCGCGGTGATCAGCTTCAGCGTCAGCTCGGTCCTGGCCTGCAATTCCAGTCGCATCGTCCTTGAATCATCGACTCGATGACTCAAAGACCGAAAGGGCCGAAGGTCCTGCGCAGTTCAACAGGTGTCAGGCAGGTGTCAGACACCTGCCTGACACCGGTGTGACACCGAGCTGCTAGAGGTCGAGGCCCTTGGCGACCACGGGCGTCATCATCGTGAGCTCGGGCGCGCCACCGAGACACTCGCCGACGGCAGCCATCGCGGCCTTCATCGCCTCGCTCTGGCCGTGCGTGCTGAGGGCGTCGCCGTCGCGATAGAGCTCGAAGAAATAGAAGGTGCCGGGCTCGTCGTTGGCAGCATGGGCGCTGTACACCTCGAGACCGTCCTCCTCGTCGGCAGCGGCGACGAGCCGGCCGAGCGCATCCCGGAGGTCAGTGGACTTGCCGTCCGCTGCGGTGATCTTGGCGATGAGTGAGATCTTCGACATGCCGTCACCGTAACCCGGACGACCGGACGGGCACGCAGTCGCGTCGCATCTTCCATCACCGTCATCTATGTATCAATGGGTTACATTCGATCGTGCTATGGAACTGAAGATCCGCCAGCTCGAGGTGTTCAAGGCGGTGATGGAGACCGGCTCGGTGACCGCGGCGGCCGCTCGGCTGAACTGCACGCAGCCCGCAGTGAGTGTGGCGCTGAGCAAGTTCGAGCGGTCATCCGGCCTGAGCCTGTTCGACCGCACTCGCGGCCGGTTCGCGCCGACCCCCGAGGGCGAGGCGTTGTACTCCGAAGTGGAGCGCGGGCTGAGCAGCCTGGCGCGGATCACCGGCAAGGCCCGCGAGCTGCGCGAGGGGCGGGTCGGGCATCTGATGATCGCCGCCGACGGGGTGAGCCGGCTGCTCGCCGTCGTCGTCGCCGAGTTCCAGCGTCGGCACGGCGACGTCACCGTGGAGATGTTCCTGCGCAATTCGAAGGAGATCGTCACCTGGGTCGGCAGTCAGCAGCTCGACGTCGGCATCGTCGAGATGCCGGTCCACTGGCCGGGCGTGGCGTACGAACCGTTCACGCAACGGTGCGTCTGCATCGTCCCCGCCGACCACCCGCTCGCCGACCGCGCCGTCATCACCCCTGCCGACCTGGTCGGCGAACCGCTGATCGGGATCGCCGACCACCATCCGATCGACACGCAGGTCAGCGATGCGTTCCAGGACGCCGGAGTCCGCTCGATGAGCCGTGTCGCCGGCGCCTACTTCGAGACCTGTCGACTGCTGGTGCAGGCCGGGGCGGGGGTCGCGGTCGTCGACGCGATCACCGGTGACGACACGATCGGTGGCGGCGTCGTCGCTCGGCCGTTCGAACCCGCGATCAGCTACGACATGGCGATCGTGACGCCGGCCCGGCCGGGTCCGTCGCCGTTGGCACGGTTGTTCGTCGACGAGGTGCGGGCGACGCTCGAGCGTTTCCGCGGCGACTGATTGAACATTACGTTCGTTTATCTTGCAGAAGATAAATGCACTGGTCGTGATGAAACGCCGTGCGTACTGTCGTTGCGGGCGCGCACTCGGCGCGCCCGGGGGCCGAGAGGGGCGCAGGCCGATGCCGGCAGAGATCTGGGTGAACAACCGCGTCCGCAGTACGCCGTTCACGGACCGCGTGGAGGCGGCCGGCGTGCAGGCGTACTCGGTCTACAACCACATGCTGATCCCGTTGTCGTTCCGGGGGCTCGTCGACGACTACCGGCACCTCAAGCAGCACGTCCAGTTGTGGGATGTGTCCGTGCAGCGCCAGGTCGAGGTACGGGGCCCGGACGCGGCCTGGCTGGTGCAGTACATGACCCCGCGCGACATCTCGGCCGCGACGGTCGGCCGGTGCCTCTACACCCCGCTCGTCGATGCCGCCGGCGGCGTTGTCAACGACCCGGTCGTCCTGAAATTGGCCGAGGACCGGTTCTGGATCTCGGTCGGCGACTCCGACGTCGTGCTGTGGGCCGACGGGCTGGCGACCGGCCTCGGACTCGACGTCGAGGTCTTCGAGCCCGACGTCTCGCCGCTTGCCGTGCAGGGGCCGAAATCCGAGGACCTCGTGGCCCGGGTCTTCGGCGAGGGCGTGCGCGACGTCAAGTTCTTCCGCTTCGCCGAGTTCGACTTCCAGGGCCGGTCGCTGCGCGTGGCCCGCACCGGGTGGAGCAAGCAGGGCGGCTTCGAGATCTACCTCGACGACTCGTCGCTCGGCGGCGCACTGTGGGATGCGCTGTGGGACGCCGGCGAGGACCTCGACGTCGGTGCGGGCTGCCCGAACCTGATCGAGCGGATCGAAGGTGGCCTGCTCTCCTATGGCGGCGACATGTCGCGAGCGAACAACCCGTTCGAGTGCGGCTTCGACGCGTTCATCCACCTCGACCGGCAGATCGAGTTCCTCGCCCGTCCGGCGCTCGAGGCGATCGCCGAGGAGGGGCCCGAGCGCCGGATCATGGGCTTGCGGATCGAGGCCGACGACCTACCGTTTTGCCCGCGCGGGTGGCCGGTCGTGGCGGACGGAGTACGCGTCGGCGAGGTCTCGTCGGTGGCGATGTCACCCGACCTCGGCTGCGGCGTGGCGATGGGGATGATGGAACGCAGCCACTGGGATGCGGGCACGATCGTGCTCGTCGAGACTCCGGACTCGGCGCACACCGCGTCGGTGTGCACGGTGCCGTTCGTCTGACCCGTCAGAGTCTGGCGGCGAACCAGTCGAGGATGATCTCGGCGCGTTGGACCCGGTGGACCGGCGAACCACTGCGTGACAGTTCGTGGTTCTCGCCCGGGAAGCGGTAGAAGTCGACCTCCTTGTCGAGCAGCTTCAACGCGATCCACAACTCCTCGGCCTGGTTGATCGGGCATCGCCAGTCCTCCTCGGAGTGGATCAGCAGCATCGGTGTCTCGATGTTGCGGACTGCGTGGATCGGCGAGATCACCTCGTACACACTCGGATCGTCGATGTGGCTGGGGCCGTGCTCGGTGCGGAACGCGGTGGCGATGTCGCTGGACCACTCTTCGGACAGCGCGTTGTTCACCGCGCGCTCGGAGCAGATTCCTCTGAACCGCTCGCCATGGTGGACGGCGAGCCACGTCGCCATGAAGCCGCCGTACGACCCGCCGAGCATCCCGACCCGATCGGCGTCGCAGAACGGGTAGCGCGTGAGGGCGCCGTCGAGGATCGCGACGACGTCGTCGACGTCGAGCGCACCCCAGCCCGAGCCAGGTGCCACCGGGTGCTTCGGTCCGAGGATCGCCTGCCCCCACGCCGTCTCCCGGCCGCTGCCGCCTCGTGGGTTGCCGAGTACGACCACGAACCCCGCGGCCGCCTGCATCTGCGCCTCGTCGAAGAAGTACTCGCCGTACTGGGTGAACGGGCCGCCGTGCACGTTCAGCAGCACCGGGTAGGACTGCGAGTCGTCGAAGTCGGCGGGCCGCATGATCCAGCAGTCGATCTCGTCGGTGCCATCGGTGGTCGGTGTGGTGAATTTCTCCCACGGCCTGAGCTGGGCGGCGAGCGCGTTGCCCACCGAGGTCCGCGGCGTGTCGCCGACGTAGACCTCGGGAGGGTGGTCGACCGTGGACCGAGTCGTCGCCACGGTGCCGCCGGCTGAATCGAATCCGTGGACGGTGATCGCGCCGTCGGTCACGCGTGTCGGCGCCTCCGTGCCGTCGGCCGTGACACGGTAGAGGTGGGTGTCGCCGCGGTCCTCGGCGGTGGCGAGCATCGTCGAGTCGTTCTCCCACAGCGGCGGACGGACGCCGACTGTCGGGATGAACGTGCGGTCGAGGGCGGACGAGACCCACGTGACGTCGGGCTCGGGTGCCGCGTCGGCCGAGAGGGGAAGCACGCCGACCTTGGCGTTCTGCGGAAACGTGCGCAGGTCGCCCTGCCCGAGGAACGCCACCCGCGTGCCGTCCGGCGACACCGACGGATACCCGTAGTCGCCGTCGTGGCCGGTGAGACAGCGGAGACCGGCCGGGTTCGTGTCGGCGTCGATCGGGATCATGTAGAGGTCATTCGCGAGATCGCGGTCCCACGAGTCGTGCCGTTGGGCCGACGCCACGACCGCCGACGAGTCCGGCAGCCACGCCGGCGCGCCGTGCTGGAACTCGCCTGGGGTCAGGTTGCGGGGCGTCCCGGTGCCGTCGGCCTCGACGGTGTAGATGTGCTGCGGGCGGTCGAAGATCCAGTCCTCGCCATTGAGCCGGCTGAAGAAGCGCTCGATCTTGCGCGGTGCCTGCCAAGATGCGTCGTCCTTGCCGTATCGCTCGTGCTGGGTGCGGCTGGTGAACGCGATCGTCGTGCCGTCCGGCGACCACGCGAGGTCGCCCAGGCCGTCCGGCATCGTGCAGAGCGTCCGCGTCTCGCCCGGCGATGTGACCGGCAGGACATGCAGCGTCGAGTCGCCCTTCTTCTCGCCGCGCCGGGACGTGAAGGCGAGGAACCGTCCGTCGGGCGACCATGCCGGGTTGCCGTCGTGGTCACCGGCGCTGACCGGCGCGTCGTCGATCCACACCCGGGACACGTTCGTGTTCTTCGCGAGGTTCGTCGTCGACACCACGAACGCGACGCGCGATCCGTCCGGCGACACAGCCGGCTGCCCGGCGGAGCTGCGACCGTCGATCAGGCGCTCGGCAATCTTCGTGTGCGCAGACTTCTCGGGGGCATTGGTCATGCGGGCACGGTACAGAACTTCGGCCGGAGCGACCCGGTTCAGCCGGCCGCCGGCACGCCGCCCGCAGTGACCTGGATGACCGGTCGGTCGGCGATGTGAGATTGCGCAGCGACGACGTCGGCGAGCCCTGCCGCGCTGAGCAATGCGCCCATCTCATCGGCGTCGATCATCGTGAAGCCATGGTGTTCTGGGCCGTGATCGGATCCGAAGCGCTCGTACTCCGGGTGCGTCGGGTCGGTGAAGAGTTCATCGACGAGCAGCAGCCGCCCGGCCGGCCCGAGCGCCCTGGCAATCTCCGCGACGCCCTGCTCGACGTCGACCCAGTGGTGCATCGTGTTGACCGCCCAGATCGCATCGATGCTGTGATCGCCGGCCGGGATGTGCTCGGCGGCACCGTCGACCACCTCGATGTCGGCGCGGTGCCGGCTGACGAAGCGCCGCACCGCCAGCAGCCGTCTGATGAGCGGCGTCGGCTCGACTGCGATCACGTGCGCGCCGCTCGTTGCGGCGCGCATCGCACCCGCCCCCAACCCCGCACCGATGTCGACGACCCGCTCGCCGGCCTGCGGGTCGACCAGGTCGACGACGGCATCGTTGATCTCCGATCGCCACATCTGCGGGAGCCACCGGAGATACCGCAGCGCACCCGTGATCCCGCGGTCGTTCTCGTGGCCGTGGTGGCCGTGATCGTGGTCGTGGTTGGCGTGCGGCATTCGCTCAGTGTCGCAGTGCGTGCGTCTCAGGCGGCGCGGAGATCGTGGATCGTGACGGTCGCATCCGGGTGTGGTGCGCCTCGTCGTGGATGGCCGCGTGTCCATTCGGCCCACGTCATCATCCGTGGTGGGATCGGTGGTGGTGGGTCGGGGTCGGCCCAGACGGGGTCGCGGGCGTTGAGCGGTTTGATCACCGTGCCGTCGGGTTTGATCAGGTGGAGGCGGCCGTGGACGTCGCGTCGGCCGCGGAGACCCTGTTGGTGTTTCCAGCGGTCGTGGCTGTTGCACGCCGGGTAGCCGTTGCCCTGATCGGTGCGCCCGCCGTGGGCGACCCATTCATCGACATGGTCGACATCGCACAACTCGGCCGGCACGTCACAACCGCGATGTGCGCAGCGGGTGACGAGCAGTTGGGCGGCGTGGCGGGCGTTGCCGGTGAACAGCCGCTGTTTGCGGCCCATGTTGATGACGACGTCGTTGGCGTCGACGATCACCCGCCGGATGCTGCCGCGAATCATCGCCTGCACCGCCACATCCGGGTGGATGGGTGTGCCGGTGGAGGTGTGGCAGCGCAGTGTCGTCGAATCCACCGGCGCATCGGGTTGAGCTTCGTCGATGTCGATCAGACCGTGCCGGGCGAGCGCTTCGATCGCGGTGGTCGGGTCGATGACGATGTTCACCACCGGCTCGGGCCGCTTCCCATCAGCGGGTGCGGTGACCGATGCCAAGAAGATCTGGTGCAACGCGTCGAACGTGCGCTGCGCCGCCGTCCGCGGCAACGGGTGCGCGAGATGATCATCGCCATGGGTGGCGCGTCGGGTGTCGCAATCGGATTGGAACTCGGCGTCGACGGCGCGGTCGAAGATCGCTTTCATCTCCGTCGCCGCGATCGGGCCACCACCATGCGCGAACACGCTCACGGCCCCGTTCGTCACGGTCACCGACGCCGACCGGTGCTCTTCGTGGAACTGCTGATCGTCGAAGGACCCGTCGGGGTCGGCGAGCACGACGAAATGATCGACCGCCACCTTCAGATCCGAGTACTCGAGCGCTTCGGCTTGGGCCATCAGCAACGGTGCGAACTCGCCGAAGCGGTCACCGGCGACGCGATGCTGCTGGGCATCGGCCAACAGATCGACCTGCGCAGCCGAGATGCGGCTGTCGCCCAACAGATCACCGATCACCGGATGCCGATCGAACAGTCGTGACCGGCGTTTGATCTTGCGCGCCTCACTACCGGGACAGTTCAACTGCTGCTTCAGATAGCCGTTCACCGAACGATGCCCGTGATCCTGGTACAGCTGGCGTGCATCGACCACCGCAGTGATCGCGGCGATCTCCATGTCCGCTTCGTCGCGCTTGCGTTTCGCGGCCGCCAACCGGTCGTCGAGTGCGGTGACCGGGAGGCCGGTCAACTCGTCGATCAGGGCTACGAACATGTGTTTGATCGTAGCGGACCGACGCACCCGAATCTACCCCCTGAGCTGCGGCGACGCGATGCCCCCTGGGCAGTGCCGACGTCGCCGCCGGAGACCGGTCCGGGGCGCGACGTGGGCGGCGAGCCGACCTCCGACCAAGCGCTTCGGCGGACGAGGACCGACGAGCCCGACACACACGCGCAACGCGCTCTCCCGCCCGCTTGGCGCCACCGAAATCCCGAAGAAATTCCGGAGTGCCATGCCGACCGTGCGCCGAACGCGTCCGCGGCCGGCTCGCGGCGCGTCCCATAGTGTCTCGGCGATGCGGGGTCAGCCGAACGTGGTGCTCATCAACTGCGACGACCTCGGCTGTTACGGGTCGACCCGCAACGCGACGCCGGCGCTCGACCGGCTTGCGGCCGACGGTGTGCGGTTCGACTCGTTCT
>JABDKP010000131.1 GCA_013002175.1 Ilumatobacter sp.
AACTTTGACGTCGGACCGTGGTCGGGTGAACGTCCCGCTGTTCGGTGGGGTCGATGGGGCAGACTGTCGGGGCATGTCGGATCCCATCGCCACCCTGTCGGCCCTGCTCGCACCGGTCTTCACGGGCCTGGCGGACGACGGCGCCGAAGCCGACCCGACCGTGCGGCCGTCCGACCGGGCCGACGCCCAGGTCAACGGCGCGCTGCCGCTCGCCAAGCGGATCGGCTCCAACCCGCGCGAGCTGGCGCAGGCGGTCGTCGACTCCGGTGCGCTCGCCGACATCGCCAGCGACGTCGAGGTCGCCGGACCCGGGTTCATCAACGTCACGTTCTCGCCGGCATTCCTCGAGGCACAGCTCGCGGAAATCGCCGCCGATGCCCGGCTCGGGGTGCCACCCGCATCCGAGGAACTGACCGTCGTCATCGACTACTCCGCCCCGAACGTCGCGAAGGAGATGCATGTCGGCCATCTCCGGTCCACCGTGATCGGCGACGCGCTCGTGCGGATGATGTCGTTTCTCGGCCATCACGTCATTCGTGAGAACCACATCGGCGACTGGGGGCGGCCGTTCGGGATGCTGATCGAGCACCTTCTCGACCTCGGCGAGGACATCGCCGCCGAGGGGCTGTCGCAGGGAGACCTCGACGGCTTCTACAAGGCGGCGAACGCGAAGTTCACCGACCGCGAGGAGTTTCAGGAGCGCGCCCGCGAACGCGTCGTGCTGCTGCAGAACGGCGACGAGGAGACGCTCGTGCTCTGGCGGCGGCTCGTCGAGCTGTCGAACGCGTATTTCGATCGGGTGTACCGCAAGCTCGGCGTGCTGCTGACCGACGACGACCTCGCAGGGGAGAGCCGCTACCAGCCACTGATGGAGGGCGCGTACGAGCGGTTGGAGGGCACCGGCCTGCTCGTCGAGGACGACGGCGCGATGGTCGTCTTCCCGCCCGGGTTCACGAACCGCGAGGGCGACCCGCTGCCGCTGATCTTCCGTTCTCGTACCGGTGCGTTCATGTACGCCACGAGCGACCTCGCGTGCGTCATCGACCGTGCCGAGCGCCTCGACGCCGACCTGATGCTGTACGTCGTCGGGTCGCCACAGGCGCAGCACCTGCAGATGGTGTACGACGTCTGCAAGATGGCCGGCTGGCTCGTGGAGCCGCGGCAGGCGATTCACGTCGGCTTCGGCAACGTGCTCGGCGACGACCGCAAGATCATGCGCAGCCGCGCCGGCAAGTCGGTGAAGTTGATCGAACTGCTCGACGAGGCGATCGAGCGGGCCGGCGACGCGATCGCCGAGAAGAACCCGGAGATGAGCCCCGGCGACCGGGCCGTCGTCGCCGAAATGGTCGGCATCGGCGCGGTGAAGTACGCCGACCTGTCGACCGATCGCATCAAGGACTACGTCTTCGACTGGGACCGGATGCTCGCGTTCGAGGGCAACACCGGCCCGTACCTGCAGTACGCACACGCCCGAATCTGCTCGATCTTCCGTCGCGCCGGCATCGACCGACCGTCGGTGCGGGACAGCCCGATCGCGCTGGCGGAGCCACAGGAGCGCGCGTTGGCGATGCGCCTGCTCGCGCTGCCGACCGCGCTCGACACGACGCTGGACTCATACAGCCCGCACAAGCTGTGCACCTACGTCTACGAACTCGCCGTCGACTTCTCGGCGTTCTACGAGAACTGCCCGGTGCTGAAGGCCGACGAGCCGACCCGTTCGAGCCGGCTCGCACTCGCCGACCTCACGGCGCGTGTGCTGGCGCAGGCACTCGACCTGCTCGGTATCGAGGCGCCGGAGCAGATGTGACTGCGGTCCCGCTCGGGCTGCTGCCGGACAACGCGACCGTCGCCGACGACGGTTCGCTGCTGCTTGCCGGGTGCCGCGTCGCAGACCTCGCCGCCGAGTTCGGCACGCCGGTCTTCGTGTACGACGAGGCGCACCTGCGGGCGCGGTGCCGCGAGGCGGTCGACGCGTTCGGTCGGGATCGTGTGATCTACGCGACGAAGGCGTTCCTGTGCAAGGCGATGGCGCGGCTCGCGTACGACGAGGGCCTCCTGCTCGACGTCGCCTCCGGCGGCGAGCTGGCCGTCGCACTCGCGGCCGGTGTCCCTCCAGGGGCGTGCACGCTGCACGGCAACAACAAGTCGATCGCAGAACTGCGCGCCGCCGCCGATGCCGGTGTGCGCCACATCGTCGTCGATTCCTTCGACGAGCTCGACCGGCTCGACGAACTGCACGCGGAGTTTGGTTCCACACCGAACGTCCTGCTGCGGGTCACACCCGGCGTGTCCGCCCACACCCACGAGTTCATCGCCACCGGCCAGGACGACTCGAAGTTCGGGTTCAACCTCGGCAACGGCGACGCGTTGCGCGCCGTCGACCGGGCCCGGCGCTCAGCCGCGGTCGAACTCGTCGGCCTGCACTGCCACATCGGCTCGAACGTGTTCGACGCGTCGTCGTTCGCGAAGGCGGCCGCCGTCATGGCCGACTTCGCCGTGCCGCTCGACCTGCCCGAGCTCGTGCTCGGCGGGGGCCTCGGCGTGCCCTACGTGGAAGGCGAGGAAGCGCCGACGATCACGCAGTGGGGCAACGTGCTGCTCGACGCGTGTGCGGCGCTCGGCGTCAGGTCGAACGTCAGCGTCGAGCCCGGCCGGGCGATCGTCGCGTCCGCAGCGATGACGATCTACACCGTCGGCACGGTCAAGCACATCCCCGACGTGCGCACGTACATCGCGGTCGACGGCGGGATGAGCGACAACCCCCGGCCGGTCCTGTACGGCTCCGGCTACGAATCGTTTCTGCCGCGCGCCGTGACTGCAGAGCGGGACATGACGGCGCGGCTCGTCGGCAAGCACTGCGAATCCGGCGACGTGCTGTCGTTCGCCGCCAAGCTGCCAGGGGACACCGCGGTCGGCGACCTCCTCGCGATGCCGGTCACGGGCGCCTACGGTCATTCGATGGGTTCGAACTACAACAAGATCACCCGGCCACCCGTCGTGTTCGTCGGCGACGGCGACGCCCGCCTCGTCGTCCGCCGGGAGACTCACGACGACCTGATGATCACGGACCTCGGCTGATGACGAAGTGGGCGAACATCCTGCTGAAGCTGTTCCGCCAGGTTCAGGCCGCGCGCCGGGAGTACGAACGCGGCACCGGGAAGCCGACGAAGAAGTCGGCCCCGCGCACGAAACGCGTCGAGTCCGGCGTGCGCATCGAGTACACGCCCGACGTCGACGGCGACCCGGACCCCGGTGAGGTCGTGTGGACCTGGGTGCCCTACGAGGACGACCCGCAGCGCGGCAAGGACCGCCCCGTCGTGATCATCGGGCGGACCGGCGACGACCTCGCCGGCGTGCAGCTCACGTCGAAGGGCAAGGGGCGCCGCGACCAGGTCGCGGTCGGGACCGGTGCGTGGGACCCGAAGCGGCGACCGAGCTACGCCAAGGTCGACCGGCTGCTGACGATCGACCCGGACGACGTCCGTCGCGAGGGTGCCGTGCTCGCCCGTGATCGGTTCGACGAGGTCGTCGACAACGTCGCCGAGTACCACGACATCGCCCGCCGCTGACCCCCCACCGAAATTTGGCGTGTGCGGCCCGCCTGACGGGCTGAGACCGTCAGATTTCCGGGGGCGCCCACCGAAATTTGGCGTGTGCGGCCCGCCTGGCGGGCTGAGACCGTCAGATTTCCGGGGGCGCGTCGTCAGTGGCGGAAGCATCGCCGGCGACGCCGTGGTTGCGGTGGCCGGAAGCGAACCACCCGCGGCGGCGTGACGGCCGCACAGTAGCCTCGGCCTGGTGGCCAGCGACGTGACGCGTTTCAACATCGGGGTACTCGGATGCGGCAACGTCGGTGCGGCGTTCGTCAAGTTGCTCGAGACACAGACGGCCACGGTCGAGCGGCGGACCGGCATCGCACTCCAGATCACCCGAGTCGCGGTGCGCAACATGTCGGCGCCGCGTGACGTCGACGTCGCCGAGGGGATCCTCACGCGCGATGCGTTCGACGTCGTCGCCGACCCGGATGTCGACATCGTCGTCGAGGCGATCGGTGGTATCGAGCCGGCCCGGGAGCTGATTCTCGCCGCGCTCGCCAACGGCAAACCGGTCGTCACCGCCAACAAGGAGCTGCTCGCCAACGTCGGCGCCGAGCTCTACGCGGCCGCGGATGCGGCCGGGCGCGATCTGCTGTTCGAGGCTGCGGTCGCCGGTGGCATCCCGGTGATGCGCGCGCTCCGCGAGAGCCTCCACGGCGAACCGATCCGGCGTGTGCTCGGCATCATCAACGGGACGACGAACTACATCCTCACGAAGATGACCGATGCGGTCGACTCCGGTGGCGACGCCGATTACGGCGCGGCGCTGAAGGACGCCCAGAGCCTCGGGTACGCAGAACGCGACCCGACCGCAGACGTCGAGGGGTTCGACGCGGGCGCGAAGGCGGCGATCATCGCCACGGTCGCGTTCGGCGCCAAGGTCGTCGCGGGCGACGTCTACCACGAGGGCATCAGCGCGATCACTGCGTCGGAGATCGCGATTGCCCGCCGGCTCGGCTACGTCGTCAAGCTGCTCGGCATCGTCGAGCGCGACGACGAGTCCGACGAGATCAGCGTGCGGGTCCATCCGACGATGGTTCCGGCGCAACACCCGCTGGCGACGGTGCGTGACAGTTTCAATGCGGTGTTCGTCGAGGGCGACTTCGTCGATTCGCTGATGTTCTACGGCCGCGGTGCCGGCGGCGCGCCGACCGCGAGCGCGGTGTTCGGTGATGTCGTCGACGCGGCGGTCAACCTCCGGGCCGGCACCCACGGCTCGCTCGGCGAGCTCGGCAAGGCGACGATCCGTCCGATCGACGAGACCTCGGCCGAGTACCTCCTCGGCCTCGACGTGGCCGACCAGCCGGGCGTGCTCCACGCGGTCACCGGCGTCTTCGCCGAGCACGGCGTCAGCATCCGCGTCGCCGAGCAGGAGGGCAACGGACCCGACGCACGCCTGGTGTTCATCACCCACGAGGCCCGCGAGAAGGACGTCCAGTCGACGGTGCGCGACTTGCGCGACCTCGACGTCGTGCTCGACGTGGGCGGCTTGCTGCGCGTCATCGGGGACTGACCGTGCAGTACGTGTCCAGCCGTGGCGCGGCGCCCGAGCTGGGCTTCGCGGACGTGCTGCTCGCCGGCCTGGCGTCCGACGGCGGCCTGTACGTCCCCGAGCGCTGGCCGAAGCTCCCGACGTCCGCCGCACACACCTACGTCGAGCGGGCGGTCGAGGTGATGCTGCCGTTCGTCGAGCCGGACCTCGACGAGATCACGTTGACCCACCTGTGCTCCGAGGCGTACGCCACGTTCCGTCATCCGGCGGTCGCGCCGCTCGTGCAACTCGACCACGATCAGTGGGTGCAGGAGTTGTTCCATGGGCCGACGCTGGCGTTCAAGGACGTCGCGTTGCAGCTGGTCGGCCGGATGTTCGACCACGTCCTCGGCGCGCGCGGCGAGCGGGTCACGGTCGTCGGCGCGACCAGTGGCGACACGGGCTCGGCCGCGATCGACGGCGTGGCTGGTTGCGAGCACGTGGACATCGTCATCCTCTACCCGCTCGGACGAACCAGCGAGGTGCAGCGGCGGCAGATGACGACGGTCGACGCGCCGAACGTGCACGCCGTTGCGGTCGAGGGCACGTTCGACGACTGTCAAGATCTCGTCAAGGCGATGTTCAACGACGCCGCATTCCGCGAGCGCAACCGACTGTCCGCGGTGAACTCGATCAACTGGGCGCGCGTGATGGCGCAGACCGTCTACTACGTCACTGCGGCCGAGACGTTCGCCGAGCCCGTCACGTTCAGCGTGCCGACCGGAAATTTCGGCAACGTGCTCGCCGGGTGGATCGCGCGGGAGATGGGTGCGCCGATCCGCGAGTTCATCCTTGCGTCGAATGCGAACGACATCATGACCCGCTTCGTCCAGGACGCTGACATGACGTCGCGAGACGTGGTGCCCACGCTCAGCCCGTCGATGGACATCCAGTTCTCGTCGAACTTCGAGCGGCTGCTGTTCGAGATGAACGGCCGCGACGGCGGGATGACCGCCGAGCAGATGACCCGCTTCCGCTCGACGGGCCGGCTCGACATCGAAGACGACCAGCGCGACCGGTACATCTCGGGCACGTTCCGCGCCGCCGCGTTCGACGATGCGACCACGCTCGCCGAGATCGAGCGGGTGCACGCCGAAACCGGCTACGTCCTCGACCCCCACTCTGCCACCGGGACGGCAGCCGCGCGGATGCTGGCGACCGTCGGTGACCGCCCGAGTGGACCGGTCGTGACGCTCGCGACCGCCCATCCGGCGAAGTTTCCCGACGCCGTCGAGCAGGCCATCGGTGTACGTCCGGAGTTGCCCCCGCACCTCGCCGACCTGTTCGAACTCGAGGAGCGCACGCAGACCGTCGCCAACGACCTCGCCGCAGTCGAGGGCCTTGTCGAGCGCCTCACCCGACGCGCGTAGCGTCGTGCGGGCCGAGCGGTCTCACCCGGTGGCGCAGTTCGTGCACATAACGTTGCATTTGGTTTCGTCACCTGAGTAACGTGATCAGCACTCGGTTCACCGAGTCGCACCCCGAACTCTCGGTTGTGTGCGAATTCCGCTCAGGAGAACCGTCGGGCGCGGCCCGACGACGCAATCCCCCTTCTCTTGACATCTGATCACTTCTCGCGACCTGTGAAAGCGCCGCGGGAGGAGAGGAACATCGTGGCTGGAGCCGCCCTCGAACAGTCCGTCCTTGAATCCAAGGACAAGGACACGTTGTTGGAAATGGCCAAGGCGCTCGGCGTCAAGGCCAACGCCCGACTCAAGAAGTCCGACATCATCGACAAGATCCTCGACTCGACCGGCCCGTCCAGTGCCGCGGCGTCGAGCAACGGCGCAGCCGACGCCGCGCCGGATCGCTCCGACGGCGGTGCTGCGAAGTCCGACGGTGCTGAGCAGCAGGCTGACGGCCCGGCCCCGGCAACCGACGCACCGAAATCGTCGCCGGACGGCGTCGTGCTCGGCGAGGACGGTGAGCCGCTCGCCGACTGGGAGCTCGCGCTGCGCGAGCAGGGTGTCGACACGACGACCCGCGCCGTCGGCGACTCGTCAGCCGGTGAGGCCAAGGGCGGCGACGAAGCCGGCCGAGGCGAATCGAAGTCCGGCGACACCAAGTCCGGCGACACCAAGCGCACCGACGGCAACCGGGACGGATCGAAGTCCGGCGACGGCAAGTCCGGCGACGGCAAACGCACCGACGGCAACCGGGGTGGCGACGCCAAGTCCGGCGACGGCAACCGCAACCGCAACGACGGCAACCGCAATCGCAACGACGGCAATCGCAATGACGGCAACCGCAACCGCAACGACGACGGCGGGGGCGGCGAGGGTGGCAACAAGCGGCGCCGGCGCCGCCGCAAGGGCGGCCGCGGCGGCCAAGAGGGCCCCCAGGGCGAGGACCTCGAGCTGCTCGACCAGGAGGGTCAGCCGCTGTCCAACGAGCCGACCGAGGTGACCGGCTACCTCGACGTGCGTGACGAGGGATACGGGTTCCTGCGGGTCAACGGGTACCTGCCGAGCAAGGCCGACGCGTACATCACGGTCAAGGTCGCGCGCCAGTACGGGCTGCGACGCGGTGACCTCGTCGTCGGCATGATGCGGCCCGCACAGCGCAACGAGAAGAACCCGCAGTTGATCGAGGTCAAGTCGGTCAACGGCGGCGACCCGGAGGCAGCCAAGAAGCGACCCCGCTTCGAGGACCTCACGGCGCTCTTCCCCGACCAGCAGCTGCGGTTGGAGGACCCGAGCGATCCGGCCAACATGACAGCGCGGATCATCGACCTCATCTCGCCGATCGGCAAGGGCCAGCGCGGCATCATCGTCTCGCCACCCAAAGCCGGCAAGACCACCGTGATGAAGACGATCGCCAAGTCGATCGAGCTCAACGACCCCGACGTCGAGCTGATCGTGCTGCTGATCGACGAGCGGCCCGAAGAGGTCACCGACATGAAGCGGTCGGTGCAGGGCGAAGTGATCTCGTCGACGTTCGACCGGCCCAGCGACGAGCACACCCACGTCGCCGAGATGGCGATCGCGAAGGCCCGCCGCATGGTCGAGCAGGGCAAGGACGTCGTCATCATCCTCGACGGCATCACGCGCCTCAGCCGGGCGTACAACCTCGCCGCTCCGGCGAGCGGCAAGATCCTGTCCGGTGGTATCGACGCCGGCGCGCTGTATCCGCCGAAGAAGTTCTTCGGGTCGGCGCGCAACGTGGAAGAGGGCGGTTCGCTGACGATCCTCGCCACGGCGCTCGTCGACACGAACAGCCGCATGGACGAGGCGATCTTCGAGGAGTTCAAGGGCACCGGCAACATGGAGTTGCGGCTCGACCGGCGTATCGCCGAGCGGCGCATCTACCCGGCGATCGACGTCGACGCGTCGTCGACGCGCCACGAGGAGCTGCTGTTCGACCGCAAGCAGCTGCAGATGGTGTGGAAGTTGCGCCGGGTGCTGTCCGGGCTCGCGGCCGACGGCAATGCCGCCCCGGGCCTCGAAT
The DNA here is from genome assembly GCA_013002175.1 of Ilumatobacter sp. Lineage (GTDB taxonomy): Bacteria > Actinomycetota > Acidimicrobiia > Acidimicrobiales > Ilumatobacteraceae > Ilumatobacter_A. The sequence continues at coordinate 8,575 of JABDKP010000131.1, forward strand.
TGCTGATCGACCGGTTGAAGACGTTCCGCACGAACGCCGAGTTCCTCAGCGAGATCGCCAAACAACCAGGAATGTGAGATCTCGACGCCTTCGGCGTCGGGCGGCTGCGCCGCCGCAGCGGTTTCGCCGCTGGATCTCAGTCTTCGGGCGGTGCCCGAACTCGCTGCGCTCGGATGACTGGTCGGGTGTTCGCCACCTGCACTCCCGCTGGCCAGGAACAAAACCTGGGGGGTGCTGGTTACACTCTCACCGCCTGATCTGTCGACGACGAACTCGGTTCAGCCGTCACCAGAAGATCGAAAGTAGGAACGCATCATGAAGACCGACATCCACCCCGACTACACCGACACCACCGTGAAGTGCTCGTGCGGCAACACGTTCACCACGAAGTCCACCGTCGGTGGCGACCTCAGCGTCGAGCTCTGCAACGAGTGCCACCCGTTCTTCACCGGCAAGCAGAAGCTCGTCGACTCCGGTGGCCGCGTCGAGCGCTTCAACCGTCGCTACGGTCAGCGCAAGAACGCCCCCGCGACGACCGAGGACTGACCTGTTCGGGCGCTCCGCCCGCTCAAGAGTTCAACAAGATCGACACCACGAAAAGCCGCCCGTCAGGGCGGCTTTTCGCGTTCCCCCTGGTGTTCGGCTCGGCCAACGCGACAGATGTCGGTAACATGACGAATACGTTACGAAATGGTGATGGACGCGGTTCAACCCCCTGGGACCTCGTGCCGATGGGCGGACGACGGGCAACTGCCCGCCGACACACACAGACATGAGGGAAGACCAACCGTGCCAGAGCTGAACGAGTCGAACGTTCGACACCTTCTCCGCCGCACCGAGTTCGTCGACCGGCAGGACCGGGTCGACGAACTGCTCGCACTGGCCAGCCTCGAGGCCGCTGTCGACAACGTCCTCGCCGTGCCGGCGAACCCGCCGTCGGTGGTGTTCCGGGCCGAGGACTCCAACTGGCTGCGCGGCGAGGATCTCAAGCACTTCTGGCTGAACCGGATGGCCCACGACTCGGCGCGGCCGCTGCAGGAGAAGATGTCGCTGTTCTGGCACGGCCACTTCGTCAGCGAATTCGGCAAGGTCGGCACCGCCGAGCTGATGCGCGAGCAGATCGATCTGTTCCGCACGGACGGACTGACCGACATCGCCTCGATCGCACGGTCGATGTCGCTGCAGGTCGCGATGCTGCGCTACCTCGACAACAACCGCAACGAGGCCGAGTCGCCCAACCAGAACTTCGCCCGCGAGCTGATGGAGCTCTTCCTGCTCGGCGTCGGCAACTACAACGAGGGCGACGTCGAAGCGGCGACGGCAGCCTGGACCGGGCACTCCGACAACTGGCAGACCGGCGAGTACGTCTGGCGCGACGGACGTCCGAAGCACCCGTGGGAGCCGATCTACCACGACAGTTCGATCAAACACTTCCTCGGCGCGACGATCAACGTCGGTGGCAATCCCGAGGAGCACGGCTTCGAGACGATCGACGTCATCCTCGGGCGGGGCATCGTCCCCGCCGACGCCGACGTCGTCGGCAATCGCGGGCGCCGCACGCGGGACGTCGCGGCCGAGTTCCTGTCCCGCAAGCTGTGGGTCGACTTCGCCGACGAGCACCCGCCGGATGCGGTGATCACGGCGATGCGGACCGCCCTCGTGGCGGGCGACTTCGACGTCGTGCCGTGGGTCAGGACGATGTTGACCCGCGACGAGTTCTACGCCGATTCGGTCAAGGCCGGCCTCGTGCGGTCCCCGATCGACTGGGTCGTCTCGGTGCTGTACGCGATCGGCGCGCGATCCGACGACGTCACTCCGACGTGGCTGATGACCAACATGGGCCAAGAGCCGCTGCGGCCGCCGAACGTCAGCGGCTGGAAGACGAACGGGTACTACGTCAACGCCAGCGCGATGGAAGCGCGGGCGCGGGCCTGCCAGAGCTTCAACTGGCGGGCGAGCCGTGAATACTGGCGCACCGACGGCACTGGTTATCTCGAGATGCGCAACGGCCGCCTGACGCAGGCGGCGTTGATCGACCGGAGCCCCTGGCCGGACTACATCCCATCGATGACCGACGCCGAGGTCGTCGACACGATGCTCGAATTGCTCGCCGTCCGCTTGACCCCGGGGACGCGGCAACGAATTGTCGACCACGTCGCCGCCGGCTCGGTCTGGGAGCGCAGAAATGCGCTCCTCCTCATCCTGCTCGCCCCCGAACTGCACACTGCCTGAGGCCGACCATGCTCGAACACGACATCTCCACCGCAGGCGCCATCGCCAACCTCTCGACGAGTGAACTGGCGTTCACCGATGCTCACCGCCTCGACCGCCGCCGATTCCTCCAGCTGGTCGGGATGGGCATCGGCGCCGGCATGGTCGCCGGACCCGGGACGTCGCTGCTCGACTCGGTCCTCGCCGGGGGCGGCAACACGTCATGGGCCGCCGGCCCGATCGGGCCGGAGGACGGGATCCTGGTCATCATCGGCATGCACGGGGGCAACGACGGCCTGAACACGGTCGTGCCGATCACCGACGGCACCTACTACGACCACCACGGCGCGCTGGCGATCCCCGCGGCGGAGACACTGCCGATCGATGCGACCACCGGCCTCAACCCGGCGCTCACGGCGCTGAAGGACTTCTGGGATCGCGACCAGCTCGCGATCGTCGAGGGCATCGGCTACCCGAACCCCGACCTCAGCCACTTCAACTCGATGGCGAAGTGGATGTCCGGCAAGCCCACGGGGATCCCGACGAGCGGGTGGGTCGGCCGCTGGCTGGACGGCCATCTCGGCGGGTCGAGCGATCTCTTCGCAGCGGCCGAGATCGGAACGACGCTACCGCTGCACATGCTCGGCCGGTCCGCCCGCGCGACGGCGGTTCCGGCGAGCCGTCCGTCGTTCGGGGCCGGCACGCGCGAAAGCGACCTGCGCGAGTACGAGACGATCCGCAGCATGAACGACGACGCACTCGGGTTCTGGCCCCGCGAGGTCAGCCAGGCGTTCGTCGACCAGCTCGACGTCGCCAAGACGATCGGCCCGCACATCCCCGACGAGCTCCCGGAAACCGACATTGCTGCGAGCCTGGACGTGGCGGCGCGGCTGATCAACGCCAACCTCGGCTTCCGCGTGCTCAGTGCCGCCTGGGGCGACTTCGACAGCCATGCCGGTCAGCCGGACATGCACCCGCTGCGGATGGCCGAACTGAACGAGGCGCTGCTGCGCTTCTTCGACGTGCTCAACGCCCAGTGGGCGTCGCGGGTGACCGTCATGACGTACTCCGAGTTCGGACGGACGAGCCACGGCAACGACGGCGCCGGCACCGACCACGGCACGTCGGCCCCGCACTTCGTGTTCGGCGAACAGGTCAGGGGCGGCCGGTACGGTCAGCGCCCGGCGATCGCCGGCTTGCGCCGCTGGGACCGGATGGGACACCACGTCGATTTCCGTGACTACTACGGCAGCATCATCGATGGCTGGCTCGGCGGCGACAGCACGGAGGTGCTCGGGCGGACGACCGAAGACCTCGGGTTGTTCGCCGCCCCACCGAGTTCACCCGCGCCGACGTTGCCCCCGGATCGTGCGGGCGATTTCGTGCCGATCGAACCGAAGCGGCTCGTCGACACCAGGTTCGGGACCGGCGCGCCGAAGCAGAAGCTCGGTCCGGGCGGCACGCTCGTCGTCAAGACCGCGGGGATCGCCGGGCTGCCGACGAAGGGCGTGACCGCCGTCGTCGTCAACGTCACCGCGGCCGAGACCGAGGCCGACACCTACCTCACGATCTACGAGCGTGGCGTCACCCGCCCGCTCGCGGCCAACCTCAACCCGACCGCCGAGCGGGTCATGGGCAACCTCGTGGTCACCGCAGTGGACGACGGGGGCGAGTTCGTCGTCTACAACAACGCCGGTTCGACGCACTGCATCGTCGACATCGCCGGGTACTACTCGACGTCGGCTGCCTCACGGCTGAGCCCGCTCGTGCCGCACCGGCTGCTCGACACACGCGACGGAACCGGGACCGCGGCCGGGCGCGTCCGCGGCGGCCAGACGATCGACGTGGTGGTCGCGGGCCGTGGCGGCGTACCGGCAACGGGGGTGAAGGCCGTGGTGTTGAACATCACGTCGGTGGCACCCGCCGGCCCCGGATACGTCACTGTGCACGCTCGCGGCGCCAAGCGCCCCGGCGTTGCCAGCCTGAACTACGTACCGGGCCACGACATCCCGAACCTGGTGATGTCCAGGGTGAGCGCCGACGGGAAGATCTCGCTGTACGTCAGCGACAGCAGCGTCGACCTGGTTGCCGACGTCGTGGCGTGCTACTCCGACGACGTCGGAACCCGACACATGCCGGTGACGCCGGCGCGAATCCTCGACACCCGCGAGGGCAATGGTGCGCCCCGGGCCCGCCTCGGCCGCGACAGTGAGGTCATCCTCCGCGTCGCCGGCCGTGGCGGCGTCCCGGCCAACGCGTCGGCGGTCGTGCTCAACGTCACCGCCGTCGCAGCCTCCGCGCCCGGTTACATCACCGTGTACCCGGACGGTGTGCCGCGACCGCTCGCAGCGAACCTCAACGTCGGGGTCGGCGACACGGTCCCCAACCTCGTCGTCGCGAAGATCGGTGCGGACGGCAACATCCGGCTCTACAACCGCGAGGGCACGGTCGACCTGGTCGCCGACGTCAACGGCTACTTCATCTGAGCGCTGACGCCGGCGCCGGTAGCGTCACGGTGTGAGCGACCGGCGCAACCCTCGACTGCTCGGCGTCAAGCTGCGCACGCTCGTGGCGGAGCATCTCGGTACACCGATCGACGCCGACCCGGACTCGTTGCCGAACGGCGTGGCGCTGCGCGACGGCGACGCGGCCTGGGTGATCGTCGACGGCGACGCGCAGCGCAGCCTCGGTGCGGTGCTGGCGTGGGCGCTACGCCGCGATGCCCGGACGCTGCATGTCGTCGCCGAAGTCGGCGGCGGCACGCTCGCACGACGCGCCTCGGCGTTCACGACGCCGATCTCGGTCTGGTTCGCCGAGGAGCGCACCCTGCTGCCGGTCGTCGCCGAGCCGCTCGCCCCACCGCCGCCCGCGTCGGCCGAGCATCTCGGGTTCACCGCCCGGATCGCAGATGCCGGCGCAGAACCGAACGTCGAGCACGGCGTCGTGTTCGGAGAGGTGCGCGGGCTCGAGGTGTGCCGTGTCGTCGACCGGCCGACCGTCGGTTTCCTCGCCGAACCGGGGGTCGATCCGGTGGTGTCGCCCCTGGCCGACGGCGTCCAGCTCGAAGTCGGCGTCGGTGGCGCCGATCGCGAGGCGTTCCACATGCTCCACGGCGAGCTGCCGACGTCGGAGGCACTGGCAGCGGTTGTCGCGACGGTGTCCCGGTACCGGTCGGCCGTCGACCGACCTCACCCGCTCAACCGACTCGGCCGCGAGCGCCTGCTCCGGTGGCATGCGGTGCAGTATCCCGGCCGGATCGGTCTCGCGGAACTGGCGGCCGCCGAGCCCCCGATCCGCCGTCCCAATCTGAAGGACCCGGTGCCGTGCGTCGCGACCGGTGCCCGCGACAACGGCGATCGGATCGCCGTCGTGTTCTCCGCCGGTGTCGACCTCGACCTCGTCCCGTACGTCGCCGACGTCCAGGCGATGTACGGAATTCCGGTGATCGCCGCAGTGCCCGAGCGCGACGACATCGCGATGACGCGCGATCTCGCCGGGCAACTCGTGGAGCCGATCGAGTTCGTCGCGCTCGACCTGTGACTCGTTAGCCTCGACTCGCCATGTTGGACCGCCTCCGCCAGGTCAGCGACGAGTACGAGACGATCGAACACCAGCTCGCCGACGCCGAGGTGCTCGCCGATCCGGCACAGCTGCGAACGTTGTCGAAGCGGTACAACGAGCTGGGCCCGGTCGTGGAGAAGTATCGGCTGTTCCTCGCTCGCACCGCCGACCGCGATGCCGCCCGCGACATGCTCACGGGCGCCTCCGGCGATGAGCGCGAGCTGCTCAATGCGGAGATCGCAGCGGCCAACGCGGAGCTCCCCGTACTCGAAGACGAGCTGCGCGAGATGATGCTGCCCGTCGACCCGCATGACGGCAAGAACGTGATCGTCGAGATCCGAGGTGCCGAGGGCGGCGAGGAAGCGAACCTGTTCGCCCGCGATCTCTACGAGATGTACGCCGCGTACGCCGATCAGCAGAAGTGGCGGCTCGACGTGTTGTCGTCGGCGCCCAGCGACATGGGCGGCCTCAACGAGATCACCTTCGAAGTGCGCGGTGACACCGCCTGGCGCAACCTCAAGTTCGAGGGCGGGCCGCACCGCGTGCAGCGGGTGCCGGTGACCGAGAGCCAGGGTCGGGTCCACACGTCGTCGGCAACGGTGACCGTGTTGCCCGAGGCTGACGAGGTCGACGTGTCGATCGACGAACGAGAGCTCGACATCGACGTCTTCCGGGCGAGTGGGCCCGGCGGGCAGAGCGTCAACACGACCGACTCGGCGGTCCGGATCACCCACCGCCCGACCGGCCTCGTCGTGTCGATGCAGGACGAACGGTCGCAGTTGCAGAACAAGGCGCGAGCGATGACGGTGCTTCGGGCGCGGCTGTACGAACTCGCCCAGCGGGAACGGGACGAGGAGATGTCGGCCGAGCGGCGGTCGCAGACCGGTGGCGGCGGACGCAGCGAGAAGATCCGGACGTACAACTTCAAGGAGAACCGGGTCACCGACCACCGCATCGGGTTCACCCTGTACCGCCTCGCCGACGTGCTCGCCGGGGATCTGCAGCCGGTCGTCGCCGCGCTCGCCGCCGACGAACGCGCCCGGCTGCTGGCGGCAGGGCAGGGCGACGGCTGAGCACCATGCCGCACGCGCCCGACGACGCGACGACCTGGCGGGGTCTCTGGGGCGAGACGGCCGACGTGCTCGACGATCGAACCGCTGCACGGTGGCTGTGCGAGACGGCATCGGCGACGTTCGGCGACGAGTTCCTGTCGATCCTCGACGATCCGCCGACGGTGCGCATGGTGCGCCGGTTGGACGAGATGGTGGCCCGCCATCGCACCGGCGAGCCGCTCCAGTACGTGCTCGGACACTGGTCGTTCCGGCGCTTGGACCTCGCGATCGACCGGCGCGTGCTGATTCCCCGACCGGAGACCGAGGTGGTCGCGGGCGCCGCGCTCGAGTTCGCTGCGGCCGTCGGCCCGACCCGCACCGTCGTCGATCTCGGTACCGGCTCCGGCGCGATCGGCCTCGCCCTCGCAGACGAGCTGCCGATCGTCGGCACGACGGTCTGGTTGACCGACGCGAGTGCTGACGCCCTCGACGTGGCGCGGGCCAACCTCGCCGGGATCGGCCGTTGCGCCCAGAACGTCCGGATCGCGGCCGGTTCCTGGTTCGATGCGTTGCCGCCCGACCTCCGCGCCGACGTGATCGTGTCGAACCCGCCGTATGTCGCCGACGGCAGTACCGACCTGGCGGCGTCGGTAGCGGAGTGGGAGCCGGCGGACGCGTTGCTCGGCGGCGCCGACGGGCTCGACGACATCAGGGTCATCGTCGCCGGCGCATCCGACCATCTCCGGCCGGACGGCGCACTCGTGATCGAGATCGGCGCCGACCAGGGAGCCGCAGTCCGTCGCCTCCTCACCGATGCCGACTATGGCGACATCGAGATCCGCCCCGACCTGGCGGGACGTGATCGCATCGCGGTGGCGCGACGCCCGCGTTGAAGGAGTTCAGCCGAAGCGCACGGCGATGTCGGCGAGGATCGAGCCTTCCTCCGGCGTGACCTCCTCGTCGACGCCGGCGACCTCGCGAGCCGCAGAGAACAGCGCCGATCGCAGCACGCGACTGTTGATCCGCAGGTCGATGCGGTCGATCAGGTCACCGACGTGACCGCTCGCGATGGCCCGCCGCGCCGCCTCGATCGCAGGGCGCAACGCGTCCTCGAACGAATCGCCGTCCGCCGACCACTCGGTACCGATTTCCCGGACAGTGGCGACTTCGTCGTCGGAGATCGTGTGGTCGGCGAGCATCACCAGTGCCAGCAGTTCGAGTGCGGCCCGGTGCTCCACGTCGGCCGTCGCATGGACGGCGACGCCCCGGTACAGGTCGAGCAGACGCCGGTTCACGACGACATCGCCGATGCCGTCGTGGTCGTCGCGGTCGCCGGTCGGCCGACTGATGCGTCCGGCGTGGCCAGCGACCGGCGCAGAAAGTCGAGCTGATGCAGGAGCAGGTTCTCCGCGACGTCTTCCTGGGGCGTCATGTGCGTGACGCCGACGAGCGGCAGCACTTCGTGCGGGCGGCCTGCGGCGAGCAGCGCGGACGACAGCCGGAGCGTGTGCGCGGCGACGACGTTGTCGTCGGCCAGTCCGTGAATCAGCAGCAGCGGGCGGGTGAGCGCACCGGCGAGCGGGAGGAGCGAACTCGCGTCGTACTGCTCGGGTTGCGTCGCCGGATCGCCGAGGTACCGCTCGGTGTAGTGCGTGTCGTACAGCCGCCACTCGGTCACGGGCGCGCCCGCAATCGCGGCGTGGAACACATCCGGTCTGCGCAGGACGGCGAGCGCGGCGAGGTAGCCGCCGTAGCTCCAGCCACGGATCGCCACCCGGCTCAGATCGAGCGATGCCGAACCGCCCGCGACGCACTCGAGCGCCTCGACCTGATCGGTGAGCGGGGCGGTCGCGAGGTCACCGTGGATCGCCCGCTCCCACGCCGAGCCGCGTCCGGGTGTCCCTCTGCCGTCGGCCACGACGACGGCGAAGCCCTGGTCGGCGAACCACTGCGACGTCAGGTACGCGTCGTGGGCCCGGGTGACGCGCTGACCGTGCGGCCCGCCGTAGGGGTCGAGCAGCACGGGGAGCGGGGTGCCGTCGTGATCGTGGGGCAGCAGGAGGGCTGCGTGGAGGCCGTGCTGCTCGGACGTGAAGAACTCGATGTTGGGAGTCACGAGGGGCCGCTGCGCCGACGTCGCGATCACGTGCCCCGCACGGGTCGTCGTGTGCGTGCCCGGCTCGTCGAGCGTCGCCGTCCGCATCACGATCGTGTCACCGCCGACGGCGGCGTTGTGCACTCCCGGCTCGTCGGTGAGCGCGACGAGCGCGCCGTCGGCGTGACGTTGCCAGACATGGATCGACGTTGCGTCGTCCACGGGGTTCGCCTGGAACGTGATCGTGCCACGGCCGGTCGCCACCACCGCCCGCACCTGGAGTTCCGGGGGAGTGATCGGCTCGTCGTCCACCAGCAGCCGGCGTACACCGTCGCGGTCCGCGGCCGTGAGCAGCGCGCCGTCCTCGAGCAGTCGGGGGACCCCCGGCACGAGTTCGACCCACGCATCGTCGTAGTCGTGCGCGAGCACTTCGCTCTCGCCGGTGATCTCGTCGACGCGCAGCGTCATCGTGCCGCGCTGGTCGCGCGACTGCACGAGCATCAGGAGGCCGCGGGGCGTCCAGTCGACCGAGGCGATGTACGGGAAGAATTCGTGATCCCACTCGACGTCGACGCGCGAGCCGTTCAAACCGAGGAGGTGCAGCGACACCTCCGGGTTGGCTTCGCCGGCGGCCGGATAGCGCAGGGTCGTCGCGGAGCGTTCGGGGTGCGCAGGGTCGGCGATCACCCACTCTGCCACCGGTGACGTGTCGACGCGGCAGGCCGCGATCGTCGTGCCGTCCGGGCTCCACCAGTAGCCGCGGAAGCGGTGCATCTCCTCCGCCGCGATGAAGTCGGCGCTGCCCCACGACACGGTGTCGGACTCATCGGGATCATCACCGGCGAGCACCCGCCACGTTCCGTCGAGCTCGCCGATGCAGAGGAGACGGCCGCTGACGTAGGCGATGCGGCGCGCGAGCGGATCAGGCCGGGGGTCGAACACGGGGCCGGCGACCGCGAGGGGGCGCGCCAGCCCGGTCAGGAGGCCGGCGACGAAGAGTCGTCCCGCCAGCGGGAAGGCGACGACCTGTCCGGCCGGGTCGGTGGCATAGCTCGTGATGCCGTCCGCCGCCTCCCGGGTGCGTTCGCGACGAGCGCGCTCGGCCGCCGGGAGGTCGTGGTCGGTGTCGCCGAGCAGCGCGCGTGGGTCGCCGACGATCCGTTCCACGCCCGTCGGGACGTCGAGCACCCACAGCGAATTGACCGGATCGGTGCCGCCGGCGCTGCGCAGGAACACGACGCGTTCGCCGTCGGCGGAGACCTCGACATTGCGCGGCGCCCCCAGCGTGAACCGCTGCGTGCGGGCCTGCTGGCGGAGAAACGTGTCGAGGTGTGCAGCGTCGTCGCGGGCCGGTGCACCATCGCCGGCGGTGCGGCCGTCTCCCGAACGGTCATCGAGGTCGCTCACCGGTCCAAGCCTACGGAGCCCGGCGCACACCGGGCGTGACCCGCGCGCCCCGCCGTCAGGTCGTGAAGTGGGTGATCGCATCGAGGATCAGCTCGAACGCCGTGTCGGCGTCGACCGACGTGAGCACGGTGCAGTTCGGGGCGGGGCGCGAGCGGAGCAGGCGCTCGTCGATCACGGTCATCCCCCTCGTCAACACGCCGTGCGTCTCGACGTCGACGCGGCGCCGGACCGACCCGAACACGTCCGGGTGGGTGATCGCGAGCACGGCGAGCGGATCGTGGACGGCGCCACCGAGCAGGGCGCCGTCGTCATGACGTTCGCGGTAGATCGCGGAGAAGAACACCATCAGGTCGGCGAGCACGGTCGCCAACGCGCCTGCCGCGGCGCGGACCCGCTCGACCCGCTCGGCGGTGGCGAGGAACTGGTGGGTGACGTCGAGCCCGGCCATCGTCAGGTCGACGCCGGAGTCGAAGACGACGTGGGCCGCTTCGGGGTCGGCCCAGATGTTGAACTCACCCGTCGCCGTGCGGTTTCCGAACGACCCTCCGCCCATCAGCGAGACGCCGCGAACCCGGTCGATGATGTCGGGTGCGATGCGCATCGCGAGCGCGATGTTCGTCAGCGGCCCGGTCGGCACCAGCCACACGTCCTCGGTCGAGCGGACGGTGGCGGCGATGAAGCGCGCGGCGTCGGTGCCGTCGAGGGGCGTCGTCGGCGCAGGCAGGTCGGCGCCGTCGAGACCGCTCGACCCGTGGACGTCGACCGCGAACACCGGGTCCCGGACGAGCGGCCTCGCGGCCCCGGAATGAACGGGCACGTCGATGCCGAGCAGGTCCCGCATCACCAGCGCGTTGTGTGTCGTGCGTTCCAGTGGGGCGTTGCCGGCGACGGTCGTGATGCCGACGAGGTCCGTGTGGCGGGCCGCCGTGACGATGGCGATCGCGTCGTCGTGGCCCGGGTCGCAGTCGAGCAGCACCGTCGGGCGACTCGGCGGCGGCGATGACGATGGCGCGTCCGGCATGACCGCGAGCATGCCATTTCCCGGGCCACACTGTTCCCATGCACCACCGCGTTCGCCGCACCGCCACCGCAGCGATTGCGGCGCTGCTCGTGGTCGCCGGATGCTCGTCTGCCGATGACGCGGGCGACGGCGCAACGCTCGAGTCGACCCCGGCCGTCCCCGCGACGAGCGCCGCCCCGGACTTCGTGCGCAACTCCGGCGAGGTGACAGTCGGCGGCAGCGAGGGCGAGGGTGACGTGTCGGTCGCGGCGACCGAGTCCGCGACCACGATCGCCGTGATCCCCGACACCGGCGTACCGGGGATCGAGAGCGACGACGACTTCTGTCGTGCGTGGAGCGAGTTCGCCGGCAGCTTCCAGGCGTTGGGGATCGCGTCGGCGATCGGCGATCCCGCCGCCGCGTATCGGCTCGAGGTGCTGGCCTCGGCCGCGGTGGTGGCGGCGGCCGCCGACCTGGGCGCCACGCTGCCGGAGGCGATCGAAGGCGAGCGGGCGGCGCTGATCGACGAGTTCGCCGGCCCCTTCGTGCGGCGCGCGGAACGGGCACAGCTCGAACTCCGCAACGCCGGCATCGAGGACCTCGATGCGATCCGCGTGAGTTGGCTCGAGCAGCTCGCCACCAGCGGCGTCGACGATCCGGAGATGATCGTCAGCCTGCCCGCGGGCGTCGACGGTGAGGCGGTCGACGCGGCGGTCGACGCGTTCGCCGCCGCGGTGCCGCGGATCGCCGAGGACCCGAGCCTGATCACCGCGGCTGCGATCCCGCAGACCGAAGCCCACCTCGCGGCGAACTGTCCCGATCAGGGGGTCCTCGGTGGCAACGACGTCATCTCGTCGTGAACGTCAGATGATCAGGGCACCGTCGGCGGTCAGGTCGACGCCGACGCCGACCCATTCGCCGTCGCACATCGCGGCGGCGACGGCAGCGTCGTCGGACGTGCCCCATGCGCGCCGCCCGTCGGCGAGCAGGCAGGAGGCCAGCGCAGTCTCTGGCACCCCGTCTCGGGTGAACATCACGGAGTACGCCTCGACAGTCGCGGCGCCGGCGGCGTCGGCAGGGGCGGCGAGCACACGGCGCGGCAGCACGTCGACAGCCGCCTGAGGCGACTCGTGGCGGAACGCCGCCGTCGGCGGGTCCGTCGAGTACACGCCGAACGCGTGCTTCGTCGCGTAGCCCCCGTTCGCCCACACGAACCCGTGCTCGCCGGACTGCTCACGCAGATCGTCGACGACCGTGGCGATTGCGTGCATCACGTAGTTGTTCCAGGGCCCGCCGGCGAATGTCAGCCCGCCCGTTCGCGACCACTGACGGCCGAGGTCGACGCCGAGCGATTCGGCGCCCAGCTGGACCGCCGACGGGAAGCACGAGTACAGGTCGATCACAGCGACGTCGTCGATGTCGACGCCGGCGTTGGCCAGCGCCAGACGGCCGCCCAGTCGCACTGCCGGCGTCTGCGCGAACGTCTCGCGGTGCGACACGAAGGGATGCTCGTGGGAGTCGGTGCCGGCGTGCGGGAACACCCACCGGTCGCGTGGGACGCCCATCTGCGCTGCGGCCTCGACCGAGCACATGATGATCGCCGCGCCCATGTCGACGTCGTTGTTCGAGTTCATCAGCTTCGGGTAGGGGAAGCCGATCATCCGGTTGCTGTCCGAGATCGTGATGATCTCGTCGGCGGTCTTCGCCTCGCGGATCCACGCGTGCGGATTGGCCGCTGCCACCTCGCTGAGCCCCGCATAGAGCTCGCCGAGGAACCGCTGGTGTTCGGCGACGGTCCGATCGGCGGCGGCCCGCAGCGCGGTCTCGAACATCGGGTAGATCTGAACCGGCATCACCAGCCCGCGCGCGGTTTCCTCGGGCAGGTTCATGTCCAGTGCCTTACCGATCACCCGTGGCCGGTCGTCGTCCGGGGCCTTCGCCCAGTCGAGCGTGGCGCCGGTCCGGCGAGCGCGCATGAACGTCTTGAACGCCTCGCCCCCGGCGAGGATCGCGACATCGACCGATCCGTCGAGGATCTCCGTCGCGGTGACGTTGACCAGCGACTGTGGGCTGTTGCCCCCACTGGTCGTCTCGGCGAGCTCGACGCCCGACTGGTCGTCGCCGCCGAGTCGCAGGCGCCGTGCGAGGAACCGCGGCGCATTGCGATATCTCCACCCGATCACGTTGACGACGCGCACGGAGTCCGCCGCCGGCGGCCCGTCGAGGCCGGCGTCCGCAGCGGCTGCGAGGACGGCCTGCTCCATCAGCGCGACGGGTTCCAGGGCATCGTCGATGCCGTCGGCGCGATGGTTGTACTGGCCGACCCCGACGATCACCGGGGTCCGCGGGTCCAAGCTCACGCGATGACCATAGAGATCACCGTGGCGGATGCCCCAAGCGGGGCCTCGCAGACGTTTCGTCAACGCGTGAGCGTCCGCTGCGGCGCGGACTTCTACACTCGACCGCGATGGCACGCATCGCAATCGGCTCCGATCACGCTGGGTACGACCTGAAGCAGCATCTCATCGCACTGTTGAACGACGCGGGCCACGACGTCGATGATCAGGGCACGCACTCCACCGAGTCCGTCGACTACCCGGCGATCTGCGCCGGAGTCGGCCGGACGGTCCGCGACGGCGACGCCGACTTCGGCATCGTGCTCGGTGGCAGCGGCCAAGGCGAACAGCTCGCGGCGAACAAGGTCCGTGGCGTCCGTGCCGCGCTGTGCAACTGCCTCTACACCGCCCGGATGGCGCGGGAGCACAACGACGCGAACGTCCTGTCGATGGGCGCCCGGGTCGTCGGCACGGGCGTCGCCGAGGAGGTCGTCTCCATCTTCCTGTCCACCGGCTTCGAAGGTGGCCGCCACGCCCGCCGCGTCGACCAACTGATCGAACTCGAATCCAACTTCTAGACGTCACCCGACAGTCAGGAACCACGATGCCCTTCCCATCCGACACCGATCCGGACACCGCCGTCCTCGAGTTGCTCGAGCGCGAAACCGAGCGTCAGACGACTGGTCTGCAACTCATCGCGAGCGAGAACTTCACATCCCCTGCCGTGATGGCGGCCACCGGCTCGGTGCTCACCAACAAGTACGCCGAGGGCTACCCGGGCAAGCGTTACTACGGCGGCAACGTCAACGTCGACGGCATCGAGCAACTCGCGATCGACCGCGTCAAGCAGTTGTTCGGGGCGGACCACGCCAACGTCCAGCCGCACTCCGGGGCGAACGCCAACATGTGCGTGTATCAGGCGCTGCTCGAGCCGGGCGACACGGTGCTCGGCCTCAGCCTCGACCACGGCGGACACCTCACGCACGGATCGCCCGTGAACGCGAGCGGGCTGCTGTACAACTTCGTCGCGTACGGGACGGGCGCCGAGGACCGCATCGACATGGACGAGGTGCGTGAGCTCGCGCTCGCCCATCGCCCGAAGATGATCGTCGCCGGGACCACGTCGTACCCGCGGCGTCTCGATCCCGAACCGTTCCGCGCGATCGCGGACGAGGTCGGGGCGTTGCTGCTGTTCGACATCGCTCACCTCGCAGGGCTCGTCGCCGGTGGAGCACACCCCAATCCGGTTCCGTTCGCCGATGTCGTCACGTTCACCACCCACAAGACGCTGCGCGGTCCGCGCGGCGGGTGCATCCTCTGCAAGGAGGAGCACGCGAAGGCGATCGACAAGGCGGTGTTCCCGGGATGGCAGGGCGGTCCACTCGAACACGTCATCGCGGGCAAGGCGATCGCGTTCCGCGAGGCGATGGACCCGGCGTTCGGCGAGTATGCGCACCAGGTCGTGCGCAACGCGTCGGCGCTCGCCGATGCGTTGGTGACGCAGGGGTTCCGGCTCGTCTCCGGGGGGACCGACAACCACATGATGGTCGTCGACCTGACGCCGTTCGACGGCGAACTCACGGGCAAGGTCGCGCAGGCGACGCTCGACGAGGCGGGCATCACACTGAACAAGAACACGATCCCCGACGACCCGCGCAGCCCGTTCGTCACGAGCGGGGTCCGGATCGGAACGCCGTCGGTGACGACGCAGGGGATGACCGAGTCGGAGATGGCGCTGATCGCCGATCTGATCGCCCGGGCGCTGCGCGAGGTCGGCAACGCCGATTCGCTCGCGATGATCCGCGCCGAGGTCGCCGACCTCTGCAAGCGGTTCCCCGCATACTGACCTCACCGGGCGGGGTCGTGGCCTGATTCGGCGGCCGCGTAGGATCAGCCTCCGTGCCAGCGACCGGGTCATATCTCGTGATCGGTGTGGTTGCGGCAGTCACCACGCTTGTCGTCACGCCGCTCGTCGGCAGGCTCGCGCGCCGGTACGGCTGGATGTACCTGCCGAACGACCGAACCGTCCACGTCGAACCGCTCCCCGACATCGGGGGCCTGGCGATGTACATCGGGTTCGTGGCTGCGTTCGGCGCCGCGTTCTTCCTCGGGGAACTCGACGTGCTGTTCGAGCGCAACTCCGAGCCGTGGGGGGTGTTGATCGCCGCGACGATCATCTTCGCTGTCGGGTTCATCGACGATGTACGCGACATCTCGGCACCGGCGAAGGTGTTCGGCACCGTCCTCGCCGGTGTCGCCCTCGTTCAGTTCGGCGTCGTGATGTTCGCGTTCCGCGTGCCGTACCTCGGTACGACGCTGCTGTCCGACGACCTCACGCCGCTGATCACCGTGCTGTGGCTGCTGGGCATGACCCAGGCGGTCAACCTGATCGATGGCCTCGACGGGCTCGCGGCCGGCGTCGTGGCGATCGGGGCATTGGCCTTCTTCCTGTACAGCGAGCGGCTGACCGAGCAGGATCTGCTGGACACCGCCAACATCGGGCCGCTGTTCGCCGTGATCGCCGTCGGGTTGTGCGTCGGCTTCCTGCCGCACAACTTCAACCCCGCCCGGATCTTCATGGGCGACGGTGGCGCGCTGCTGCTCGGGTTGCTGATGGCGGTGTCGACGAGCGTGGTCGGCGGGCGCGCCGATTCCGTCGAACAGGAGTCGGTCGGCACGACGTACTTCTTCCTCGCGCCGATTGCGATCCCGCTGCTGATTCTGGGGGTGCCGATCGTCGACACGCTGTTCGCGATCGTGCGGCGGGCGACGAGTGGGACCGGTCTCGCGTCGGCCGACAAGGGCCACCTCCATCACCGGTTGATGAACCTCGGTCACGGGCATCGCCGCAGCGTCGTCATCCTGTGGGCGTGGACCGCGCTGCTGTCGGCGTTCGTGCTGTACCCGACCCTGACGGACCAGAACCCGACCTACCTCCCGTTCGGCATCGCGGTGATCGGAATCGTGCTGTACACGGTGCTGCACCCGAGCGTGCGCGCGCGTCGGCGAGTCGGCCGCAACCGGCGCTGGACCGACACGGTCGCGGCGAACGGCGACCATGGCGACCCCGCGGCGGGCGAGCCCGGCGATGACGACGAGCCGGGCGCCCCTGTCGCCACCAACTTGCCGGCGGAGTTGCCACCGGCGGGGTCCGACCAGTAGGTTGTGCATGCGTTCACAAGCTCCCGGTTCGACCGACCGGGACGTTCGTCGATCGAACCTCCGCCGATGAAGCTTCTCCCCACGCAGACCCGAATCGACACCCAGGATTCCCTCGGGCACGGCATGGATGCGGCGATCCTGCTCGTCGTCTTTCTCGCTGCGGGCTACGGGTTGGACCGGCTGTTCGGCACGATCCCGGTGTTCATGGTCCTGATGACCGTGCTCGGCTCGATCGGTCTGTTCCTCAAGTTCAAGTACCGCTACGACGAGCGGATGGACGAACTCGAGGGCCGGCGCACCGCCGGCAGAGCCGTCCCCGACGGCGCTCGTCCCGGAGAGCCGACGTGACGAACCACACGGGCACGAACGATGCATTCACCACCCGCTTCGACGGGCCCGCACCCGAGGTCGCCGTGTCGACCGACCTCGTCAAGCGCGGCCTGCTGGTCGCCCCCGTACTGATCGCCGTCTGCGCCGTGGTGTGGGGTGTCGACGGCGCCTGGTCGAGTGCGTACGGCATCGTGCTGGTACTCGTCAACTTCGCACTGGCCGCGGCGCTGATCGCCGTGGCGGCCCGAATCTCGGTCGGACTGATGATGGGCGCGGCGCTGTTCGGCTACCTGATCCGCCTCGGCCTGATCTTCATCGCGGTCTGGCTCGTGAAGGATGCCGGTTGGATTTCACTTCCGGCACTCGGATCGACCATCATCGTGACGCACCTCGGTCTCCTCTTCTGGGAGATGAAATATGTCGCACTGTCGCTCGCCCATCCGGGGCTCAAGCCGAGTGCGTCGAACCTCGACAACAGCATCTGATCCTCGATCTCACTCATCGCCCCATTCGCCGCCCACTGACTGAAACGGAAAATACGTGTTCGGACTCGAGTTCCCGCCGATCAACGAAATCTTGCGTTGGAAGGACATCTTCCCGACGTTCAACAAGATCGGCCTGATCGCCGTCATCGCCGCGTTGGCCGGCATCGTCCTGTTCCTGCTCGCCAGTCGTCAGGACGCGAAGAAGGCGCCGACCGGCGCGCGCAACCTCGCCGAGACGACCGTCGAGTTCATCGAGGACGGCATCGTGATGCAGACGCTCGGCAAGTCCGGCCTCGGGTGGACGCCGTTCCTGCTGAGCCTGTTCATCTTCATCTTCCTCTGCAACATCCCCGAGGTGATCCCGGTGTTCCAGATGCCGGCCACCGCGCGCATCGCGATCCCGCTGTCGCTCGCGTTGCTCGTGTGGGTCGTGTTCATCGGTACCGGGCTGAAACACCAGGGGCTCAACTACTTCAAGCACCTGCTGTGGCCGCCCGGCGTGCCGACCGCGCTGAAGCCGCTCGTCGGCGGCATCGAGTTCGTCTCGACGATCTTCGTCACGCCGTTCTCCCTCACCGTCCGACTCATGGCCAACATGCTCGCCGGTCACATCCTGCTCGTCACCTTCGCGCTGCTGACCGAGTCGCTGGTGCTGGCCGAGACGAAGCAGGCGTTCCTCGTGCCGATGGGCATCCTGCCGTTCGGCATGCTGATGTTCCTCACCGCGTTCGAGATCCTCGTCGCGTTCCTGCAGGCCTACATCTTCACCATCCTCGCTGCCGTCTACATCAACAACTCCACGGTCGGTCACGGCGACGAGCACTGACCCACCGTTCCCGATCTCACCCATCTCACGAAAAGCACACAGGAGAAAACACCCCATGGAAGCATTCAGCGCCCTCGTCGCACAGGTCGATCCGGCTGACGCGAAGAACACCGCCGCGGCGGCATCTGCCGGCTACGCGTACGGCCTCGCCGCGATCGGCCCGGGCATCGGCATCGGCTACCTCGTCGGCAAGTCCGTCGAGGCGATGGCCCGCCAGCCCGAGGCGGCCGGCATGGTCCGCACGACGATGTTCCTCGGCATCGCCTTCACCGAGGCACTCGCCCTCATCGGCTTCGTCGTCTTCATTCTGCTCAAGTTCGCCTGATCCGGCCTGTCCGTTCCAGGTGTCACCGTTCGATCGTCCGTTCGAGACCGTAAGGAGATGACGTGCTGACAGCCGTCGTGATGTCCTCCGGATCTTCGCTGGCCTTCTCCCTCGTCGAGGGAGTCGTCCAGGTCGAAGACGAGGAAGGCCATGGGGAAGAAGTCGAAGTCGCTGAGAACCAGCTGAACCCGATCGCCCCCGAACTGAAAGAAGTGGTGTGGGGCTTCGGCGCGTTCGTCGTGCTTGCGGTCGTGCTGCGGTTCGTGCTGTTCCCGAAGGTCCGCGCCGGCATGGCCGCGCGCTACGACTCGATCCAGGGCGACTTCGAAAAGGCCGAGACGCTCACCGCGTCTGCTCGGGCCGAGGTCGCGGAGTACGAGGCCCAGGTCGCCTCGGTCCGCGCCGACGCCCACGGCCGTGTCGATGCCGCACGGGCGACGCTCGAAGTCGAGCGGTCCGAGAAGATCGCTGCCGCCAACGCCCGGATCGCCGAACGCCGCGGGGCGGCGGCGGCCGAGGTCGAGGCGGCCCGCGCAGCTGCCGGGTCCGAAGTCGCAGCGGCCGTGTCGACCGTTGCCGCCAGCGCCGCCGAGCTGGCCACCGGCCGGGCACCCGCCGACAGCACGGTCAGCACCGCGGTCGACCAAGCAATGGGAGCCAACGCATGAGCCTGCTGACGACCACGACGCTGCTCGCCGGGCGCATCATCACTGCCGAGGACGGTCACCTCCCGGTCGACGACAACGGCCAGATCACCACCGAGAACCCGATCCTGCCGCCGATGAAGGAGCTGATCCCCGGATCGCTCGCCTCGATCATCGTGTTCGCGCTGCTGTGGAAGTTCGCGGGCCCGACGATCAAGAAGAGCTTCACCGATCGCACCGCCCGGATCCAGAAGGAGCTCGACGACTCGGCTGCGGCCAAGGCGGCCGCAGAAGCGGAAGCGGAGCGGATTCGTGCCGCCAAGGGCGACATCGACAGCGAGCGCAGCCGGCTCTACGCCGAAGCGGACGCGCAGGCCGAAGCGCTCCTCGCCGACGGTCGCGTCCGCATCGACAACGAGGTCGCAGCCCTGGAGGCCCGGGCCGACGCTGAGATCGCGTCGGCGGCCGGACGGAGCAGCGACGAGCTGCGCGCCGAGATCGCCCGCTACGCATCGGACGCGATCGATCGGGTCGTCGACGGCACGCTCGACAGCAGCGTCCACCAGGACCTGATCGAGAACTACATCTCCAACGTCGGAGCCGGGAGAGGAGTGTCCGCATGAGCGACGCACGCATCCAGGGATACGCCCGAGCGCTGTTCGAGATCGCCCGGGCCGAGGGCACCCTCGACGAGGTCGAGGACGAACTGTTCCGGTTCGCCCGGTCGTACGAGACCAGCGACGGACTCCGTGCCGCACTCACCAACGACCAGGTGCCGGCGGAGAAGCGCCAGGCGATCGTCGAGGACCTCCTCGGTGGGAAAGCCACGAGCACCACCGTCCAACTCGTCTCGATGGTCGTCGGTTCCGGCCGCGGCCGCGAACTGCCGTCGATCGTCGACCAGCTCGTGCAGCGGGCCGCAGGCGCCAAGGACCTCGCCGTCGCCGAGGTCCGCACTGCCGTCGCGCTGACCGACGACCAGCGCGACCGGTTGAAGGCCGCCCTCGAGAACGCGACCGGCAAGTCGCTCACGCTCAAGACCGTCGTCGACCCCACCGTCGTCGGCGGCGTCGTCGCCACGATCGGTGACACCGTCATCGACGACACCGTCCGTACCCGCATCGACAGGCTCAAGAGCCGGTTGTGACACCCGTTCGCTGACAAGGGACAATCCACATGGCTGAACTCACCATCTCCGCCGCCGACATCGCATCGGCGCTCCAGAAGAACCTCGAGGGGTTCGCACCGTCGTTCGAAGCCCGCACGGTCGGCCGCATCGAGTCGGTCGGCGACGGCATCGCCCGCGTGTCGGGTCTCCCGGACGCGGCCGTCAACGAGCTGCTCGAGTTCGAGGACGGCTCGGTCGGCCTCGCGCTGAACCTCGACGAGGATTCGATCGGCGCCGTCGTGCTCGGCGACGTCGACAACATCGAAGAGGGCCAGACCGTCAAGGCCACGGGCGGCATCCTCTCGATGCCGGTCGGCGACGGCATGCTCGGGCGCGTCGTGAACGCACTCGGCCACCCGGTCGACGGTCTCGGCGACCTGACGTCCACCGAGCAGCGCCGCATGGAGGTGCAGGCCCCCGGCATCCTCGGCCGTCAGCCGGTGCACGAGCCGCTGCAGACCGGGATCAAGTCGATCGACGCCATGACGCCGATCGGCCGTGGCCAGCGTGAGCTGATCATCGGCGACCGCAAGACCGGCAAGACCACGGTCGCGATCGACACGATCCTGAACCAGCAGGGCCTCGGCGTGAAGTGCATCTACGTCGCCGTCGGTCAGAAGGGTTCCACGGTCGCGCAGACGGTCGACACGCTGCGCCAGGCCGGCGCGATGGACTACACGGTCGTCGTGACGGCCCCGGCCGCCGACCCGGCGCCGTTCAAGTACCTCGCGCCGTATGCCGGGTGTGCGATCGGCCAGCACTGGATGGACAACGGCGAGCACGCCCTCGTCGTCTACGACGACCTCTCGAAGCAGGCCGACGCCTACCGTCAGCTGTCGCTGCTGCTGCGTCGCCCGCCGGGTCGCGAGGCGTACCCCGGTGACGTGTTCTACCTCCACTCCCGCCTGCTGGAACGGGCCGCCAAGCTGTCCGACGAGAACGGTGCCGGCTCGCTGACGGCGTTGCCGATCATCGAGACGAAGGCGGGCGACGTGTCTGCGTTCATCCCGACGAACGTCATCTCGATCACCGACGGCCAGGTCTTCCTCCAGGACGCGCTGTTCAAGTCCGGCGTCCGCCCCGCCGTCGACGTCGGCATCTCGGTGTCCCGCGTCGGTGGCGCCGCCCAGATCAAGTCGATGAAGGCCGTCGCCGGCACGTTGAAGCTCGACCTCGCCCAGTTCCGCGAGCTGGAGGCGTTCGCCACGTTCGGCTCCGAACTCGACGCGATCTCCAAGGCTCAGCTCGAGCGCGGCTACCGCCTCGTCGAGCTGCTGAAGCAGCCGCTGAACTCGCCGATGCGCGTCGAGGACCAGGTCGTGTCGATCTTCGCCGGCACCAACGGCTACCTCGACGACCTGCCGGTCGCCGACGTCAAGCGCTTCGAGGCCGAGTTGCTGGAGTACATGCACGGCACGCATGCCGGGCTGCTCGACGAGCTGAAGACGTCGAAGATCCCTGACGGTCTCGCCACGGCGGTCGAGGCGTTCAAAGCCCAGTTCGTGGCCTCCGACGAGGCTGCGGGCCACGCGGTGGACCCGTCCTCGGTCGATGCCGACGAGCTCGGTGCCGCCGAATCGAACAAGACGTTGGCGACGGAGTAACGACTCGATGAACTGCACGACGACGGGACGCAGCGACCTCGCCCGGTCGCAGCCGCGTGCGCGGAGCCGGAGGAACGTGTAATGGCAGGTGGTCAGGAACGGATCTTGCGCGGCCGCATCAAGTCGATGCAGGCAACGAAGAAGATCACCCGCGCGATGGAGCTGATCGCGGCGTCGCGCATCGTCAAGGCGCAGCAGCGTGTGCAGGCGGCGGTTCCGTACTCCGAGCAGATCACCGAGGTCGTCAAGGATCTCGCGGCCGCGGGCGGGTCGACCGACTCGCCGATGCTCGCCGGGCGCGACGACGTCCGAACGACGTGCTACGTCGCGATCACCGCCGATCGTGGTCTCTGCGGCGGGTACAACGCCGGCATCCAACGGGCGACCGAGGGCGAGGTGAAAGCCGACGTCCTCGCCGGCAAGAACTACACGATCGTGCCGGTCGGCAAGAAGGCCGAGGGGTACTTCCGGTTCCGCGACTACCGCCTCAGCACGGCCTTCTCGGGTTTCAGTGACCAGCCGAGCTACGAGGACGCGCGCCAGATCGGCGAGTACGTCGTCGAGTTGTTCACGTCAGGGCAGGTCGACCGCGTCGAGCTCGTCTACACCAGGTTCGTGTCGGCCGGCAGCCAGGAAGTCGTGCTCCGCCCGCTGGTTCCGCTCAGCGGCGAGACGATCGTCGGTGGCGACGGCAAGGCCGGATCGAGCGACGGCTCCGGCGGCGACTACGAATTCGAACCCGACCCGACGACGATCCTCGACTCGCTCCTGCCGCGCTACGTCGAGGCCCGCGTGTACGCCGCCCTGCTCAACGCGGCGGCGTCCGAGCACGCATTCCGCCAGCGGGCGATGAAGTCGGCCACCGACAACGCCGAGGAGCTGATCAAGAGCCTCAGCATCGTGATGAACCGCGCCCGTCAGGACTCGATCACCGCTGAGATCATGGAGATCGTCGGCGGCGCAGCGGCCCTCGACGACGGCGGCAGCGACGAGTCCTACTTCGACATCGGCGACGGCGTCTTCGGCGACGTCGCCCCGCAACTCCACCACGCCGAGCACGGCGAATCCCTCTGACTGCAACGGAATCCCAGGAGAAACCACCGTCATGACCATGACCGAATCCTCAGCCCAACAGGAACTCAAGGACGGACGCGTCGTCGGCATCGCCGGCCCCGTCATCGACGTCGAGTTCCCGCGCGGCTCGTTGCCGGAGTTGAACTCGGCGATCGAGTTCGACGTCACGCTCGACGGCAAGACCAACACGGTCCTCGCCGAGGTCGCCCAGCAGCTCGGTGACGCCCGCGTGCGGGCAATCTGCATGAAGCCGACCGACGGCCTGGTACGCGGCGCGTCCGTGCGCAACCTCGGCCACGGCATCCAGGTGCCGGTCGGCGACAAGGTGCTCGGGAACGTCTGGAACGTGTGGGGTGAGGCGCTCGACACGCCGCCTGAGGGCCTCGAGGACATGGAGCGGTGGGACATCCACCGGCCCGCCCC
>JABDKP010000156.1 GCA_013002175.1 Ilumatobacter sp.
ACGGCGTGCTGAACACCGACAACGTCACGATCTCCGGCGAGACGATCGACTACGGCCCGTGCGCGTTCATGGACGAGTACGACCCGGCGACCGTGTTCAGCTCGATCGACCACGGCGGCCGCTACGCGTACGCCAACCAGGCGCCGATCATGCAGTGGAACCTCGCCCGGCTCGCGGAGACGCTGCTCCCGCTCATCGACGACGACGTCGATGCGGCCGTCGAGCGTGTCACCGCGGTGCTGCGCACGTTCCCCGATCGATACGACGCGCACCGGGACGCGGCGATGGCCGCGAAGATCGGCCTCGACGGGTCAGTCGCCGACGCGGGCACCTTCGTCGACGACCTGCTCGCCCTGCTGCACGCGCAGCGGGTGGACTTCACGTCCGCCTTCCGCTCGCTGTCGTCGCTGCTGCGGGGCGACCCGGCACCGGCCCGCGCGCTGTTCGCTCAACCGGCAGGGTTCGACGAGTGGGCAGGTCGCTGGCTCGATGTCGTGAAGGCCCGGCCCGGTTCGCTCGACGCGATCTCGACGTCGATGGACGGGGTCAACCCGCTGTACATCCCCCGCAACCACCTGGTCGAACACGCCCTGACCGCCGCGACCGACGGTGACCTGGGCTCCTTCGAACGGCTGCTCGACGTCCTCGCCCGGCCGTTCACCGAACGCCCCGGCCTCGACGAGTTCACGACGCCGGCGCCGCCCGACTTCGGGCCGTACCGCACGTTCTGTGGTACCTGATCGTTGCGCCCACGGGGCATTGCGTCGGGCATTGCGTCGGGGCGGCCCGGTCGTGCGCGAGAATCGGGCGGTGGGCGGACGAGGCGGCAGGTTCGTGGCGGGAGCGCTGGTGATCGGCGTGGTCGGATCGTGCGGCGGCGATGCCGGCGGCCGCGAGGTCGAACTGGTCGCCTTCGCCGACTCCTTCTCGACGGCGAGCCGAGTCGACTACACGGTCAACGGCGAGACGAAGACGCTCGACCTCAACGACGAGTCGCTCCGGACGACCATCCGCGTCGACGGCGATTTCGAGATCTCGATGCTCGTGACGAACGAGTCGGACATCGGACAGGTGATCTGCGCCATCGACGGGCTCGGCGATGAGATCGGCACCGGCGGCGGCGTGACAGCCGAGTGCCAGGCGTCCGGCACGGTCGACGGCGACACGGTGTCGTACCGCGCAGTGTCGTCGCAGGTCGACCGGATCGTGGAACCGACGTACCGCGTCCGCGACGAGCTCGACACCGAGGTCGACGCGGGCGATCTGCTCACCGTGCGGGTACCCGGCGACTGGCAGTCGTCCGGCATCGCGACGACGATCAGCGGTGGCGGCGCGGATCCGGGTGGCCTGGAGTTGCAGACGCTGCTCCGCAGCGAGAGTCCCGAGTCACCGCCGCGAACCTCGGTGCGCATCGATCGGGCACTCGATCGCGGTTCGACGACACTGGACGCGTGGGCCACCGCCTTCATCGCCGATCTGGCCGCGACGGTCGACGGTGACCCGCCGGACGCCACGCCGCACCCGGCGACGATCGGCCAATTCGACGGCTTTGCGTGGCGCTTCAACGGTCGGCCCTTCGCCAAGTTCTTCTTCACCGAGGTGGCCGGCGACCTCGTGGTGGTCACCGCTGAACATCCCTCTGCGCCGAGCCCGACCCAGGTCAGCATGGAGTCGATCGTCGAGAACATGACGCCCTGACCGCTGCGCATCCGGGGTCGGTGGACCGCGGGTGGCAGGATGTCTCGATGTTGATCGATCAGATCCGTGCCGAGCTGAACGCAGCGACGAAGAACCGCGACAAGCTCCGTCAGCGCACGCTGCGGTCGGTGATCGCGGCGGTGCAGGAGGCCGAGGTGTCGGGTGACGAGGCCCGCACGCTCGATGACGACGAAGTGCAGGGCGTACTGAAGGCGCTCGTGAAGCGGGGGCGTGACGCAGCCGAGGCCTTCGACGCCGGCGGGCGAACCGACCGCGGTGACGACGAGCGCGCGGAAATCGCGGTGCTCGAGGAGTTCCTTCCGGCGGCGTTGTCCGACGACGAACTCGTCGCGATCGTCGAGCGACAGCTCGCCGACGGGGGATTCGCCACGAAGGCCGACATGGGCTCGGCGATGAAGGCGGTCAACGCCGAGGTGGCCGGCCGCGCCGACGGTCGCCGGGTGGCCGACCTCGTCAAGTCACGCCTCGACTGACGGGTCGTCGGCGGGTCCGCATCACCGCGGATACCCCACGGGAATGAGATACAGCACCTCGTGACCCGGCGGCAGCGCCGCGAGCCGGGCGACGTCGGACGGATCGAACCCGCCGACGGGGACGACCGCCAGCCCGAGCGCGGTCGCCTGGAGCAGGATGTTCTGCGCGGCGTGGCCGGCCTCGCGGTTCATGAGGTCTCCCGCGACGGCGCCGTACTCGGCCTCGGTGCGGGCCTGCACGCCGGCGATCATCAGCACGACCGGTGCATCGCTGACGAAGCTCTGGCCGAACGCGACGTCGGCCAGGGCGGGCAGCGTCGTGTCGTCGGGACGCTGCTCGATGCGGTGACCGTCGGGGAGATAGTGGATGAACGTCGTCGGCGTCACCGCGAACAGCTCGAGTGGGTACCGCGCTCCGGCCGACGGCGACGTGCGGCGACCGACCGCATCGGTGATGCCCTGGCCTGCCCAGAACAGCTGCCCGACCGTCGCGAGCGGGAGCGGGCGCTCGCGGTACTCGCGTTGCGATCGGCGCTGTCCGAGCGTCTGTTCGAGGGGTACGGATCCGTCGGTGTCGGGCGCGGGGAGGGACATCGGCTGCCCGTAGCGCGTGGTCTGGTCGAGCACGGTGGGCGGCGCATCGGATGCGCACCCGACTCCGAGCACTGCGGCCAGGAGCAGTGCGGCCGCCGACCTACCCATCGGGCGCCTCCGGGTCCGCGTCGTGGGGCATCGGGTCGTGAGGCGCGGCGTCGCCGTCGAGGTGGGCGCCGAGCATCGCCAGCACCCGCCCGATCACGAACAGCGCGATCGTGGGCGTCAGCACGAGCAGCCCGACGACGGCCACGACCAGACGGTCGGTGTACAGGAACAGCGTCGAGTCGGCGTCGCCGACGAGCACGACGACCGCCACCACTCCGGCGGCGCTGAGCGACAACCCGACCCAGGTCGACGCTCTTCCGAGCCGGGTGACCCGCTCCCCCAACGTCGTGGGTGCGTCGGCCCGGCCGCGCGCGTCCCCGCGCCCCCGTGCTGCGAGCGCCGAAACCACTCCGACGACACCCAACGCGGCGGCGATCGCGAGCCGGACGTTGATCGCGTCCGGACAGTTCCGCGTGCGCACGAGCGCCGATCCGACGACCGGGTCGGGCTCGTCGAGGTCACTCGCCCACCACGCGTCCCAACCCGAGCGGTCGATCGCGCTGTCCAGCGCAGACCCGCAGGGGCGCGTGGCGCCGACCGTGCCGTCGGAGACGTCGGCCTGGCTGAGCAGTACGGCGACCGCTCCGATGAGGGCGAGCAGCGCGACGATCTTCGCGATCGTCCGCGCCTGGGCGTCGTTCATCTGCATCGGAGCACGCTCCTCGTCCCCATCGTCGAACGCGGGCACGCGGTGGCACCAGGGCCTGAGGTCCATGGCACGCAGCCGATCCTCGGCTGGGACCAGTGGCGCCGCAACGCCGCGGCCTACTGTTGCCGGCATGTGGGGGATCCGGATCGACGTGCACGGTGGGCCCGAGGTGATGGCGTGGCAGGAGATGGCGAACCCGACGCCGGGCCCCGGAGAGATCGTCGTCGACGTCGCTGCGGCCGGCCTCAATTTCATCGACACCTACCAGCGCTCGGGGTTGTATGCGATGCAGCTCCCGTTCACACCCGGGTTGGAGGGCGCCGGCGTCGTCGCGGCAGTCGGTGACGGCGTCGCCTCCCCCACGGTCGGCGACCGCGTCGCGTGGACGGGCAGCATCGGTTCGTACGCCCAACACGTGAGGATGCCTGCGGCATCGGCGGTGCGCGTGCCCGACGGCGTCGACCTCGACGTCGCCGCGGCGATTCCCCTGCAGGGCATGACGGCGCACTATCTCGCCGTCGACACGTACCCGCTCACGCCGGGCGACCGCTGCCTCGTCCACGCCGGCGCGGGCGGGGTCGGGCTGCTGCTGATCCAGATCGCCAAGCTGCGCGGCGCCGAGGTGTTCACGACTGTCGGCACTCCGGAGAAAGCCGAACTCGCCGCCGCGGCGGGCGCCGACCACACCATCCTGTACCGCGACGTCGACTTCGCCGACGAGGTCACGCGGATCGCCGGTGATCGACCGCTCGACGTCGTGTACGACGGTGTGGGCAAGTCCGTCTTCGAGCGGAGTCTCGCCGTACTGCGGCGACGCGGGACGATGGTCACGTTCGGCAACGCTTCGGGTCCCGTCGACCCCGTCGCACCGTTGACGCTGTCAGCGAACGGTTCGCTGTTTCTCACCCGCCCGACGCTGTTCGACTACATCGCCGACGACGGTGCACTCCAGCGGCGCGCCGACGACCTCTTCGGCTGGATCGCGGAGGGTCGCCTGGACGTGCGGATCGGCGCTCGGTTCGGCCTCGCCGACGCCGCCGACGCACACCGGGCGCTCGAGGGTCGCGAGACGACCGGCAAGGTGCTCCTCGTCCCCTGAGCTGCGCGGCGGGGGTCCTTCAGCCCTCCCACAACGCGAACAGCTCATCGAGGCGCCGACGCTGACCGGCGAGTTCCGCTTCGAGCGCGTCCACGCGGGTCCGCAGCGTCGCGACCTCGATCGCCGGGTCGCTCGCCGCCGACGGTTCTCCGGACGGCGCGGCGCGCTCCATCTGCTCGTCATGAGACGAAGCCGTCGGCTGAACCGGTTCCGGTGACTGCGGGTGCGGTACATCCTCGGCGGACTCAGCCCACCGGTGGGCGATCCGCGGCTCGCGCTCGCCGGGCCGACGCTCCAACCGGACGACGAGCGGATCGGCACGGCCGGCGAGCCGGTCGATGGCCGCATCGACGGCATCGGCATCACCGGCGGGGCCGCGGGCGTAGCGTGCGGTGCGGGTGGTGATCTCGTTGAGCGTCTGCTCGCCGCGCAGCACCAGCACGGCGAGCACGGCGAGTTCGTCGCCGTCGAGGCCGAGCGCCTCGTCGACGATGTGGCGGTGCTTGCCGACCCGGTGACCACTGCCGGTCACCGTGCGGGCCAGCCCACCCTGGCGCAGCTCGAGCATCAGCGCATCGACGTCCCGCTCGCTGAAGTCGACCACCGGGTCGCGGTTGGTCGCCTGATTGCAGGCCGCCTGGAGTGCTCTCGTGGTGAGCGGGTAGCTGTCGGGCGTCGTCTCCGCCTTCTCGATGAGACAGGCGACGACTCGGGCGTGTTGCGCGCTGACATCCACTCGGTCGACCCTAGATCGACGGGCCGCAGCGGTTCTCCCGGAGCTACAGTCCGCACTGCCGTGAGTGACGCCGAGATCGAGTGCAGGCCGGCGCATCCGGCGGACTGGCCGGAGATCTGGCCGATCGTGCACTCGATCCTCGCCGCCGGCGACACCTACATGTACCCGCCGGGCCTGTCCGAGCACGACGCACGAACGATGTGGATGTTGCCCGGCGTCGACCGCGCCGGAACGTATGTCGCCACCATCGGCGGCGATGTCGTCGCGACCGCCTACCTCAAACCGAACCAGCCGGGGCAGGGTGACCACGTCGCCAACGCCGGATGGATGGTCGCCCCGTCGGCGGCCGGCCGGGGCGTCGGCCGCCGGCTGGCCGTCCACGTCATCGATGCCGCGCGGCAAATCGGCTTCCGCGCGATGCAGTTCAACGCGGTCGTCGCCACCAACACCGGCGCGGTCACACTCTGGGAATCGCTCGGATTCGACATCGTCGGCACCGTCCCCGACGCATTCAGGCATCCCACCGACGGCCTCTGCGCGGTCCACATCATGTATCGGGAACTCTGAGCTCGGGGGTGCACTTCAACGCCGCCGGAGCACCGCCGCCGACATCGTGCCGGGCGGCGCGACGGCGGTCACGTACAACCTCGCCTGCTCGCAGACCGAGGGCGCCGGCTTCGTGACGCTCACGCCGGTCGACGCCACCGACTTCAGCGCCGCCTCGATCAACTGGACCGCCGCAGGCCTCGACATCTCGAACGCGGGTGTCGTCAAGCTGAACGACAGCCGGCAGGTCAAGGCGTTCTGCGGCGGCGGCGCCACCCACTTCATCGTCGACATCACCGGCTTCTTCCGCTGACACCCGAGGCCAGCGAAAGGAGCGCCCATCGACTCCGGAATCCGCGGTCGCCGGCTCGCCGAGCGACCTGTCACCTGGCCTCGTCCCACCAGTCGAGGACGCGGAGTGCGCGGAGGGTGTTCCATCGACTGGGGGCGCCGACGTCGGGTTCGATGTCGAAGTGGACGCGTCCGGGGTGGATGGCGTCGAGCAGCCATCGGCCATCGGGCTGGCGCTTCGATCGCAGTACGTCGATCGCCTCTTCCATCCGGGGATCGGGTTCTGCGCCGGCGCGCCGGAAGTAGTCGAGGGCGCGGAGGATGTCGTACCGCCAGTAGTGCGGGAACCCGAACTCGAGGTACCTGGGTTCGACGATCTCGCCGGTGCTCTTGCGACGGAAGAGACGGCGTTCGAGGAGGTACTCCTCACCGGAACGTCGTGCGGCGCGGACGCGGTTGGTCGCTCCGGTCGCGCGCTCGAATTCGAGGAGACCGTCGAGCACGTTGATCGTCGTGTCGAACGACGTGCGCACGGAACCGTTCTCGGCGTCGCAGTTCCATCCGCCGTCGTCGAGTCGTTCGCCGAGGAGCCGCTCGACGATCGGTGCGACGTCGACGCCGAAGTGCGCCCCGGTGTCGACCGTTCGACCGTTGATGCAGGGCTCGACCTCGCCGTCGAAGTAGCGCTGTCCGTCGTGTTCCCAGCGTCCGTGCTCGGCGACGAGTGCGACCGCACGCTGCGCCGATTCCGAGCCCGGTTCGAGCCCGAGGATCTGCAGGGTCTGCAGCGTGTGCATCGTGGCCGTCCAGGGTTGGCCCGGCTCACCGCCGCGGTACGACGCCGGGAAGCACGCGCCTCCGGCCCACAACCCGTCAGGATCCTCGGCCGCCAGCAGGCGTGCGCCCCAGCCCTCGTGTTCCACCTTGGCTCGTTCGGCGATGACCTCGCCGGCCGGCACGTCCAGCAGATCGCGCATCACCTGCCAGCGGATCGCCGGATCACCGTCGAGCAACCAGTCGATCACGGGCTGGTCGCCGTCGTCACGTCGAGTCATCGGGCGACCTCCGCGACACGACGACCAGGTGCGTTGCCCAGGAGATCGAGATGACAGCCAACGCAGCCCACACTATTCGAGCGAGCAGGGTGCACTCGGAACGCGAGTGGCGTGCGTCGACATCGACGAAACGTGCACCGGTCAGAAGAACGGCTCGACGAGCTCGGTGTGATGTTTCACCGCGATGTTCCTCGTCGTTACTGTGAGGCATCGCCCATCACCGTCGACCCAGATTCGCGAGAGCCAGACTGAAACGAGGCGGCAACGCGTCGCCGGCCAAGTACTCGGCGTTCGGTCTCGTCACCCGCGGCGCGCGCAACACGACGTGGCCGCGGGTGTGGCGAGACGTCCCGCTGCGCACGTCGTACGACGTCGTGATCGTCGGGGGCGGCGTGCACGGTCTGGCGTGCGCGTACTACCTGGCGACGAACCACGGCATCACCGACGTCGCCGTGCTCGACAAGGGGTACCTCGGCGGCGGCGGGTCGGGCCGCAACACGGCGATCGTGCGATCGAACTACCTCACCCCGGAGGGGGTCGCGTTCTACGACCGTTCGCTCGCGCTGTACAACACGATGGCGGTCGACTTGAACATCAACGTGATGTTCTCCAGGCGCGGCCACATGACACTCGCCCACACCGACTCGGCACTGCGGACGATGCGCTGGCGCGCCGAGGTCAACAAGCTGCAGGACATCGACTCCGACGTGATCGGCCCGGACGAGGTGAAGCGGCTGGCGCCGAGCCTGGACGTCTCGCCCGGCGCCAGGTATCCGATCCTGGGGGCGCTCCACCACCCGCCGGGCGGCATCGTCCGCCACGACGCGGTCGTCTGGGGATACGCCCGCGGGGCCGACCACCGCGGGGTCGAGCTGCACCAGAAGACCGAGGTGCTCGACATCCTGGTCGAGGGTGGCGACGGCCCCGACGGCAAGGGGCCCGGCGGCACGGTCACGGGCGTCCGCACGAGCCGTGGCGACATCAGCGCGCCGATCGTCGTCAACTGCACCGCCGGGTGGGCGACGCTGATCTCCGACATGGCAGGCGTCGCGCTGCCGATCTCGACACGGCCGCTTCAGGCCGCGGTGACCGAACCGGTGAAGGTGTTCCTGCCGACCGTCGTCGTCTCGGGGTCGCTGCACGTGTACGTCAGCCAGACCGATCGCGGCGAACTCGTCTTCGGTGCGTCGGTCGACCCGTTCAACACCTACAACATCCGCGGCTCGCTGGAGTTCACCGAGGAACTCGCCGGCCACGTGCTCGAACTGATGCCGTCGATCTCGCGGATGCGGCTGCTCCGGCAGTGGTCCGGGCTGTGCGACATGACGCCGGACTACTCACCGATCATGGGCTTCACCCCGGTCGACGGGTTCCTGTGCGACGTCGGGTGGGGCACGTACGGGTTCAAGGCCGGGCCGGTCAGCGGGGAACAGATGGCCGAGGCGATCGCCACCGGCAGGACACCGAAACTGATCGAACCGTTCCCCCTCTCACGTTTCGCGGCCGGTGACCTGGTCGGCGAAAAGGGCGCGGCGGCGGTCGGGCACTGAGATGCTGCTGGTCCCCTGCCCCCACTGCGGCCCGCGCAACGCCGCCGACATGCGCTACGTCGGCGAGTCGCACCGCCGCCCCGACCCGAACGCCGTGACGATCGAGGCGTGGCGCGAGCACCTGTACATGCAGCGCAACCCGGCCGGCCTGCTGCGCGAGACCTGGTACTGCCGGGCGGGCTGTCGGCGGTACTTCGTGCTCGAACGTGACACCGCGACCAATCAGTTCGTCGACTCCCCCACCGGGGTCGACAAGCTCGGGGGCAAGGCGTGACTCGGCTCCCGCCGCAATCGGGCGAGGTGATCGACCGCGAGAGTGCGGTTGACTTCACGTGGAACGGCACGCGGCTCACCGGATGTGCCGGTGACACGATCGCGTCGGCGCTGATGGCCAACGGCGTGCGGATCGTGTCGCGCTCGATGAAGTACCACCGCCCGCGGGGATACCTCACCAACGACTACTGGGACCCCAACGCGTTCGTGCAGGTCGGCGACGATCCGAACGTGCGGTCGGCGCACCGCGTGCTCGACGACGGCATGGTCGTCGAGGCGCAGAACGTGTGGCCGTCGCTCGACCGCGACATCAAGGCGGCGAACCGGCTGGTCGGCCGGTTCCTGTCCGCCGGCTTCTACTACAAGACGTTCATCCGGCCGCAGAAGCTGTGGCCGGCCTACGAGAAGGTGCTGGCCACGTTCGCGCCCGGCGGCAGGGTCGATCCTGACACGCCGCATCGCTACCACGACAAGCGGTACGCCCATCCCGACGTGGTCGTTGCCGGTGGTGGCCCGGCCGGCATGGCCGCGGCGATCGCCGCCGCCGAGGCGGGCGCGTCGGTGATGCTGGTCGAGCACGGCCACCGGCTGGGCGGCCATCTGCTGTGGGGCTCGGCGGAAGAGCGGGCCGTGGCCGCCTCGTTGGCGGATGAGGTCGAGGCGGCCGGCGTGGAGGTGCTGCTCGACTCGACGGTGACCGGGCGGTACGAGGACAACTGGGTGGCGATCGTGCAGCGCAGCCACCCGATCGCGGTCGAGCGGCTGATCAAGGCGCGGGCGAAGACGCTGGTGGCCGCTCCCGGCCTGATCGAGCGGCCGTACGTGTTCGCCGGCAACGACAAGCCGGGCGTGATGACGTCGGGCGCGGTCCGCCGTTTCGTCAACCTGCACGCGGTGCGTCCCGGTGAGCGGGCGGTGGTGTTCACCGCCAACGACGACGGCGATGCCGCGGTGGCCGACCTCGAACGGGTCGGCGTCGAGATCGCCCGCGTGGTCGACGCCCGGCGGGGCGAGAACATCGTCGAGGCGCACGGTGGCGCCCGGGCAGTGGCGGCGGTCGAAGTGGCCGACGGGTCGAAGGTCGAGTGCGACCTGCTCGTGACCGCGGTCGGCTGGACGGCGCCGACGTCGCTGCTCAACATGAGTGGCGACCGCCCGACCTACGACGAGACGAGCGCCCGGTTCTACGGCTCGGCCGCCGTCGACGACGTCCTGACCACCGGGGGGCTCGCCGGCGACGGGTCGCTCGACCATCTGGTCGAGCACGGTCGGGCGACCGGTCGGCTCGCCGCCGGCCGCGCCGCGGTCATCGCCCATCGGGTGCGTGCGCTCACCGCACGCGCCGCTCCCGTCG
>JABDKP010000180.1 GCA_013002175.1 Ilumatobacter sp.
GCGGCGGGCCGACCGGGCTGACCGTTCCGGCGAGCTGCGGGTCGGCCGCGGGCTCGGCGGGCTCGGTCCCACCGGTTGACTGCTTGCGCCACCACCAGTAACCGACCGCGGCGAGCGCCAGCACGACGAGCACCAGGACGATGATCAGGGCGGCACTGCTGCCGCCGTCGCCGCCGGATCCGGTGATCGGTGTGCCGGGCTCGGTGCGGGCCATCAGCGGTTCGCCCGGGTTGAACAGGTTGACGTTCCAGACCATCGCGCCGTTCTCGTCGATGCTGTCGGCGTTGTGCTCGACCTGACGGCCCGGGAGCTTGATGCGGACCACGAATTCGGCGTCGGAGAACAGCTCGTCGGGGAAGAACTCGGCGTCGCCGGTCGCCGTGTCGTCGAACGTCGCCTCGAAGCGCCAGCCGTCACCGTCGCGGCGGATGTCGAAGTCGCCCGTGCCGTCGCCGGCGAGCGATTCCGACAGCACCTGGTCCAGCTCGCCGGCCGCGAACTCCTGGGAGAACCGGACACCGCAGAACTTGCCGTCCTCGTACGCCTCGGTGGTGGAACCCTCCGGCACGTCGGTGTCGGTGAGGAACTCCTGGCACAGTTCCTCGCGGGTCGGTGCTTCCGCGCCCTCTTCCTCGAACAGCGATGCGAGTTCGGCGGCGGCGTTGGTGTCGAGCGCGACGAGACCGCTGACCGTGCCCGAGCCGTCGTCGTTCACGTCGACGTCGAGGTTGATCTTGAAGCACCCGCTCAGTGCGATGACGAGCAGGGCGACGAGTGGGACGGTGCGGCGGCTCATGGGTGCCACCGTAGTCCCATCGAGGCGCGGCGTGCAGGGGGAATCGGTCACATCGCGGCAGCAAGCGGGCCCTGAGGCGGCCGTGCAAGCGACCTACTGGCCGGCGTGCAGTTCGGTGTTCAGTTCGCCCCAGGACGTGGTGCGCGGCCGGGCGATGACCTGACCGGACTGGCCGTCGCGGATGAACAGCACGCCGCTGATCCCGGACAGCTCACGGGCCTTCTTCACTCCATCGGGCGTCATCACCGGCGTTGCCGCGGTGATGTAGAGGCCGGCCTCGACGACGCAGTCGTCACCGAGGCTGATCCCGATCCCTGCGTTCGCGCCGAGCAGACAGCGTTCGCCGACCGAGATGACTTCCTGGCCCCCACCCGACAGCGTGCCCTGGATCGAGGCGCCGCCGCCGATGTCGGATCCGTCGCCGACGACGACACCGTGGGAGATGCGCCCCTCGACCATCGACACGCCGAGCGTGCCGGCATCGAAGTTGCAGAACCCCTCGTGCATCACCGTCGTGCCCTCGGCGAGGTGGGCCCCGAGGCGCACCCGGTCGGCGTCGGCGATCCGCACGCCCGAGGGCACCACGTAGTCCGTCATCCGCGGGAATTTGTCGAGGCCGTGCACGCTGAGGACACCACCGGCCAGCTTGACCCGCAGCCGGACGTCGTCCAGTTCGGGCACCGCGACTGGGCCGAGGTTCGTCCACGCCACGTTGTTCAACGCACCGAACGTGCCGTCCATGTTCAGCGTGCGGGGGGCTGCGAGCCGGTGCGACAGCAGGTGGAGCCGGAGGTACGCGTCCTCCGGCGACGAAGGTGCTTCGTCGCCGTCGATCGAGAGCCGCACCGGTCGGATCGTCACGTTGCGGACCTCGTCGCGAGTGTCGCGCATCCCGAGTTGGGACTCGATCTCGTCGACCGGGCAGTCGTCGCCGGCGAACTCACCCCATCCCAACCAGCGGTACCAGGTGTCGAGTGTGGAGCCGTCCGCGGCGATCGTTGCGAGGCCTGCGCCCCATGCCATCCTGGTCATCAGAAGACCTCCGGTCGAAGGGTCGGGAAGAGGATCACTTCCTTGATCGTGTCGACGCCGGCGAGCAACATCGCGAGGCGGTCCATGCCGATGCCGAGTCCGCCGGTCGGCGGCATCCCGTACTCGAGCGCGCGGATGTAGTCCTCGTCGAGCGAGCCGGCCTCATCGTCGCCGGCTTCCTTCGCGGCGACCTCGTCTTCGAAGCGGGCACGCTGCTCGACGGGGTCGTTCAGCTCGGTGTAGCCGTTGGCGAGTTCACGAGCCTCGACGAACAGCTCGAACCGCTCGGTGAGGAACGGATCGTCGCGGTCGACGCGGGCCAGCGGCGAGATCTCGACCGGGTGGCCGGTGACGAACATCGGGCGCACGATCGACGCCTCGGCGGTCGCCTCGAACAGCTCCTCGATGATCTTGCCGGCGCCCCAGCGCTCCTCGACGTGCACGTCGTGATCTGCGGCCACCCGCCGGACGTCGGCGATCGGCATCGACGGGTGGAGCTCGACGCCGCAGCCCTCGGACGCGAGGTCGATCAGCCGGCGACGTGGCCACGGGTCGGCGAGGTCGACCGGTTCACCGCGGACATGGACGACGGTCGTGCCGAGCGCGTCGCGCGCGGCCGTCGTGATCAGCTCCTCGGTGATCGCCATCATGTCGGTCCAGTCGGCGAACGCCTGGTACAGCTCCATCATCGTGAACTCGGGGTTGTGGCGCGGCGACACGCCCTCGTTGCGGAACGTCCTGGCGATCTCGTAGACCCGCTCCATCCCGCCGACGATCAGCCGCTTGAGATACAGCTCGACGGCGACGCGCAGGTAGAGCGGCATGTCGAGCGTGTTGTGGTGGGTCGTGAACGGGCGCGCGGTGGCACCGCCGACCTCGGGGTGCAGGACCGGGGTCTCGACCTCGATGAAGCCGTGGCCGGCGAGCGTCCGCCGGAAGCTGGCGGTCATCTCGTGGCGGACCTCGAAGTGATGCCGCGCCTCGTCGTTGATGATCAAGTCGGCATAGCGCTGGCGGAACCGGGTGTCGACGTCGTGGAGGCCGTGCCACTTGTCCGGCATCGGCCGGATCGCTTTGGCCAGCAGGTCGATGCGCTCGGCTTTCACCGAGAGTTCGCCCTTGCGTGTCGTCATCGCCGTGCCGGCGACGCCGACCCAGTCACCGAGGTCGAGCGACTTGATCGCGTCGAAGGCGTCGTCGCCGACGACCGCTTTGGAGATGAACAGCTGGACTTCGCCGGACCGGTCGCGGATCGTGGCGAACACCAGCTTGCCGGAATCGCGCTTGAGCATGATCCGCCCGGCCACCGCCACGGCGTCGTCGGTCTCCACGCCGGGTTCGAGGTGACCCCATCGATCGCGGACTTCCGCCAGCGTGTGGGTGCGGTCGAAGCGGTACGGGTACGGGTTCGTGCCGGCGGCGCGCAGTTCGTCGAGCAGGGCCAGTCGACGCTCCTTCTCGGCGGCCAGCCCGCTGCCGGTGGCAGCGTTCGCGGTGTCACGGTCCGGCGCCGGCGCGTTGTTGTCGTCCTGCTCGCTCACGGGAGATTGACGGTAGCGAAGATGGCCGGGATCTGCGCGTTCGGTTCGATCTTCGGGAAACGTCGCCGGGTGCCCATCGCGGCGAGTCGGGCCCCCGTAGCATCGGGCGGCGTGCGCCGCTCGACCATCGTCACCGCCGTCGCTGTTGCGGCGCTGTCTGCCGTGCCGGTGCTGGCGGTCGGGGGCGGGACGGTCACCGGGCCGGCCGTCGGCAACGAACGGTCCGAACGGTTGCCGTACGAGGGCGACGCCGTACGCGTCTACAACGTTGGCGAGTTGCGCGATGACGTCGCTGCGAATGCGCTCGCCGCCGCCCGCCTCGCCGGCGGAACCGGGGCGATCACCCGGTCGGCGAGCATCGGGATGGCGCGGGTCCGGCGTGGCTCGTCGATCGTCCAGCAGGCGGCGAGTGGCTGGGCGTATCCGATGGGGACGACGGTGCTGCCGGTGGAAGCGGTCGGCCCGCTGATGGGGTTCGACGTGTCCGCCGCGCTGTCGGCAGGCACGCTCGTGATGGGTCGACGCAGTGCCGACTTGCGCGGCGCACGTGCGGGCGACACGATCGACCTGATCTCATCAGGTGGATCGGCGATGACGTTCTCGATCTCGGCGGTCGTCGATGACGATCGCATCGGTGGAACCGAGCTGCTGCTCTCGGACGAAGGCGCGGACCGCCTCGGCATCGCCCGGCTGAGCAGCGTCCTGATCTGGGGGTTCGACTCGCGCGCCGCGATCGACGCGGCGCTCGCGACGCATGGTCTCGTGACCACCTCGCTGCGGATCCGCCGGACCTGGGGCCCGGCCGACCCCGACTCGACGATGGGGATGTCCCGCACGAAGGCCGCGCTCGGCGAGTTCCAGTACTTCATCTTCTCGTCCGGGGCGGTCACGACCGACGACGTGTGGCGCTCGACGTACATTTCCAAGGCGGGGCCGATCGGGCGGCTGACGCTGCGGTCCGGCTGTCACGTCGTCGTGCGGGCCGCGTTGCAGGAGGCGATCAACGAAGTGGTCGAGGCCGGTCTGGAGAACACGATCGACTACGCGGACGCCAACCGGTACGGCGGCTGCTACGTGCCGCGGTTCTCCCGACTCGCACCGAACAGCAGCATCGGGTTCCTTTCTCGGCACACCTGGGGCATGGCGGTCGACACGAACACGCAGGGCTCCTGTCAGGGCTGTGCCCCGCCGGACATGGACTGCCGCACCGTACGGATCTTTCGCAAGCACGGCTTCGCGTGGGGCGGGAACTACCTCGTCCCCGACGGGATGCACTTCGAGTGGGTCGGCGAGCGACGAGACCAGATCCTCGGCTACCCGAGCCGGTTCTGCCCCAACGTGGTCGGGGGCGCGCTGCGCGCTGCCGACCCGCCGCAGAATCAGCGCTCCACGATGTTCGCCGACGACGGGCTCGCCGCAGAAGGCTGACCGGGCCGATCGGTGGTGACGATCCTGTCGTGATCGGCTCCCGCATGGTTGCGGTCGCCTAGCCTTGACGAGGTGCGCACACGATTCGTCATTCTCGGTGGTGGCCCGGCCGGCAACAATGCAGCGACCCACGCGGCGCGCCTCGGCGCCGAGGTGACGATGATCGAACGCGATCTCGTCGGTGGTGCCGCGCACCTGTGGGACTGCATCCCGTCGAAGACGATGATCGCCACCGGCGGGGCGATCAGCTTCTCGAACCGGCTGAAGGGGATGGGCCTCGAGAGTTCCGCGCCGAGCATCGACATCGAGGCGCTCAGTCACCGGATCGAGGGCATCGAGGACAAGATGCGTCACAACGTGACCGACATCCTCGAGAGCCAGGGCGTACGGATCGTGCGGGGGACCGCTCGGTTTACCGGCCCGTTGAAGGTCGAGGTCGACGGAGCGGACGGCGTCGAGACGATCCCGTTCGACGCGGCGCTGGTGGCGACCGGGTCGTACCCGCGGGTGCCCGAGTGGTGCACACCCGATGGTGACCGGATCCTGACGACGCGGGACTGCTATCCGCCGAAGACGTTCCCGGAGAGCGTGACGATCGTCGGGTCCGGCGTCACCGGTGTCGAGTTCGTGCACATGTTCGCGTCGTTCGGGGCGAAGGTCACGCTGGTCGTCAGCCGCCAGCAGGTCCTGCCCGGCAAGGACCCCGAGGTCGCCGCCGTGTTGGAACAGAACTTCATGGACCGCGGCGTCAAGCTGCTCATGGGCGCGCGGGCCGAGGCGATCGAGCGCACCGACGACGGCGCCGGCGTGATCGTGAAATGCGACGACGGCCGGCAGGTGCGGTCATCGCACGCCGTGCTGGCGATCGGGTCGGTCCCGAACACCGAGGGGATCGGCCTCGACGCCGCCGGCGTGCACGTCAACGAGTGGGGCTACGTCGACATCAACCACCACTGCGTCACCAACGTGCCGAACATCTACGCCGCCGGCGACATCAGCGGCAAGCTGCCGCTCTCGTCGGTCGCGTCGATCCAGGGTCGCAAGGTCGCCGAGCACGTGATGGGCCTGCACACCCGTGTCCACCGCCATCTCGACTATGACAAGGCCGCGTCGGCGATCTTCACCGAGCCGGAGATCGCCGACGTCGGCCTCGCCGAGGCGGAGGCGTTCAGCTCCGGCCGAAAGATCCGAGTCACGAAGGTGCCGTTCTCGGCGACCGCGAAGGCGATGATCAACGACGATGTGCGCGGCTTCGTGAAGATCATCTCCGACCCGGCCACCGGCGAAGTGCTCGGCGGATCGATCGTCGGCCGCCACGCCGCCGAGTTGATCTCGGTGATTGCCGTGGCGGTGACGGCGAGCCTGACGGTCACCGACCTCGTCGAGAGCGTGCTCGTGCACCCGGCACTGAGCGAGGCGCTGGCCGAAGCAGCGGACTGATCGCCTCCGGCGATCACGACGGCGACGTTCGTCGCCGTCTTCGGCACCTCCGGTGCCGGTCCGCTCTTCTCCGGGCTCCGCCCGGACTCGCTCCTGCGTCGCTCGGTCGGGAGGTCCGATTGCCGCTCGTGGTACGAAGCGGAGATCTCGTGGTACGAACCGGAGATGTCGCCAGATCAGCGCCTCATTGATGGTGCCGGCTGGGGTGTCGCGCGACCCGAATTTGGCAACCTGAGGTGACACGCGCGTCAACGCAGGTTGACAGATTCCATGCCGCCACCCCCCTCGGGCGTCGTCGTCCTGCCGAACGTCGTCGGCCTTCGGCCGGCCGTCGGTCGGCCTACAGCCCGGCGGCGCGCAGGTTCATCGGGCGGCGGGACACGGGGGAGCTGGTGACGATGTTGGTGATCGTGTCGCCGTCTTCCCAGATCTCGTCCATCAGCACCTCGAGTTCGTGGGCCTCGCGCAGCCGGGCCCGGATCACGTGGGAGTCCTCGCCCGTGACCCGGTTGGCTTCGATGATCTGCGGCTTGGCGCGAATCTTGTCGTCGATGCCACTCGCCCGCTTCGGCGCACTCAGCCGCACGATGCACAGAATCGGGAACCCGAGCGCCTCGTAGTTGACGACGGCGCGGTAGCCGGTGATGACGCCGGCGTCTTCCAGCTTGCGGATCCGGTCGGCGACCGCCGGCGGCGTCAGCCCGACGTGCTCGCCGAGTTCCTTGTACGACATCCGCCCGTGCAACTGGAGCAGATCGAGCAGGTCTCGGTTGAGTTCGTCCAGTTCATAGGCCATGCCCGAAGTATAAGGTAAAATGAAGAGACCACTTTGGAAACAAAGCCAGATGCTCACACGTGGGCCCGAGAAACATGGTGTCCAAGGTGTCTCTGTGGCCCTGGTGGGGCACACTGAACGCATGACATCGTCAGCCACCCTCACCCCCCGGGGGATCCTCCGCGTCGGTCGTCGACGCCGCCCGCCGATCGACCTCGCGTCGCTCGTGCAGGCCCGTCACGAGACCGACGATCCCCGTCACCAATTCACCACCTTCGACAGGATGTGACCGCGATGAACTCTGCACAACACGACGCCTTCCAGAAGCTCCTTCGAAGCTGGAACCAGCACCATCAGCTGCGGACGCACCACGCACCGCTGGCGACGATGGTCGAGGCCCGCCGTCAACTCGACGACGCCCGCCTCGAGATGGCCCGCACGCGCCACTGACCACCCCAGAAATCTGCCGCTCACGCCCCGCTGGGCGGGCTCAAACCGACAAATTTCGGGAGCGGCGCTGTCCCCCTCCCAAAAATTTGTCGCGTGCGGTGTGCTGAGCGGGCTGAGGGCGCCAGAATTCGGGTTAGTCGATGACAGCGAGCACGTCGCCGCCGCCGACGGTGTCGCCGGCGGCGACCTTGATCTCCTTCACGGTGCCCGACGTCTCCGCGTTGATCTGATTCTCCATCTTCATCGCCTCGAGCACGACGATCCCCTCGCCGGCCTCGATCGCGTCGCCGACCTCGACGAGCACCTTGACGATCGTGCCCTGCATCGGGGCCTCGACACTGCCCGAACCGGCGGCGCCTCCGCCGCCTGACGAACGACGCGGCGTCTTCTTCTTCTTGGCGGGCGCGGCCGAACCGGCGGCCGTTTCCGGTACCCACATGTCCACATCGAAGCGTTTGCCGTTGACCTCGACCGTGGTCGACCGCTTGACGAGCGGTTCGGCTTCGTCGTCCTGAACGGGCGCGCCGGTCCCGAGCCCGGCCGCGACACCGCTGAGGTCGAGCGTCTCCTCGACCCACTTCGTCGAGTGCTCGACCGCGGCGAAATCCGGGTGTTGCAGGATCGCCAGATCGGCCGGGATCGTCGTCGCCACACCCTCCACCACCAACTCCTTGAGCGCGCAGATCGTGCGCGCGATCGCGACGTCGCGGTCGCGGCCCCAGACGATCAGCTTGCCGACGAGGTTGTCGTAGTACTGGCTGATCTCGTCGCCCGAGTGGTAGCCGGAGTCGAAGCGCACGCCGAAGCCGTCCGGAGGAACCAACTTCGTGATCGGGCCGGGTGACGGCAGGAACTTGCCACCCGCAGGGTCCTCCGCGTTGATCCGGATCTCGATCGAGTGACCGCGCCGTGCCGCGTCGACCTCGGCCTGGGTCATCGGCAGCTCCTCGCCGGCGGCAACCCTGATCTGCCACTCGACGAGGTCGATGTCGGTGATCATCTCGCTGACCGGGTGCTCGACCTGCAGGCGGGTGTTCATCTCGAGGAAGAAGTAGTCGCCGTCCTGGTAGATGAACTCGACGGTGCCGGCCCCGTAGTAGCCGACGGCCAGCGCGGCCTTGACCGCCGCCTCGCCCATGGCGACTTCGACGCCATCGGGCAGGCCGGGCGCGGGGGCTTCCTCGATCAGCTTCTGGTGCCGTCGCTGGGCCGAGCAGTCGCGGCTGGAGACCCACACGCAGTTGCCGTGCTTGTCGCCGACGAGCTGGATCTCGACGTGACGCGGCCACGTGAGGTAGCGCTCGACGTAGACCTCGTCGCGGCCGAAGAAGCTGAGCGCCTCGCGCTGCGCGCTGGCCAACGCCGCCTCGACTTCGTCGGCGGAACGGATCACCTTCATGCCCCGGCCGCCACCACCGAACGCCGCCTTGATCACCGCCGGCCAGCCGTGCTCGTCGCCGAACGCCTTGATCTCGTCGGGGCCCTGCGCGAACTCGGTCGTGCCGGGCACGATCGGTGCCCCGCCGCGGATCGCCGCCAGGCGGCTCGAGACCTTGTCGGACATCTCGTCCATCGCCGACGGCGGCGGCCCGATGAACTCGACGCCCATCTCGCCGATCGCCCGCGCGAAATCGGCGTTCTCGCTGAAGAAGCCGTACCCGGGGTGGACGGCGTCGGCGCCACTCTTGCGGATCGCATCCAGCACCACGGCCGTGTTGATGTAGCTCTCCGCCGCGGTCTGCCCGCCGAGTGCGAACGCCTCGTCGGCGAGCCGCACGTGAAGCGCATCCCGGTCCAGTTCGGAGTACACGGCGACCGTCGCGATGCCCATTTCCCGGGCGGCGCGGATCACGCGGACGGCGATCTCGCCACGGTTGGCGATCAGAATCTTCTGCAGCACGTTTGACAATGTAGGGGCAGTGACTGCCGACCGCGATATTCCCGCCACGGTCGAGTGGCCGACCGGTTGGACCGTGCGCTGCGTCGACTCGACCGGCAGCACGAACGACGATCTCATCCGCGCCGCCGCCCGGGGAGATCTCACCGACCGGACGGTCCTCGTGGCGGCGCATCAGACCGCCGGACGCGGCAGGCTCGGCCGGACGTGGGACGCGCCGACTGGTGCGAACCTGCTCGCCTCGATCTACTTCGCTGCGTTGCCGACGTACCCGG
Organism: Ilumatobacter sp.; assembly: GCA_013002175.1. Taxonomy (GTDB): domain Bacteria; phylum Actinomycetota; class Acidimicrobiia; order Acidimicrobiales; family Ilumatobacteraceae; genus Ilumatobacter_A. The sequence goes on from JABDKP010000180.1 coordinate 9,635, forward strand.
CCGAGATCACGCAGCGCGTCGGCCTCGCGATCGTCACCGCCGTCTCCGAGCTCGGGGAGCCCGACGGACATCGCATCCTGTTGAAGTGGCCGAACGACGTGCTCGTGGGCGACGACAAGCTCGCCGGCGTCCTCGCCCAGCGTTCGGCCGACGGGCCGGGGGTCGTCGTCGGGTTCGGCGTCAACGTGGGCTGGGCGCCGCCCGGCGCGGCGTGGCTGAACGACCCCGCCGGCCTCGCCAGGCGAACCGAGCCGCATTCGCTGCTGGCGGCGGTCCTACGCGAGCTCGACGCGCAGCCCGCCGACATCGCGCCGCACTACCGGGACCGTCTCGCCACGATCGGTCAACTGGTGCGCGTGCTGCTGCCCGGGGGTCGTGAGCAGGTCGGTCGGGCGGTCCGCGTGACGGCGGACGGAGCGCTGGTCGTGGCCGGAGACGACGGCGTCGAGCATCGGTTCGACGCCGGCGACGTCATCCACCTCCGGCCGCGCTGAATCCCGTTTCCGAGCGCCGGATCGGCGCCCGGTACAACATCGCCGGTTGCCGACGCGCGCCGCTCCGGCGCAGTTAGCGTCGTCTCGATGTATTCGACCACTGCGCCCGGGCGCGAACCGCGACAACGGCCGACGCGTCGGCGAAGTTCCGCCCCGCTCGGGCTCCTCTTCGCCATTGTCACGGCCGTGGTCGGCGCGACCGGCATGATCCGCGCTGCGAACGATCGCGTCGCCAACGTGCAGCGCATCGAGGGCCTCGAAGACGTGCTCGTCGCCGTCGACGGGCCTGCCGTCAACTACCTCCTGATCGGGTCGGACTCACGCGAGGGGTCCGACCCGAACGCACCGGATTTCGGCGGAATCGGCGACACCGGCGACGTGCAGGGCCGGCGCAGCGACACGATCATGATCCTGCGCCAGGAGCGCAACGGCGAAGGTGCGGCGATCCTCAGCATCCCCCGCGACCTGCTCGTGACGATTTCCGACACCGGCAATCAGGATCGCGTCAATTCGGCGTACAACCGCGGCGCCGACGTGCTCGCCGCGACGATCACCCAGGAGCTCGGCATCCCGATCAACCACGTGATCGACATCGACTTCTTCGGGTTCAAGGAACTCGTCGATGCCGTCGGTGGTACGACGCTGTGCTTCGAGTACGCCACCCGAGACGCCAACACCGGTTTCGTTCAGGACCCGGGCTGTCACCACCTCGACGGTGTCCAGGCGTTGGCCTACGCCCGCAGCCGCAACTACGAGGAATTCCGCGACGGAGACTGGCGCAAGGACCCGACGGCGGACCTCGGGCGCATCGTGCGGCAGCAGGCGTTCATCGCGGCTGCGGCGGACACCACGCTGCGGCGCCTCAAGGCCGACCCGTTCCTCGCATCGGAACTGCTCGACGCGATCAGCGCGACGGTGCGCCTCGACCCTGCCCTCGACCCCGTCGGCGCGGCCGGCACGTTGCGCAAGGCGTTCTCGACCGGCCTGTTCACCTATCAGCTCGATGTACGCGGTGAAGATTTCAACGGCAAGTCGATCCTGCGGATCAACGACTCGTCGGCGCCGATCCTCGACTATTTCCGTGGCATCGGTCCGTTGCCGCCGGCCGGCGGCTGACCGTCGCCGGCCGAGACCGTCGCAGCTCGTTAGGCTCCGCTGGCGATGAAGGCTCTGATCCTCGCCGGTGGCTCGGGAACCCGGCTGCGCCCGATCACCCATACGCGCGCCAAGCAACTGGTGCCCGTCGCGAACACGCCGATCCTGTTCCGCGGCATCCAGGCGATGGTCGAGGCGGGGATCACCGACATCGGTGTGGTCGTCGGCGACACCGCCGCTGAGATGCGCGCGGCGATCGGCGACGGTTCGCAGTTCGGCCCCGGCGTCACCGCCACGTACATCGAGCAGGAGGCGCCGCTCGGTCTGGCGCACGGTGTGCTGATCGCCCGCGAGTTCCTCGGCGACGACGACTTCGTGATGTATCTCGGCGACAACATGCTCGAGCAGGGCCTCGTCGGGTTCGTCGATGCGTTCGAGGGGGCCCGCTCGTCGGCGAATCCGCCGTCGGCCCAGATCCTCCTCAAACAGGTTTCCGACCCGCAGCGGTTCGGCATCGCGGTGCTCGACGACGAGGGTCACGTGACGACGCTGGTCGAGAAGCCCGAGGTGCCGCCGTCGAACTACGCCCTCGTCGGCGTCTACCTGTTCGACGCGTCGATCCACGAGGCGGTCGCGTCGATCGAGCCGTCCGACCGGGGCGAGCTGGAGATCACCGACGCGATCCAGTGGCTGATCGACCACGATCTGCGGGTGCGCACCGAGATCCTGACGGGGTGGTGGATCGACACCGGCAAACTGACGCCGCTGCTGGAAGCGAACCGGCTGATTCTCGAGACGATCGAGTCGCGCATCGACGGCTCGGTCGACGCGGCCTCGTTCCTCGACGGGCGCGTCATCGTCGAGACCGGCGCCGAGATCGTCAACTCGACGATCCGCGGTCCGGTCGCGATCGGCGCGCGGACGCGGATCGTCGACTCGTTCATCGGGCCGTTCTCGGCGATCGGGGCCGATTGCGAGGTCGTGCACTCCGAGATCGAGCACTCGGTCGTGATGGATTCGTCGAAGGTGATCGAGATCCCCCGCTTGGAAGACAGCCTGATCGGGTCGGATGCGGTCGTCTCCCGATCCAAGCGCAAACCCCGCGCCCTCCGCTTGATGGTCGGCGACCACTGCAGGATCGACATCGAATGACGGGACGCGGCGATGGTTGAGGTACGCGAGTCCGAGCGAGTTGCCGGGGTGTTCGTCGTCGAGCCGACCGTCCACGGCGACGATCGCGGGATGTTCGTCGAGACGTACCGGCGCGAGTGGGTTCCCGGCGCACGCGAGATGGTCCAGTCGAACCGGTCGAACAAGCAGCCGGGCGCGCTCGTCGGGTTGCACTACCACCTGCACCAGTCCGACTACTGGTACGTACCGGTCGGCACGATCCGCGCCGTCGTCCACGACCTGCGTGAGGGCGGTCCCACCGACGGCGCGACCGACGTCGTCGAGTTGTCCGGCGACAACCATCTCGGCCTCTACATCCCACCGGGTGTCGCCCACGGGTTCGCAGCGCTGAGCGACGTGGTGATGACATACCTCGTCGACGGCTACTACAACCCTGCCGACGAGCTCGGCCTCGCCTGGGACGACCCCGCCGTCGACGCAGACTGGGGGGTCGCCGACCCGATTCTGTCCGATCGCGACCGTTCCAACCCGCGGCGCGACGCCCTGCCGGTCGGGCGGCGACCGTACTGGCCGATGCGGATGTGACGAGGTGAAGCTGTTCGTCACCGGCGCGGCCGGATTCATCGGGTCGAACTACGTGCGCCACGTGCTCGCGACGACCGACCACGAGGTGACGATCTTCGACGCGCTGACGTACGCGGGCAACCTGGCGTCGATCCGTGATGTCCTCGACGACCGACGTACCGAGTTCGTCCATGCCGACATCGCCGACGCCGACGCGGTCGCACGATCGATGGACGGCCACGACGCCGTGGTCCACTTCGCAGCAGAGACGCACGTCGACCGTTCGATCGTCGACGGATCGGCGTTCGTGCGGACGAACTGCGTCGGCACCAACGTGCTGTGCGACGTCGCCAACCAGGTCGGCGTCGACCGATTCCTGCACATCTCCACCGACGAGGTCTACGGGTCGGTGGAGGAGGGGTCGTCGTCCGAGTCCGACCCGCTCGCACCCCGGTCGCCGTACTCGGCGGCGAAGGCCGGATCGGACCTGATCGCGCTGAGCCATCACGTCACGTACGGGCTGCCGGTCATCGTCACCCGCTGCTCGAACAACTACGGCCCGTACCAGTTCCCCGAGAAGGTGATTCCGCTCTTCACGACGAACCTGCTCGACGGGCTCAAGGTCCCGCTGTACGGCGACGGCGGCAACATCCGCGACTGGATCCATGTCGAGGACCACAACCGCGCCGCGCAGCTGCTGCTCGAACGCGGCGCCCCCGGCGAGATCTACAACATCGGTGCCGGCAACGAGCTGACCAACCGCGAGCTCACCCACCGGTTGCTCGAACTGTGCGCACGCGACGAATCGTTCATCGAACCGGTCGCGGACCGCGCCGGTCACGACCGGCGGTACAGCGTGACGATCGACAAGATGACGGCGCTCGGCTGGCGGCCGACGCGCACGTTCGACGAAGGGCTGGCGGAGACGGTCGAGTGGTATCGCGCGCATCGTGACTGGTGGGAGCCACTGAAGGCCGCCGCGGCGTTCTGATGCGGGTGCTGATCACGGGCGCGGCCGGCCAGCTCGGCGCCGACCTCGTGCGCCACTGCACCGCACAGGGCGACGTCGTCATTCCCGCCGACCGCACTGCACTGGACATCACCGACGAGCGCGCCGTCCGAGCATTCGTCGCCGGTGCCCGCCCCGATGCGGTGATCAACGCCGCCGCGTACACCGCGGTCGACGCGTGCGAGGAACATC
>JABDKP010000018.1 GCA_013002175.1 Ilumatobacter sp.
TCGACCGATTCTCCGAGGTCACCGAGGACACCACGGGCTTGCTGAGCTTCACCGAAGCGTTCGGCAACTCGTTCTGGATCGTGTTGATCTCCACCACCCTCGTGATGGCACTCGCGATCCCGGCTGCCTACGCACTGGCCATCCGGCCGATGCGGAAGTGGCGCGACGTGCTGTTCTTCTTCATCTCCACCAAGTTCCTCCCGATCGTCGGCGCAATCATGCCGCTGTGGATCATCGCTCGCGACCTCGATCTGCTGAACACCCGGACCGTGTTGATCATCCTCTACACCGCCATGAACCTGCCCCTGGCAGTGTGGATGTTGCGCTCGTTCTTCGCCGAGGTCCCCAACGAGCTGATCGAGGCAGCCCAGATCGACGGGTGCAGCCTGATGGGCCAGATCCGTCAGGTCATCTTGCCGATCGTCGCTCCCGGCCTGGCTGCGACTGCGCTCCTGTGTGTGATCTTCGCCTGGAACGAGTACTTCCTCGCCGTGCAGTTGAACCCGGTCGAAGGGTCGACCATGCCGGTCTGGGTCGCCTCCCAGGAGAGTGGGCGTGGCAACTTCTTGGCCAAGCTGTCGGCCGCGTCCGTGCTGGCGACGTTGCCGGTCGTCCTCGCCGGTTGGGTGGCGCAGAAGCGAATGATCCGCGGCCTCGCGATGGGAGCCATCAAGTGATCACATGCCATCGAAATCACGTCATTTCCGAGAAGAAGGGTCAGCACCATGGCTGAAGTCCGCTACGAAGCAGCAAGCCGGATCTACCCAGGCACCGAGATTCCGGCGGTCAACGCGCTCGACCTCGACATCGCTGATGGCGAGTTGCTCGTCCTCGTCGGCCCATCGGGTTCCGGCAAGTCGACCGCCTTGCGGATGCTGGCCGGTCTCGAAACGGTGAACAAGGGCAGCGTCTTCATCAACGACGTCGACGTCACGCTGAAGCCGCCACAGGATCGCGACATCGCCATGGTCTTCCAGAACTATGCGTTGTACCCGAGCATGACCGTTGCCGAGAACATGGGGTTCGCGTTGAAGCAGGCCGGCGTCTCGAAGGAGCAGCGACGGGCACAAGTGCTGGAGGCGGCTCGCATTCTCGACCTGGAGCCATACCTGGATCGCAAGCCGAAGAACCTGTCAGGCGGTCAGCGCCAGCGCGTGGCCATGGGGCGCGCGATCGTGCGTTCTCCGCAGGTGTTCCTCATGGACGAGCCGCTGTCGAACCTCGACGCCAAGCTCCGCGTCCAGACCCGCACCGAGCTGGCCGACCTTCAGGCCCGGCTCGGCGTGACGATGGTGTACGTCACCCACGACCAAGTCGAGGCAATGACGATGGGGCACCGTGTTGCGGTGTTGAAGGACGGTCTGCTGCAGCAGGTCGATACGCCGAGAGAGCTCTACCGGCGCCCGGCCAACCTGTTCGTCGCCGGATTCATCGGATCGCCTGCGATGAACCTCATCACCGTGCCCGTCGTCGACGGCGCGGCCCAGCTCGGCGGGCTGAGTGTCGCGCTGCCCGACGATGTCCGCGCCGAGGTCGACCGCCGCGGGCTCGACGAGATCATCTTCGGTGTTCGGCCCGAACACCTGGCGTTGGCCGATGTCGGTGCCAGCGGAGAGGTCGCCGTCGTCGAGGAACTCGGTTCGGAGGCGTACATCCACGTCCGAGTCGTCCACGGTCAGGAGACCGAGGACGTCGTCGTCCGGGTCGGCGGGGAGACCGCGGTCAAGCGCGGCGACCAGGTCAGCTTCGGCGTCGCCGGTGCGACGCACTTCTTCGACCCGGGCGGCGATCGCCTCGACGGCGAGTAGTCCTGGACGGCGAGTAGCCGGTTACGCCGGCGGGCCCTGCATCAAGCGGTCGTACGCGGCGGTGACCGGCGAGTGTTCCGCCATCGCGCCCCACATCGACTCGATCCACCACGTCGCGCCGGCTGCCTTGTACGCCGACGGCGAGTGCTCGATCCATGCGCCCTCGACGATGATGTCGTAGTCGTCGTTGCCGATTTGGGCGCGCAGCGCGGCCACCTCGTCGAGCGTGGGCTGGCGCACCGGCATCTCGTCGGGCCCGGCTTCGAGCACCTGGGGGATGATGCCGTCCCAGTTGAGTGCGCGCTTCATCGACTTCTCGCGGCCGATCGCACCGACGCACCACACCGGGACGCGGGGCTTCTGCGTGGTGTGCCCCAGCGTCGGGAACTCGGTCGGCTCGACCTGGTAGTGCTTGCCGTGGAACGAGAACGGTTGGCCCTCCCACAGCCCGCAGGTGACCGCCAGACACTCGTCCATCAGCTCGGCGCGCACGCGCCGGTCGCACTCCTCGCCGAACGACTCGAACCCGGTGTCGACCGCACCGAGGCCGACCGAGAGCGTGACGCGGCCGTTCGACAGCCGGTCGACGGTCGCCACCTGGCTGGCGAGTTCCCACGGGCGACGCCGCGAGGGCGGCGTCAGCATCGTGCCGAGTCGGATCCTCGACGTGCGGACCGCCGCGAGTCCGAGCGAGATCCAGGCGTCGACGCCCCACACCGGTTCCCACACGAACAGGCCGTCCCAGCCGGCCTCCTCGGCAGCGGCCGCGAGGTCGCCGATCTCGTCGGCGTCTCCCCACGGAACGACGAACCCGAACTTCATGACGGAACCTCCTGACCCGACCGTAGATCAGACGCGGAGGCCGTGCGTCCAAATCTCGCTGACCAGCATCGAGACCGATCTTCGCGAGACTCCCCCTCCATCTGGTCGACGCGGCCGACGCGATCACGGAAGCGTGACCCCCGCTCCCCGGAAATCTGACGGTCTCAGCCCGCGTGGCGGAGCGAGACCGTCAGATTTCGGGAGTGGGGGTGGGGTTTCGGGCGGTGCGCGTGGGCTGTCGTACAGTTCGGCACGTGTCCACGCTCGTCGACCGTGCCCGCGATCTGGGGGAGCTGATCGAGGCCCACGCGGACGAGGCCGAGTCGGGCCGGCGACTGCCGCTTCCGGTCGTCGGCGCCCTCGTCGACGCGGGGCTGATGCGGATGTGCGTGCCGGCGGACTACGGCGGGTCGAGCACGGGCCCCGTCGAACTCGTCGAGGCGATCGAGGCGATCGCGTCCGCCGACGGGGCGGCCGGGTGGTGCGCGATGATCGCGTCGACGACGTCGTCGATGGCCGCGTTCCTGCCGGCGGACGCGGCGGAGATGATCTACGGCGACCCGACGGTCGTCACCGGCGGCGTGTTCGCCCCGAACGGCACCGGCCGACGGGCGACGGTCGACGGCGTCGACGGGTTCACGGTCGACGGTCGCTGGGCGTGGGGGAGCGGCACGCAGCACTGCCAGTGGGTGCTCGGCGGCGTGCGGTGTGATGACGACACGTTCCGGCTGTGCTGGTTCCCGCATGACGACGTGACGTTCCACGACACATGGCACACGTCGGGAATGCGCGGCTCGGGTTCGCTCGACTACTCGGTCAGCGGCGCGTTCGTGCCCGCTGCGATGACGATGCAGCCGGGCGTGAGCCGCCCGGTCGTCGACACGGCGTTGGCTCGGTTTCCGAACTTCACGTTGCTCGCCGCCGGGGTCAGCGCGGTCGGGCTGGGGATCGGCCGGCGGGCGCTCGACGAGCTGATCGACATCGCCCAGGGCAAGCGACCGCAGTTCTCGTCACGGACGCTCGCCAAGAACCCGTTCACCCAGATCGAGGTGGCGCGAGCGGAGGCTCGGGTGCGTTCGGCGCGGGCGTTCCTGCTCGACGAGCTGGCGACCGCGTGGGTTGCGGCCGATGCCGGCGCGGACGTGTCGATCGAAGCCCGCACCGCGATCCGGCTCGCGGCGCTGAACGCGGCACAGGCCGGCGTCGACGTCGCCGATGCGGCGTTCACGCTCGCCGGCGGCACCGCCGTCTACGACACCAGCCTGCTCGGCCGTTGCCTGCGCGACGCGCACGTCGTCACGCAGCACATCCAGACCGCCCCGAAGCTCCACGAACTGCTCGGCAAGCTCCTCCTCGGCAACGACGCCGACACCTCGATGCTCTGACGACAACGTTGTGTCAGACACAACGTGGTCGCGGGCGTCAGGTGAGGAGCGACACGTCGTCGTAGCGTTGGCCGAGAACCCGTTCGACGTCGCCGCCGAGCCAGTCGAGACATGCGGTGAACAGGACGCGTGGGTCGATGCCGGCCTGGAGGTCGCCGTCGAGCAGGTTGGAGGTGTCGAGCGTGCCGTGCAGCCCGCCGTCGATCGCGGACCCCATCAGGAACGACACGCCGGCCGCGCCGTGGTCGCAGCCACCGCTGGCGTTCTCGCGCACGCGTCGACCGAACTCGCTCGTGGTGGCCAGCAGCACCCGCTCGGACGCACCGGCCTCGTCGAGCGTCGCCCAGAAGCCGGCGAGTCCGCTCGCCAGGTCGGCGAGCAGGTCGGCGTGCGTCGTGAGCTGGTCGCTGTGGGTGTCGAATCCGGCCACCGAGACCGTGACGACCCGGGTCCCGACGTCGCCGAGGATCATCTCGGCGGCGACGGCGAGCCCGGTCGAGAACGCGCCGCGTTGCTGACCGACGGCGTCGGCGGGGCGGTCGCCGGCCTTGGCCCGCACCGCGTCGGCGATCGCGTCGAACTCCTCGATTGCGCCGACGCTGTCGACGAACGCTCGCTGCGCTGCGGCGAGCAGTGGATCGTCGCCGGGCGGGTCGCCGAGCAGCCTGATCGAGCTGTTGCTGAGGCCGGTCGGGAAGGCGAACGCGTCGACCTCGTCGATCACCGTCGGGTTGCGGACCTCGCCGACCAGTACGTCACCGCGGCTGCCGAGCGATGTCGCACCGAGTGCCGCCGGGTCGGCCGGCAGCGAATCGAGCCAGCGGCCCAG
>JABDKP010000045.1 GCA_013002175.1 Ilumatobacter sp.
CCCGCCAGCCATCTCGGCTCGGCGGGCACGCCGCTGTGTCGGCACCTGCCGTCACGACGTGGTCGGTCGATCGGCACCGGTCGCCATCCGGCGAACATCGAGCACTCGATCGAGCACATCGCCGTCGACGCCATGGTCGAGCGCCACTTCGCGGACGCTGCGTCCCGAGTGCTGCGCCTCGACGACGATTGCCGTCGCGGCGTCATATCCGATCGCCGGGTTCAGCGACGTGGCGATCGCCAGCGACTGTTCCGCGAGTGCGAGGCAGCGCTGCTCGTTCGCGCTGATGCCGTCGATGCAGTCCGCAGCGAGCGACCGGGTGGCGGTGGTGAGGAACTCGATCGACTGGGTCACGTTCCGGGCGATCATCGGGACCATCACGTTCAGCTCGAAGTTGCCCTGCATCCCGCCGACCCTCACCGCGGTGTCGTTGCCGATCACCTGCGCGGCGACCTGGAGGACCGCTTCGAGGATCACCGGGTTCGTCTTGCCCGGCATGATCGACGAACCCTTCTGGAGCGACGGCACCGTGATCTCCCCGAGGCCGGCCCGGGGTCCGCTTGCCATCCACCGCAGGTCGTTGCAGATCTTCGTGAGCGCGACGGCGAGACCGGCCAGTGCACCCGACAGCGCCACCAGGCCGTCGCGCGCCCCCTGGGCGGCGAAGCGGTCGGCCGGCTCGGCGATGTGCGCGGCCACGGCCGTGCCGACCTCGCCGCGCAGACGTTCCAAGGTGCCCGCCGCAAAGGCGGGGTGCGTGTTCAGGCCCGTGCCGACCGCGGTGCCTCCCAGCGGGACGGCACCGACCTCGTCCAGGGTGGCCTCGATGCGCGCTGCGCTCGCGCGGACCTGTTCGGCGTAGCCCCCGACTTCCTGGCCGAGGGTGACCGGCACCGCATCCATCAGGTGGGTGCGGCCCGGCTTGACGACGTCGGACCACTCCGCCGCCCGCCGCTGCAGTGACGCCGCCAGTGCGTCGAGCGCCGGAAGGAGGCGGTCGCACGTCGCTTCGAGCGCTGCGAGCTGGACTGCGGATGGGAAGACGTCGTTCGAGCTCTGGCCGAGATTGACGTCGTCGTTGGGATGGGCACGACCCGCCGTCAAGGAGGCGATCACCTCGTTCGCGTTCATGTTCGACGACGTTCCGGAGCCGGTCTGGAACACGTCGACCGGGAACTGGTCGTCGTGCTCGCCCGCGGCGATCGCCGATCCGGCGGCGGCGATCTCGGCGGCGAGCTCCGCGTCGAGGAGGCCGAGGTCCGCGTTGGTCAGCGCGGCCGCGGCCTTGATCCGGCCGAGCCAGCGCACGACGCCGACCGGGACCGCCTCACCGGAGATCCTGAAGTTCTCGACCGCCTTCGCCGTCTCCGCGCCCCACTTCGGCGTCACGTGCCGTCGCCCTCGTCCCGCAGGACGAGCACGGCCCGGTCGGCCCGGTGGATCACGGCCTCGGACACTGACGGGTCGAACAATCGCGAGATCCAGCTGCGATCGCACGTACCGACGGCGATCACGTCGGCGTGGTGCTCCTCAGCGCTGCTGAGCAGGATGCTGGCAGGGTCACCGACTTCGCCGACCGCCTCCGCGTCCTCGAACCCGGCGTCGGTCAGCGCATGTTCCGCCGTGGCCCGCGCCGCCTCGGCCTGCGAGGCGATCCCGTCGGAGAAACGGCTGAGCTCAGGTACCGGGACCGCGGCGGCGATGCCGTACCCGACGGGGATCGCACCCATCAGGAGCGGCCGCTCGGTGACGTTGACGACGACGTAGTGGCAGTCGGTGCCGAACAGCTTCAAGACCTGCCGGGTGACCGAGCGGTCCGTCTCGGTCCCGTCGACAGCTATCAACACGGTCTTCATGGTTCCCCTTCCGGAATGTGTGGTTCTGACGTTACGACGTCTCGATCACCGCGTCACCCCATCGGTGCGACGCCCGTCGGTTTGGGCACTCCGCCCCGGGGTACGCCGTGGGCATGGACGACAACCCCGACACTGCCGCAGACACTTCGGTGCTCGCCGTGCTGTCCTCGTTCGCCGAGGACGGTTGGGTCGCCAACCATACGTCAGAACCGGACGGGGCCGTGCGCTGCGGCCGTTGCGACGAGGTCAACCCCGGCGGCGCATGGGAGGTCGGCGCCCGCCACCGTGTCGAGGGCGCGTCGGACCCTGCCGACATGCAGGTCGTCTACGGAATGCGATGTCCGGCCTGTGGCGCCGATGGCGCGCTGCTCGTCGGATATGGCGCCACGGCGTCCGACCAGGACCAGGACCTGCTGACGGCGCTGCCGGAGGAGGACGACGACCTCGCCGACCCGGTCGCGGCGTCATCGGGCTCCGGCTCCGACTGACGTGGCGCCCGTTTGACAGGTCGCCCAGTGGGAACGCTGGACGCATGGCACCACACACTCCCGTCATTGCTTCCGAAGTCGACGACCTCCGCGACGTGTGCGGCTGGGATGCGCCCTTCTTCACGGCGGTCCTTCCGGCGCGTAGCGACGTCGCAGACGCCGAACACCGCCTCGAGGTCCGGTGGGGCAACGCCCGCCGGCAATTGTCGCCGCAATGGACCGACGACGACGTCAGCGACATCGAGTCGCTGCTCGCGGGGATCGGCCACGACGGCGGGGCGGCACTCGCCATCGTCCGCGGTGGAGACGGGCACACGTTGACCGAGTTCCTGCCGGCGAGCCCCGGCTCGGCCGCTGTGCACGAGGGCGTGCTGCCGGCGCTGGCGCCGATCATCGAGGGTCGTCAGCGTTCGCTCGCCCATGTCGTGGTCGAAGCCGACAAGTCCGGCGCCGACATCGTCGCGTTCGCCGGTGCGAACGTGCTCGCCACCGACCGTGTCGACGGCGAGGAGCTGCACATCCACCGCGGCCACCCGGGCGGCTGGTCGCAGCAACGATTCCAGCAGCGGGCGGAGAACACATGGAACGACAATGCCGACGACGTCGCAGACACCGCAGCGTCGCTCGCCGAACAGATCGGAGCCCAGCTGATCGCCGTCGCCGGACCGCCGCGAGCCAAGGCGATGGTCGCCGACGCCCTCGCGGAACGCACCGGGGTGGACGTGGTCAAGGTCGATTCGGGTGATCCCGACGGCATCGCCGCAGACGTCGTGACGCTGCTCGACGATGCCCATGCACGCAGCGTCGCCGCGCTGTCCGAGCGCTTCCGTGACGGTCTGGCCAACGATGCCGCCGTCGCAGGCATCGAGGCGACGATCGACGCGCTGGTCGAGGGTCGGGTCGACACGCTGCTCGTCAACGACGACTGGACCGACGACACCGTGCTCGACCGCCGGGTGATGGACATCGAGCCGGGGGCGCGGGCCGTCGATGCCGCGGTCGCCGCGGCGCTGCGCACCGACGCCGACGTCGTCGTGGTGCCGAACCTGGCCGCGATGGAAGGACCGGTCGGCGCGCTGCTGCGGTGGTGACCTACCGCATCGAGCCGAGGCGCGCGACGCCCGGTACCCACCCGGGCATGCGGGCCGGTTCCGGCCCAGGGGGAGCGGTCAACTCGAGTGCGGTGCGTTCGCGGTGGATGGCCTCCCGGTATGCCCGCACCTGGGCAGCCTGCTCGTCAGCGGTCCACCCCAACTCCGATGCCAAGATCTCGGCCACGGCATCGGCCGCGTCCGCCGACGCGTCCCGCGCGAGCAGCCGTGCCCGCGTGCGGTGTGACAGCACGTCGTCGAGCGTGACCGCCATCTCGTCGCGGGCGGCGAAGACCGCTTCGGCGCGCAGGTACTCCAGCCCGGGCACGAGCGGGTCGGCGAGACCCGGCTCCTGTCCGATCAGCTCGATCAGCGTGCCGGCGTCCGAGCCGTAGCGGCCGACGAGACGGTCGCGGACCGAGGCCGTGACACCGCCGGCGGAGACCGTGTCCCAGCCGACGGCTCCGTGCAGCGGAAGGTCCTTCGTGCGGCATGCGGCCGAGCGGCCGAGGAGGTCGAGCACCTCGTCGACGGTGTCCTCGGCCATTTGGCGCCAGGTCGTCAGCTTGCCGCCGGCGACGGTGATCAGCCCGGAGTCCGAACGCGTGACCCGGTGGCGTCGCGACAGGTCGGCGGTCTTCGCGTCGTCGGCGCTGCGCAGCAGCGGCCGCAGGCCGGCCCATGTACCGACGACGTCATCGGGGGTGATGTCGTCGGTCGTCGACGCGTTGAGGCTGTCGAGGAGGAATCGGACATCGCCGGCGGTGCAGTACGGGTGGTCCAGGTCGCCGTCGTAGTCGGTGTCGGTCGTGCCGATGTACGCGTGGTCGCCCCAGGGCACGGCGAACACCGACGCCTTCTTGCCGGGCACCGACAGGATCACCGCCGCGTCGTTGGACAGCAGCGAGCGGGGCACCACGACGTGGACGCCGCGCGCGGGACGAACGTCTCGTTCGGTGTCACCGTCGAGTTCGTCGACCGTGTCGATCCAGACCCCGGTGGCGTTGACGACCGCCTTCGCCCGGATCTCGATCTGACCGCGCGCACCGGCGTCGATCGTGGCGCCGGTGAGGCCGCCGCTGGCCGCCTTGTGCAGTGCGATCACCGGGGCATGGTTCGCGACGACCGCGCCGTGGTCCAGCGCGGCGGTGCGGGCGATCGCCATCGTCATCCGGGCGTCGTCGACCTGGGCGTCGTAGTACCGGTAACCGCTGTGGATCCGTTCGGGGTCGAGCACCGGCATGTGGGCGATCGTCTCGTCGCGGTCGAGACGCTTGTGCTTGTGGCCGATCTTGGCGCCACCGGTGATGTCGTAGAACCACAGCACCGGCCCGAGCAGCCGCGACAGGAACTTGGGGATCATCCCGCCGGAGGTGTAGATCGCCATCACGAATGGCAGCACCCGCACGAGGTGCGGCGCGTTGCGCAACAACCGCTGTCGCTCGCTGAGCGATTGGTAGACGAGGCGGAACTCGAACTGCTGGAGGTAGCGAATGCCGCCGTGGATCATCTTCGACGACATCGACGACGTGCCGTCGGCGAAGTCGTGCCGCTCGACGAGCGCTGTCTTCAGCCCGCGCGACGCGGCGTCCAGCGCAACGCCGGCACCAGTGGCACCTCCGCCGATCACGAGCACGTCGAAGTGCTCGTCACCGAGCCGTCGCAACGACTCGTCCCGATCGAATCGGTGTCGTGCTCCCATGGGTCGATCCTAGCCAAATCGGTTCGACTCGAATAGGGGGTGTGTGCCGGGGAACGGGGCGTCAGGAGCGATGTATGACCGGCGTCACCTGCGGTGGTGGGCCACCCTGCGAAATCGTCGCGTTCACATCGACACGCTGGCAAAACGCACCGGGCGTTCTGCTGATGCCGGTCGCCGTTTCACCGTCCTTTCTCTGATCTCGGACCTCCACCCGTTGACGGGCCTGCGCGCAGGGCATATCGTCGTTGGCGGGGTGGTCGGGATGAGTGAGGTGGGGCGTGAGGCGGAAGCACCGTCCTCGCGCCCGCAGACGTGGCTCGACAAGCACTGGCCTGCCGTCGTCGGGGTCGCGCTGCTGATCTGCGCCGTGGTGCTGGCCGGAGTCGCGTTGTTCATCGGGTTCGACGTCGATGTCGACGGCCGCTGGTGGGTGTTCGCAATCGGTGCGATGGCATGCGGCGTCGCGGCATTTGCTGCGTTCCGGAGCTCGCCACGCCCGGAGCCGAGCCGGGTCGGCAGCTACTGGCCGGTGCCGGTCGGCGCGCTGTTGCTCGTCAGCGGCCTCGTTTTCGGAGTCGTCACGGTCGTCGAGGTCCAGAACTATCGGTTCGACGACATCGCGCCCTGGTTGTTCGGCGGCGGCGCCGCCCTGTGTCTGATGCTCGCCCTCGTTGCGATCTCGTACGCGCCGCCGGGCCCGAACTGGATCGAGCGGATCGCCGGCATCGACGGCGCATCGGTGCTCCTGATCATCGGCGCCGCGATGACCGCGTACGGGACGCTCGGTCTGTTCGACTTCGGATCCGAGGGTGGGGACCCGTCGAACTGGTGGGTGGCACTGGTCGCTGCGGGCTTCGTCATCGCGCTGGTCGGCATCGCCCGCGGCGACGAGCAGGACGAAGCCGCCGACGTACTGCGGTCGTCGGCCCGCGACGCGGCGCGTTCGGCTCGCGAGGCCGTCGAGCAGAAAGCCCGTGCGGCCAGCTACTACGAGCACAGTCTCACGCTGCCGATGCCGTCAGCGACGCTGGCGGCGGTCGCGGCGGCGAAGGAGTCGGCCGCGAAGGCGGCGGACGTCGCGACCAGGTCGGCCGAGGAGGCGGCCGCTGCGGTCGCGAGGGCAGCGATGTCGGCGGAACAGGCGGCACAGGGGCTGCACGATGCACGGCTCGGGGCGGCTGCAGCGTCGGTCGCCGTCATGGAGGCCGCAGTCTGGCCGCCGCCGGTGCCACCGAAGGAGGATTCGCCATGAGGCGGGTGCTCGTCGCGCTGATGGCCCTGGCGGCCCTCGTCGTGGCGATGCCGATGCAGCCGACGCTCGCCCAGGATGACGAAGAACTGCCCGAGCTGGTCGGTCCGTTGCAGTGGAAGATCGTCGCCGCCGGCGAACGTTGCCCGACGGCCATCACCGCCGGCGACACCCGGACGACGATCACCACCCGGCATGCGGTCTGCGTCACCGGCCTCGAACGTGACGACTACATGATCGACGGACCGCTGGAGATCGTGCCCCGCCTCCCGGACCCGGAAGGCAGTGAGGACGCGACGACGGGCACGGACGCGACGACGGACACGGACGCCACGACGGGCGCGACGACGGGCACGGACGCGACGACGGGGACCGACGCCACGACCGACTCACCGGCATCGACCGGCACGGACCAGACGACAGGGACCGACGAGCCGACCGGCAGCGATGCACCGGCAGCGACCGAGGCTCCGGCGGAGACCCCACCTCCGGACAACGCCGTTCCGCCGTCGTCGAAGGTGTTGCGGATGGCAGTCGTCGACTTCACGTGGAACGAGAGCAACCTGCCGGAGGTACTGATCGACGTGTCGTCGTCGTCGACGGAAACGGTCAAGCAGGTGTTCCAGCTCCGTCCGGACGTCATGGTCGTCCCATTGTTCGAGTCGACGCCCGCCGACACCACGGAGACCACGACGGCAGTCGCCGGCACGGAGGCCCCGGAAAGCGTCGAGGAGGGGGCGGAGGCTGCGGAGGAGGCATCGACCCCTGACGGCTCGGTGGAAGTCGGTCGGCAGCAGACGACGAAGACGATCGTGATCCAGGGCCCGGATTCCGGAATCGTCTCCCTCCCCGGCATGGAGATCGTCGAGAGCATCGACACAGGTGGGCTCAAGGCCTCGCGGAACGGGATGCCCCTCGAGATCGTCGACAACCGCTACACGATCTCGCTCGACGGCGGCAGCGAGGTGACGTACAAGCTGCAGACCGACCTCGCCACCTACAACGTCCGGCGGAGCGCGGTCCAGACGACGCAACTGACGTTCAACGGGATGCCGATCACGTCGACGGACAGCAAGCTGACGTTGACGACGCCGGTGATCACGGTCAGGGTGACCGCGCCCGAGAGCATCAAGGGTACCGAAGGCAACGTGACGGTCGAGGTGGAGTCGGACGTCGACATCGGCGCCACGTTCACGCTCCGGTTGAAGCCGGATCTCGGCGGCAGCCTGATCAGGCGGATCAGCGATCCCGGAAACGGTGCGTTGGACCAGAACACGACGACCTGGGAACTGACCGCCGGCCTGCAAGCCGACTCGCCGGTCGAGCGCAGCATCCGCGTCACGTTCGACTCGACGTCGTCCACCGAGCAACTGATCTGGAAGGCGGAACTGCTCGATGAGGGTGCCACCGTCGTCGCGACGTCGACGGCGACGTCGGAGATCACCGGTGAGGCGACCGACGTCGATGGCCCGACCGTCGACTTCACACCTGCCCAGCTGATCCAGCTGATCGCGTTCGTCATGGCGCTCGCCCTGATGGCGATCATCTTCGGCGCCTGGCGGAGGACGCGCAATGCGACGAAGAACGACATCGACATGTTCCGCGCATTCGCCGAGACGATTCTCGTGTTGGTGATCCTGGTCGCGATCCTCGTGCTGGCGTTGCGCGGCAGCCTCAACGGCGAGAGCGCGGCATCGCTGATCGGCGTGATCGCCGGCTACGCGCTCGGCAAGTCACGGCAAGGAAGCTGACCCGCGAGGATTCGGTACGGTCGCGGGATGCTGCGCCGCACGCCGTTCCACGATCGGGTCGTGGCCGCGAACGACACGTCGCTGTGGAGCCACTGGGCGGGGCATCTCGTCGTCGAGCAGTACCAGCTGAGCGAGAAGTGGGAGTACGTCGCAGTCCGCACTGCCGCGGGTGCGTTCGACACCTCACCGTTGTACAAGTATCGGGTCGTCGGCCCGGACGCCGAGCGATTCCTCACGGGGGTGCTGGCCCGTGACGTGCGGACCTGCCGGCCCGGCCAGGCGCAGTACACGATCTGGTGCGACGAACGGGGGTACGTCAACGAGGACGGTGTCGTGTTCCGCCACGCCTCCGACGAGTTCCTGCTCACCTCCGCCGCTCCGAACCTGTCGTACTTCCGTCACCAGATCGGACGCGACCGGGTGGAGATCACCGACATCACGGACGCGCTCGGGATCCTGGCGATCCAGGGGCCGCGGAGTCACGCGGTGCTGTCCGCGCTCGCCCCCGAGATCGCCGGCCTGGCGTACTTCCACCACACGCCGGCGAAGCTCGGCGGCGCCGCAGTCACCATCTCACGCACGGGCTTCACCGGCGACCTCGGCTACGAGATCATCTGCGACCGGGACGACGCACCGGCCGTGTGGGACGCGGTCTTCGACGTCGGCGCGGCGCACGGTCTGATCCCGTTCGGCCAGATCGCACTCCTGATGGCCAGAATCGAGGCGGGTCTGCTGCTGATCGGCAAGGACTTCGAGTCGAGCCGGTTCGCGGACAACGACGAACACCGGTCGACGCCATTCGAACTCGGGCTCGGCTGGATGCTGCGCTCGATCGACGACGACAGCCGACCGTTCATCGGCCGGCGAGCGCTGCTGCGCGAGCGCGACGACGGCACGTCACGCTGGAAGATGGTGGGCCTCGCCGTCGATCCGTACGACCACCACACCAAGTTCACCGCGGCCGGCATGGTGCCGCCGAAGGACCACGTGCCGGTCCACGAGGACATGATGGTGTACGACGACGACCGACGACGCGTCGGCTACGCCACCAGCTTCATGTATTCGCCGGTCCTCCAGCGCCACATCGCGCTCGCCCGGATCGTGCCGGCGCTGGCGGCGCCGGGCACCCGCGTCAACCTCGAGTTCACCATCAATCACGAGTACGTGCAGGTGGGCGCCGAGGTGGTCCGCACCCCGATGTTCGCCCCCGCCCGCACGACGGCACCGATGAACGGAGCACGATGAGCACCAGTCGGCAGTACGACGCGATCGTCATCGGCGGCGGCCACAACGGCCTCGTCAACGGCGCCTACCTGGCGCAGGCCGGGCTGCGCACGATCATCCTCGAACGGCGGCACCTCGTCGGCGGCGCGGCGATCACCGAGGAGTTGCGCCCCGGCTTCAAGTTCACGACGTTCTCCTATGCGCTCAGCCTGCTGCGGCCCGAGATCATCCACGAACTCGATCTCGTCGCCCACGGCTTCATGCCGCTGCTGATGCCGTCGAGCTTCTGCCCGATGGAGAACGGCGACTCGCTGGTGATCGGCCAGGACCACGGCGAGAACCTCCAGGAGATCGCCCGTCACTCGCCGCACGACGCAGACGCCTTTCTGCAGTACCGGCACGACATCGAGATGGTCGTCCGAGCCGTCAAGCCACTGTTCGACAACGCTGCGCCGGACCCGTTCGACGCGTCACCCGACAATCTCGCCGAGATGGCCGACCTCGCCCGTCATCTGCGCGGGATCGACAAGGGGGTGCTGCACAACCTCGTGCGGTTGCTCACGGGGAGCGCGTCCGACTTCCTCGACGACTACTTCGAGAGCGACATCGTCAAGGCGTGGCTGGCGTCGTCCGGCACGATCGGCACGTCGGTGGGGCCGATGTCGCAGGGGAGTGGGCTCGTGTTGCTGTTCCACTCGATGGGCGAACACGACGGCCACGTCGGGTCGTGGGCGTTCCACAAGGGCGGCAACGGTGGGTTCACCCAGGTGCTCGCCCGCGCTGCGGAGGCGTTCGGCGCCGAGATCACGCTGGACGCCGAGGTCGAGCGGGTGCTCACCGCGCACGGCAGAGCGACGGGCGTGGCGCTCGCCGACGGGACCGAACTCGCCGCCGACGTCGTCGTGTCCGCGGCCGATCCGCGGCGCACGTTCACCGAGTTCGTCGACCCGCGCGAGCTGCCGGCGGACCTCGTCGACAGCCTTCGCCGGTACCGCTACCAGGGAACGTCGTCGAAGGTGAACTTCGCGCTCGACGGGCTCCCGACGTATCCGTCACTCGGCGACCGCAGCGACATGTTCCGCGGGTTCATGAACGTCGCGCCGTCGGTCGAGTACCTCGAGCGCGCCTTCGACGAGTCGAAGTACGGGTGGTACTCGAAGAGGCCGTACATCGACGGTGCGATCCAGTCGACGATCGATCCCGACATGGCACCGCCCGGGCAACACGTGATGTCGTGCTTCGTGCAGTACACCCCGTACGCGCTGCGAAGCAGCGGCTGGGCCGCCGAGCGCGACCAGATGGCGGACAACGTGCAGGACACGCTCGAGTCGTTCTTCCCCGGCTTCTCCGACCTGGTGCTGCAACGTGAGGTCGTCACGCCGCTGGACATCGAGCAGGTGGCGGGGCTGCCCGAAGGCAACATCTTCCACGGCGAGTTCTTCGCGCCGCAGATGTACTTCTTCCGCCCGGCGCCGGGTTGGCACCGGTACCGCACGCCGATCGACGGGTACTACCAGTGCGGGTCGGGCACCCATCCGGGCGGGTGCGTCAGCGGTGGTCCGGGGCGGCTGGCGAGCCGGCGCATCCTCGCCGACCTCGCCGGCCGCCCCTGAACGTCAGTCGTTCGCTGCGTCCTTCACCTTGTCGACCGCGTCGTTGACCTTGTCCTTGGCCGTGTCGACGCCGTCCTTGACCTTGCCGGCCGCTTCTTGGCGTTCGCCCTCGCGCTCGAGGTCCTTGTCGCCGGTGAGGTCGCCTGCGGCCTGCTTCAGCTTGCCGCCGACCTTGTCTCCTTCTCCACTCATGGTTGACTCCTTCGTGTGTCGTGGGAAATGGGGGTTGTTCGCCCACCTCACTGTTCACCGATTCGGGGCCGGCCAAACGTGCAATCGGTAGCTGGTCGACCGTCAGAAGGCCTCGGGATCCTGGTCGGCCGCGTTGGTCGACTCGTTCCACGACGCCCCTACGTTGCCGCCGACGGGGAAGCCGCCACGCTCGCGCAGCATCTCCGCGGTGTGCATCAGGTTCCACGCCATGATCGTGGCGTTCTTGTTGGTGAACTCGCTGTCGTAGCCGGCCGGCACGTCGGAACCCTCGACCTCGTCGCCGTAGCTCGGTCCGGGTCCGATGTCGCCCAGCCACCCGCAGTCGGCCTGCGGAGGAATCGTGTACCCGATGTGGGACAGGGCGTAGAGCGTCTCCATCGACACCGACTTGACCCCGTCCTCGTTGCCGGTGACGACGCATCCCCCGGTCTTGCCGTAGTAGAGGTACTGCCCGGCGTCGTTCGTCTCGCCGCTGTACGCGTACAGGCGCTCGATCGCCAGTGTGGCGACGCTCGACTTGACGCCGAGCCAGATCGGCGTGCCGATGACGAGGATGTCGGCGGCCATGATCTTGGCGTGAATGGCCGGCCAGTCGTCGCGCTCGTCGCCGATCTCGGTCGTGTCCTTGACCATCCCGAAACCGACCTGGTGGTCGAGCATGTGGATCAATTCGACGTCGACGCCCTCGGTCTGCATGATGCCGCCGACGCGCGACAGCAGTCGGCGGGTGTGCGACTCCCGCCCGTCGTGGGCGAGCGAGCAGTTGAGCAGAATGGCGGAGAGGTCGGGGAATTGGGGCATCCCCCGAAACTACTCAGCGGCGGCGGTCCATGTCGGCCCGGTAGTCGTCCGCGAGCGAGGTCTTCTCGTCGTCGGAGAGCACTTTGCCGGCCACCTGGAACACTTCACGCTCCTCTTCGTCGAGGTGGTGCGTCAGCCGCTCGTGCAGGTCGCGGGCAGTCTGCAACCACTGGGGTGCACTCATGTCGTACTCGTCGAGCTTCTCGATGAAGTCGTCGAGTTCCTTGTGCTCGGAGACCGAGTGGCGAGCCTTGTCCTGCGTCAGGTCGTGATCCATCAGTGGCACGTAGAAGTAGCGCTCTTCGGCACCGGCATGGGCCTCGAGTTCCGTCTTCAGCTCGGCGAACAGCTCGCGCCGCCCGTCGCTGTCGCCTTCGGTCTTGGTCAGCAGGTCGGCGAGTGTGCGCTGCTTCTCGTGGTCGTCTCTGAGTGCTTCGAAGATGTTCATCGTCCGACGGTTCCCGAAATTGGCCGGGGCAAACTTCGACGTCCGGACTTCGAGCGCGCTACAGCCAGCGATCGACGGCGCCGGTCAGGGTCTCGCCGACCTTCTGGAGCAGGCTCCGATCCTTCCACCGTTGCGCATCCAGCACCTCGCAGAGTTCCAGGTCGTCATCGAAGTGACTGTCGAGCACGTCGACGACGTCCGGGTCGAAGACGATCAGATTGCATTCCTCGTCGAGCTCGGTCGAGCGTTCGTTGAGATTCGCCGAACCGATCGAGGCGACCGACCCGTCGACGGTGATGACCTTGACGTGCATCATCGACCGCTCGTAGGTGCGGATGTCGACGCCGGCATCGAGCAGGCGCTCGTAGTCGCTCTCGCCGTTCAACTGCACGAAGCGCTTGTCGGCGTGTGTTCCTGGAAAGAGGAGCTGAACTTCGACGCCGCGGTCGACGGCTGCGCACAGGACGTCGACGAGCTCGTCGTCGGGATTGAAGTAGGCCGAGGCGATGCGGATCCGTCGCTCGGCACACTGGACCAGGGTCAGCAGCAGGCGCCGGATGTCCGAAGCGCCGGCTTCGGCCGATCCGCGCAGCACGAGGCAGTCGGAGTGACCGGTGGCGTCCATCGCCGCCGACGGCTCCTCGTGGGCGTCGAACACCGTGTCGAGCGCATCGGCCCAGTTGTCGAAGAACGCGGCCTGGAGGCCGGCGACGGCGGGGCCGCGCACCGACACGTGCGTGTCTCGCCACTCCGTCTCGTCGCGTGCGTCCCCCTCCCATTCGTCGGCGATACCAACGCCGCCGGTGAACGCGATCTCGCCATCGCACACCAGGATCTTGCGGTGGGTCCTGCGGTTGACCTCGCCGATGCTCGGCGTGCCGCCCTTGATGATCGGGCGGAACCATTTCACGTCGCAACCCGCTGAGGTCATCGACTCGACGAAGTCCGGCCGGATCTGGTGCGCGCCGACGGCGTCGAGCAGGACCCGCACTCGGCAACCGCGACGGGCCGCCGCGGCGAGACGATCGGCGAATGTCTTGCCGATCTCGCCCTCCCAGTAGACGAACGTGACGATGTCGACGGTCGCTCGGGCGTTGTCGATCGCCCGCAGCATCGCCGGGAAGATCTCGTTCCCGTTGCGGAGGACGACGAGTTCGTTGCCGCTCGTCGGTGGGATGCCGAGGACGGAGTGCAGTCGACGCCGCCAGTCGCTGCTGGTCGTCGTCGACGGGGAGGTCATGCCGGGCGTGCTACCCGCGCCAGCCAGGCGCCAAACGTTTGAACTGCTCGCGCGCGGGGCACACCTCCGGCAATGACTTCCTCACGGCAGGGTCACGAGACCGCGCCGCGGATCACCGTGTCCGCCGACACGTCCCAACTCGCCTCCGTCCGGGCGCACGTCCGCCGCATCGCGTCGACCACCGGGGCGCCGCCGGCCCTGGTCTCCGATTTCGAGTTGGCGGTGACCGAACTGGCGACGAACGTGATCCGGCACGCCGACACCGACGACCTCACCGTCGGTTTCGGACGGCGGCCCGGCGCGTCCGACACGTGGGTGCTCGAGGTGTCGCAGGCCCCGCCCGCCATCGACCTGGGCGCCGTCACAGCACCGCGATGGAGCGAGCCGTCGGGTCGCGGTCTGGCGATCGTGCTGACGGTGATGGACGCGGTCGACGTCGTCGATGTCGGTGGCGTCCGCTACGTTCGCTGCGTCAAATCGGCCGTCTGAAGGTCGCGCCGGCCGCGCGCGTGGCGCGGCGACCTGGCAGTGTGAACGGCAGGAAGGAGCATCGAGACGTGTTCTCCGATCGTCGGGACGCCGGGCGCCGGCTGGCGGCACGGTTGCAACACCTGCGCGGGACCCCCGGCCTGGTCGTGCTGGGACTGCCACGCGGCGGTGTGCCGGTGGCTGCCGAGGTTGCGGCATCGCTGCACGCCCCACTCGACGTGATCGTCGTTCGCAAACTCGGCGTGCCACGGCAACCCGAGCTGGCGATGGGCGCGATCGGTGAAGATGTGCGGGTGGTGAACGACCGGGTCGTCGAGCTCGCCGGCGTCACCGAAACCGAACTCGCGGCGGTCGAACGGCTCGAGCGCACCGAGCTGGAGCGGCGAACGAAACGCTTCCGAGGCGATCGTGAGCCGATCGAGCTGTCCGGGGCGGTGACGGTCCTCGTCGACGATGGCATCGCGACGGGTTCGACGGCGCGCGCGGCATGCGACGTCGCCCGTGCGGCCGGTGCGGCTCGTGTCGTGCTGGCGGTGCCGGTCGCGCCGCGCCAGTGGCAACGCCAACTCGTGGGCGTCGCCGACGAGTGCGTCGCCGTCGAGACGCCTGCCGATTTCCGAGCGGTCGGGGAGTGGTATCGCGACTTCGCTCAGACGAACGACGACGAGGTCGTGCGGATCCTCGCGCAGGCAGCCGAGGGGTGACTGCGGCGCGAACGACTCACCCCGTCACGTGAGATTGAACCGGCACGACACCCGCACCAGGCTGCCGCTGGCGCTCACGCCGACGTTGTCGCACAGCGCGCTGACGATGTACAGCCCGCGTCCCCGTCTGGCGGTGACGGGAACGTCGCCGTCGGAGAGGCGGGGCAGCTCGGCCGCCGGCGCGGCGACCGAGACGTCGAGTGCGTGGTCGGACAGGTCGACCGACACCTCGACGTCACGTCGTTCGTCGGCGGGGGTGTGCTCCAGCGCATTGGTGACGAGCTCGCTGGTCACCAACTCGACGTCGACCACCCGATCCTGGTCGAGGTGCGGCGTTGCGACGCGCCGCACGAAGCGCCGGGCCGCAGCGATGCCTGCGCGGTCCCGAACGGAGTGGCTGCGGTGGCGTGGGGGGTGACTGTCCGTCCGCATGCGGCTGGTCTGCCCGCAACGGAACGGAACGAAACGTCAGGCGTCCTGGACCGTCAAGTGGTTGGACAGCCCGCTGACCTCGACGAGCCGCCGCACGGTCGACTGCGGTGACGACAGGATCAGGTCGCCCCCGGAGCCGCGTGCGGTCTCGGTCGCGGCGATGACGATCCGGAGCCCGCTCGAGTCCATGAACGTCACACCGGCCATGTCGAGCGTGATCGTGCTCGCGCCCGACTCGAGTCGTTCGGTCAGCGCCTGCTCGAGAGCGGGTGCCGTGTGCGCGTCGATCTCGCCGGCCAGGTCGAACCCCGCGTCGTTCGCGTCGACGCTGAGTTGCGTTCCCATTTCAGTCATGGTCGTCACGGTAGCGGGTCGCGGCCGACACTCCGATGCCGCGCCCGGACTGCCTCGGCCGGCCGACCCGGGCGATTCAGGGTGAAGATTCGGCTGTTCCGACGATCCGCCGCAGCATGATCGGGAAGATCACGGAATGGAACGGGATCAGCAGCACCCAGTAGAGGCGGCCCCAGAGGCCGCTCGGTGCGTATCGCGCCCGCTGGACGACGCGTGATGCACCGTCGTCGCCAGTCGATGTCTCCCACTCGAGCCAGGCCCGGCCCGGCAGCTTCATCTCGGCGCGTAACCGGAACAGGTCGGGTCCGATCTCGTCGACCCGCCAGAAGTCGAGCGCCTCGCCGACGCTGATCTCGTCGGGGTGGCGCCTGCCGCGCCGCATGCCGACGCCACCGAGCGCCTTGTCGATCGCGCCTCGGACCGTCCACAGCGGCCCGAACCCGTACCAACCGCGCTCGCCGCCGATGCCACGCACGACGCCCTGCACCGTTTCGGCGTCCGCCGTCGTCGTGGCGTCGCGGACGTCGGCGTACACGGTGCCGCCGGACCACTGAGGATCCCATGGCCGCGGCTGAGCGGCCCGTACCTCGGGTGTCACGCCGGACCACCGCGTGGGGATGTCGAGGTCTTCGAGCGCGACGATCGATGCCTCGATCGCGGTGCGCGCATCGAGTGGGGCATGGGCACTCACCGTGAGCGCGGAGTCGTCGGTGACCACGACGTCGTGGCGGAGGCTCTCGATCAGCGATCTCGACAGGTTGCGGGGGAGCGGCGTCACCGCGTTGACCCAGTGGGTCGACAGCCGCGGCGTGACCACCGGAACCGGGATGATCGTGCGCCGTCGCAACTCGGCGACCTCAGCGTAGAGGTGCATCAGATCCCGATACGTCAGCACGTCGGGCCCGCCGATCTCGACGATCCGGTGTCCGGCCGGATCGGCGTCGTCCAGGGCGGCGGTGAGATACGTCAGCACGTCGGAAATCGCAACCGGTTGGACCCGCGACGTCGTCACCCAGCGGGGTGCGAGCATCACCGGCAGCACCTCGACGAGCGCCCGGAGCATCTCGAACGAGGCGGAACCTGCCCCGATCACCACTGCGGCCCTGAACTCGGTGACCGGCACCGGCCCCGCCGCGAGCTCGGCACCGACGGCGTGCCGCGACGCCAGGTGCGCAGACAGATCCTCGTCCTCGTCGCCGAGCCCGCTGAGGTAGACGATGTGGCGCACGTCTGCCTGCTCGGCGGCCTGGCGCGCCGCCCTGGCGCACTGCAACTCGATCTCGGGGAAGTCGTCGCCGCTGTCCAGGCTGTGCACGAGGTACACGACGCAGTCGACCCCGCTGAAGACGGGGGCAAGCGTGTCGGGCGCGAGCAGGTCGCCCTCGACGACGTCGACATCCGCGGCCCACTCGATGCTGCGGACGCTGTCGGGGGAGCGCGTCATGCAGCGCACGTCGGTTCCGTCCCGTACGAGTTGGGGCACGAGCCGGCCCCCGACGTAGCCGGAGGCGCCGAGGACGAGCGTCGTGGCCATGGCTCAGGTCTCGGCGAGGATCGAGCGCATCTGCTCGTACGACCGGCGGAGCAGCCGTGAGACGTGCATCTGTGACATGCCGACCAGTTCGGCGATCTCGCTCTGGGACTTGTCCTCGTAGAAGCGGAGCTCGACGATCTGGCGTTCTCGCTCCGGCAGCCGCCGGAGGAGTTCGTCGACGAGGTGCTGGTCGATCGTGTCGTCGTAGCCCCGCTCCTCGTCGGCCAGCGCGTGTTGGCGGTCGCCCGGGATCGCGTCGCTGTCGGAGTCCGCCGCGGACGAGTCGAGCGAGCCGGGGTGATACGCGGCGGTCGCGGCGAGGCCGACTGCCACGTCGTCCCGGTCGATCTGCAGGTGCTCGGCGATCTCGTCGACCGTGGGTGCCCGGCCGAGTTGGTGACTCAGCTCGTCGGTGGCACGACGAACGAGCAGATGCAGCTCTTTTGCGCTGCGCGGGACGCGGACGACCCAGCTCTTGTCGCGGAAGAAGCGTTTGATCTCGCCTTCGATCGTGCGACCGGCGAACGACCCGAACGAGGCGCCGAACTCGGGGTCGAACCGGTCGACGGATTTGACGAGGCCGAGCATCGCCACCTGGCGGACGTCGTCGTCGGATCCCGCCTTCGCATACCGCTTGGCAATGTGCGCAGCGAGGCCCATGTGCCGCTCGACCAGCTGGTTGCGCAGGCGTCGCGACCGCGACGCGGCGAACTCGCGGAACAGGCTGAGATCTTCGAGGTCGGCGCCATCGTCGCCCACCGTGCGGGTGGTGTCGTCGCTCATCGGCCGGGCGGAGTCAGATCCGGGCCTCGACCGCGTGTTTCGTGAACGTCACCGTGCCGTTGACGTTCTCGAACGAGTCGACCACCGATCGCAGGATCGTGGTGGCCAGGTCGTCGAGTTCGATGCGGTCGGGGCCGAGCAGGAACATGATCACGTCGAGGTGGTTGCCGGCGGGCCGGAACGTCACCGAGATCCTGTCGTCGGCGTCGGTGTCCGCGGCGGACGTGAACACTTCGTTGAGCGCCAATCGGACGTCGTCGATCTCGTCGACGGTGAAGCCGAGATCGGCGCCCAGCGACGCGGCCAGCACACGCAAGGTGGCGGCCATGTCCGTCCGCGCGGGGAGGACGATCTCGATGTTGCGGTCGGTCGAGTCAGTCATCGCTGCAAACCCTACGGCTCATCGGGCCGGTTCGGCCGATCCGACCGCTGTCGGCAGGATTCGGGCGTGAACTAGCGTCGCCTCCACGTCACGACCGACTGCGGAGCGCACGGACTCGTCGAGTTCGATCGAGAGAACCGGAGAGGAGCGAATCGAGCGCGAATGACGCTGGTGCAACCGCTCTTCTCGGTCGGACCGCGCAGCCGGGCATCTGCACTCCTGCTCGCGGCCGGGTTGGTGATGGCGACGGCGGCGACGACGCTCGTCTCGGTCGTGCCGCTGTACGCCGACGCCATCGCAGAAGCGGGGTTCCGGAGCACGCTCGCCGATGCCGAACCGGCGGCCCGCGGGTACGAGGTGTCGATGCGGACGACGACCGACGAGGCGGCCGACGCCGTCGCAGCCGTGGAGTCAGCGGCGCGGTCCGCGCTGCCGGGCGAGCTCCGGACGATGGCGATCGTCGAGACCGACAGTTTCGGGATGCCGGAGGGGCGCTTCGCCGACGACATCATCACCAGCGTTGCAACCATCGAGACCGACGAGGCGCTGTTCACCGTGGCCGGCGGCTCGTACGACACGGTGCCGACCGGCGGGGCGCTCGGCGTGTCGCTCCACACCGACGCCGCGGCGCTGCTCGATCTCGATGTGGGCGACCAGTTGGAACTCGACGGCCGTCAGGCCGGGCCACTGCTCGTCGAGCTGATCGCCCTGGTCGATGTCGTCGACCGGTTCGACGATCTCTGGCGGGAGGAGCCGGACCTGCGCGACCCAGTCCAGGTCGCCGGTTCGTTCCGGGAAGTCGGTCCCTTCATCGTCGACGCTGCGAGCTTCGCCCGGATCGATCGTTCGGCGTCGCTGTCCGCCCGGGGGGCAATCGTGCCGAGCAGCGTGGGCACGGCGGACCTCAGCGCGTTGCGGACCGGGGCCCGCAGCCTCGAACGGACGGTCGGAGCCGCGCTCGGCACCACCGATGCCGACGTCGACACCGGTCTGCCGCGGTTGCTGGCCGAGACCGACACCGCGCTGGGCTCGACGAGTGCGGTCATCGCGGTGATCCTCGTCCAGCTCGTCGGCCTCGCGTTGTACGGGCTCGGGCTGGCTGCGTCGGTGCTGGCCGGATCGCGACTCGTCGAGACGTCGCTGCTCCGGTCACGCGGTGCCACCGCGCGACAGATGGCGGTGCTCGCGTGTGCTGAGGCGCTGTTCATCGTCGCGCCCGCGGCGGTCGCCGGCCCGGTGCTGGCGCGCGCTGTCGTCGGGTTGATCGAACGGTGGGGTCCGGTTGCGGTCACCGGCCTCGACCTCGACGCAACGCTCTCGCGGCCCGCGATCACTGCGTCCGTGGTCGTCGCGATCATCGCGGTCGGTGTCGTCACCTGGCCCGCGGTGCGGTCGGCCCAGGCGCTTGCCGCAGCGCAGGCGGAACGGACGCGTCCGGCGGGGCCGAATGCGCTGCAGCGGAGCGGGGCCGACATCGTGATCGCGATCTTGGCGCTGCTCGCGCTCTGGCAGCTGACGCAGTCGTCAGCTGCCACGCGTGACCTGACCGGCCGGCTCGGAACCGACCCGGTCTTGGTGTTCGCGCCGACGCTCGGCGTGATCGCCGCGTCGCTCGTGACGCTCCGTCTGATCGCGGTGTTCGCGAGCGGTGTCCAATCGACGGCGGCATCGGGGACGGGACTGTCGACGGCCCTTGCCGGGTGGGAACTCGCCCGCCGGCCCGGGCGGACCGCCCGGACCTCCGTGCTCGTGGTGATGTCGGTCACCGTCGGCACGTTCGCCGTCGTGCAGGGCAGTTCGTGGGAGCAGTCGCAGCGCGACCAGGCCAACGCGATCGTGTCAGCGGACGCAGTGGTCGACCCCGATACGCGTCCGGCCGCGTCGCTGGCACCGCTGTACCGGTCGAGTGCGTACGAGCAGGTCGACGGTGTCACGGACACCGCTCCGATCGCCCGACCCGCGATCACGATCACGACGGAGCTCGGCACGGTCTCGGCCGTCGCGATCGACGTCCGGCGGGCTGACGTGCTCCGCTTGCGGTCCGACCTGCGGGGCGACGATGGCCAGCTCGCCGCGCTGCGTGCCCCACCGGACCTGCTCGGCATCCCGCTCGGCGAGGTCACCGGAGACCTGACCGTGCGCTACGCCATGGCGCACTCCGGCGGGGAGACCGGCGGGCAGATCGAGATCGCGATGCTGGTGACCGATCGCTTCGGCACGATCCACCGGCTCGACACCGAGCCGGTGCCCGTCGACGTGACCGAGGCCGACCTGCGTTTCGAGCTGACGTCTGCGGCACTTCCGGGCTATGACCTGCGGGCCACGGGCCCGCTCGAGCTCGTCGAGGTGGAGATCATCACGCCGATCGTGCTCGACGAACGGGGGACCACGAGCCCCCGGCGTCGCGCCACGTTCGACATCGTGCTGACCGAGTTCCGGATCGGTGACACTCCGACCGATTTCATCGAGCGGGAGTGGGTGCTCGCGCCGCTCACCCTCAATCGCAACACGCTCACCGTGCCGGAGATCGAGGTGGGCGCCGTCGATGACGGTGTGCAGTTCACGGTGGACAGCGGGCGCTCCGAGCAGCGCCGGGCGCGGCTGACGGCCCGGTTCGGCACGACGCTCGTCCAGACGCAGGGGGCCGCCGAGCCGCCCGTGCTGCCGGTCCTGGTGACGCCGGCACTGCTCGGCGAGCTGGAACTCTCGGTCGGTGACACCGCGCTCGCGCGAGTCGACGGCACCACGATCGGACTGCTGCTCAGCGGAACCGTGCCGGTCGTTCCGTTCGCGGTCGACCGTCCCGTCGCGCTGCTGATCGACTGGCCGACGCTGGTGGCCGGCCGGTACCTCGTCACCGGGCGGTACGACCAACCGGATGAGTGGGCGCTCACGGTCGACGAACGTGCCGCGGCGGACGTCCCGCGGGTACTCGTCGGCGCGCCGCTGTTCAGCGCCGACGCGGTCGAGCGGCGCTCCGTGGAGCGCCAATTGGCGAACGACCCGTTCGCGGTCGGTTTGTTCGGCAGCCTCGGCCTCGCCCTCGTCGCCTCGTTGCTGATCGCGGTGGTCGGGCTGCTGTTGACGGCGGTCGTCGGGGCTCGCGAGCGTCGCCGGTCGTATTCGGTCCTGCGCGCGATGGGTGCGTCGACGCGCGTGCTGCGGAGATGGCTGCTGCTCGAGATCGTGCCGCTGGTCGGCCTGTCGGCGGGTGCGGGCCTCGCGGCCGGGATCCTGCTGTCGCGCATTGCGAAGGACAGCCTGACGGTCACCGGCGACGGCAGCCGGGCGATCCCCCAGCCGACCGTCGTCATCCCGTGGCCGGCGATCGGCCTGATCGTCGGCGTCGCCGTCGCCGCCGGCATCGCGCTGCCGCTGGTGACCGGGCGGCTGCTCGGTCGCAGCAGGACTGCCGACGACCTGCGGATCGGGGACACGACGTGAAACGGCTCGAGTCGCTGTGGGCGATGCTGGCGATCGGGCGTCGCTCGGAGAAGGTCGTTGCTGTTGCGATCGGCGTCATGCTGGTCGTCGTCGCGGCAGTGATCACGGTCGCACCGAGGGCCCTCACCCGGGCGGAGGAATCGAGCTTGGAACAGGCCGTCGAGGACGCGCCCGCCGTGCTCAAGCGGATGTCCGTGCGCGCGATCGAAGACTTCGGCACCGGCGCCGGTGACGACCCGCTGAGCGCGCCACGCGACGTGGTCGCCCGGGCCGCGGAGGCGATTCCGGAGACGGTCGCGTCCAGCTTCGGTCCGGCGCGTGTGATCCTCGACTCCAACCGGTTCAACGTCCGCACGGTGAACGGCACCGCTCCGGCATCACCGACGCTCTTGACGATGCGGATCGATCCCGGGCTCGCCGACCACAGCCGGGTCGTCGAGGGTCGGGCGGCCGCCGCCGTCTCGGAATCGGTCGGGCGCCGGCAGGTCATCGACCTCGAGTTGAGCACGGTGGCGGCGGACGTGATGGGCTGGTCGCTCGGCGATGAGCTCGAAGTGGTGGCCGACACGACCGACACGGTGACCCGACGGTTCGTCGGCGGGCTTCCCGACCCGTTCATCGTCCGGCTCGTCGGCCTCCGCGAGCTCGATGACGTGAGCGACCTCCACTGGTTCGGGGATTCCCGATTGCACCGTCCGACCGTGTCCGACACCGGGCTGGGTGCGACGTTCTCCGTGCACGGGTCGATCGATGTCGACGCGTACTCCGCCCGGCCGTTCACGGTGAACGGTCGCAGCCCGTTCCTCGTCGAGCAGCGGCGTGATCTCCTGCCGTCGACCGTCACGGTCGACACGACCGACGAACTCGTGGCGGGGTTGGTCGCGCTGGAAGCTGCCACCGTGTCGCGGCCGTCGCCGGGCCGGCCCGGTGTCGCGGTCGGTCTGCGCAGGGTGCTGTCTGCGGAGGCCGATCAGCGCGCAGTTGCCCGGTCCACGCTGGTCGTCGCCGCGGTCGGCGTCGTCGCGGTCGCCTTGGCAGTACTGGCCCAGTCGCTCCAGGTGGCGTTCTCCCGCCGCCGCAGCTGGCTGAACGTCGCTCGCGCTCGCGGTGCCTCCCCGTCACAGGTGGTGACGACGACGATGCTCGAGGTCGGGATCGTCGCAGCCGTCGCTGTCGTCGTCGGCACGATCGCCGCCCGGCTCGCGATCGGCGGGACGTCGTCGACGGTCGAGGCGCGGCTGCTCGTCGGGCTGTGGCTCGGCGCCGTCACCGTCGCCGGGCTGCTCGCCGTCGCCGAGGTGCGCCGCTCGACGGCCACTGCGAGCCGCGTGGGGACGCGGGCCCGCCTCGGCAAGTGGGGCCGGGTCAGCGGCACGGTGCTGGTCGTCGTCGCGATCGGCAGCCTGATCACGTTCCGCCGGAGGGGGCTCGCCGTCGAGGCGGGGGACATCGACGCCCTGGTCGTGTTGCTGCCGGTGCTCGTGCCGCTCGCCGTCGTCTTCCTCACTCGCTGGATCGTGCCGCTCGTTCTCGGGCTCGTCGCTCGCCTCGGCATGAACCTCGGTCCCGGACGCCTCGTCGGAGTCCGCCGCGCGATCTCCGACCCCGGCGCGGGTGCCGGGCTGATCGCAGTGCTCGCGCTCGCGCTGACCGTCGCCGGCCTGGGCCTCGGGGTCAACCGTTCGTTGGAGGCCGGGATCGCCGATGCGAGCTGGGCCGAGGTCGGCGCGCCGTACCGGATCGATTCGCGAGACCCGGAGATCTCTGAGGCGGTCGCCGACATCGACGACATCGAGGTGGCCGAATACGGCGACAACCAGTTCCGGCTCCAGCAGGGCGGCGACGTGACGACGGCTCGGCTGATCAACATCGAGACGACAGCGGTCGAGGAGTTGACCTCGGGGACGGCGGCGGATCTCCGGCTCCCGGACGCGCTGCTGCTCGCCGACGACGAAGGCCGCATCCCGGTGGTCGCATCGCGCCGCATCGGCGGACAGCCGATCCGGCGCGGTGACGTGGTCCGTGGCACGGGATCCGTCGGCGAAGTCGAGTTCGTCGCGGTCCAGGTCCGCGACGAGGCGTTCGGGCACGACCGCGACTGGATCATCGCCGACCGCGCCGTGTTCGAGGGGGTCACCGCTCGCGAGGCGCCGACCAGCAGCCTGCTGTTCGAACTCCCGGATGAGCGGCGGGCCGACCTCGATGCGCTCGTCGAGTCGGAGGGGCTCGTCGTCGAGGACCGGTCGTCTGTCGCCGATCGGCAGCGCCGTGACCCGCTGGTCCGTGCCGTCCGTCGGGGATACCTCGCCGCCGGCGCCGTCGCGTCGGCGCTCGGGCTGATGGGCGTTGCGGGGCTGGCGATCGTGACGGCCCGCCAGCGCCGCCGCGAGGTGGCGGTGCTCGGGCTGCTCGGCGCGAGCCGTGTGGAGATCGCACGGGCCGTCCGCTCGGAGCTGATCGGGCCGGTGGCTGCGGGGATCGTGTTCGGAACCGTGCTCGGGGCGCTGATGACGGCGGCGTTCGACGGGCGCTTCGATCTCTCGCCGTTCACCGACGGTGCCGTCGTCGACTTCCGCGCGGACGTGGCCGGCCAGTTGGTCGCCGCGGGCGCGGTGGTCGTCGGCGCGCTCGTTCTGATGGTCGCACTCGTCAGGCGGATCGTGCACGTGCGCGTCGACGACATCATGCGGGTGGACGGCGCCGCATGAGCCGCCCTGATCTACCATTCCGACACGGCACTGCGCCGAGGAGCACTGGATGACTGCAACGCTCTCACTGACGAAACAGGCCGGCAACGATGCCGACGGCCGGATCCACTGCGAGGGGCTGGTCCGCATCTACAAGACGTCCGAGATCGAGGTCCTCGCCCTCCAGGGACTGGACTTCCATGTCGAGCCGGGCGAGCTGATCACCGTTGTGGGTGCATCCGGCTCCGGGAAGTCGACGCTGCTCAACGTGCTCGGTGGCCTCGATCAGCCGACGGCCGGGGTGGTCCGTGTCGGCGGCCACGACCTGATGACGATGAACGCCGTGCAGCGCAACGCGTACCGGCGCGACACGGTCGGCTTCGTCTGGCAGCAGACGGCGAAGAACCTCCAGCCCTACCTCGACGCCCGGAGCAACGTCGAGTTCCCCCTTGCCATCGCCGGTCACCCGCGTCGCGCGCGCCGGGTTCGCTCGGAACAGTTGCTCGAGATCGTCGGCCTGCTGGACCGCGCGAAACACCGTCCGGCCGAGCTGTCCGGTGGCGAGCAGCAGCGCGTGGCGATCGCCGTCGCGTTGGCGAACGAGCCGCGCATCCTGCTCGCCGACGAGCCGACGGGCGAGTTGGACACCGCGACCGCGATCGAGGTGTTCGACGTCCTCCGTGCGGTCAACGCCGAGCTCGGCGTGACCGGTGTCGTCGTGACCCACGACCCGCTCGTCTCGCAGCAGGTCGACCGGACGGTGGCGATCCGCGACGGCCGGATCAGCTCGGAGATCGTGCGCGAGGGAGCGGGACTGGACGCGACGCGCGTCATCGCTCGCGAATACGCCGTCCTCGACTCTGCCGGCCGGCTGCAGTTGCCCGAGCGCTACGTCGAGGCGCTGGACCTCACACGGCGCGTCCGACTGGAATTGGAGTCGGACCACATCGGCGTGTGGCCGGAGTTCGAGCACGAGGAGAGCCGTTGGGAACGGCCGGAGGCGCACGGCTTCGGGGAGGACCGATGAGCACGATCGTCGAACTGCGTGGCGTCACCAAGGACTATCCCGGAGCGCGAGATGTCGTGCATGCGTTGCGTTCGGTCGACCTCAGCGTCGGAGCGGGCAAGCTGGTCGCTGTCCACGGCCGATCCGGCTCTGGCAAGACGACGCTGCTGAACGTGATCGGCGGGCTCGATCGGGCCGACGCCGGTGAGGCCGAGGTGTGCGGTCTCGACCTGTTCGCGGCGTCCGACCGGGAGCTCGCCGAGCTGCGACGCACCCGAGTGTCGTTCGTGTTCCAGGCGTTCGGTCTGCTGCCGGTGCTGAGCGCGGCCGAGAACGTCGAGGTGCCGCTGCGCCTGCAGGGCATCGCACGCGATGCGCGGGCGGCGCGCGTTCGCGAGCTGCTCGACCTCGTCGGGCTGGCGCCACGCGCTGCACATCGGCCGAGCGAACTGTCCGGTGGCGAGCAGCAGCGGGTCGCGATCGCCCGGTCGCTGGCCGCGTCACCCTCGTTGCTGATCGCCGACGAACCGACGGGCCAGTTGGACTCGCGAACCGGCGCCGAGATCATGGCGCTGATCCACCAGGTGGTTGCCGAGCGCAGCGTCGCCGCGATCGTGGCGACCCATGACCTGTCGATCATCGACGTCGCGGACCACCAACTCGAGCTGAGCGACGGCGCCGTGGTGAACGGTCAGCGGCCTCGCAGCTACGCCGAGTCGCACCCGGGCGGGTCCGAGGCCGACGGCGCGGGATGGTCGCGGCCGGAACCGAGCTGATGGGCGAAGCCCGGGCGCTAGGAGATGCTCGAGTCGGGCAGTCGGAAACCGGCCCGGCGCAGCACGTCGAGGGGAACGCGCACCTCGAGCCATGTCTCGATGTCGATCCCGTGGCGGCGGCCGAACGATCTCGCGACCCGTGTGAACGCATCTTCTGCGTCCGTCCGACCGCTGTCAGTGTCGGCGTCGGGATCGCCCGGTGCCGTGCCGTCGGCGCGCAGGAGCTCCAGATACTCACGGACGTGGCGTTGCTGCGCCTCGAGGGCGCCCATCACCTCCGCCTTGCACGGCGTCGACCGCTTCCGGTCGACCCGCCGACGCGGCCAACGGCGGTAGCCGTCCTCCTCCGCGTATTCCCTCATCGCCCAATCCGACATGGGTCCTCCACTACTTCTGACTCGGACGGCTCGCTTCCCTCCCGCCCTCTTCGAAGAAGTGTCCGCGCCCGCCGAATTCTTACAGCGGGGGCGACATTTGTGCCGAGCGTCGGTGGCCGATCATGGAGACCGAGCCGATCGTGGCGATCAGCACGAAGCAGATGCCCGCCATCTGCGGGATCGACAGGAACCCGAACGCGTCGACCCAGGTGGCGCTGCACGGGTTGGTGAACTCGCAGAAGTTGCTCTGCTCGGGGAACCACTGGATCCACACGTGGTAGCCCGAGACCACGGCGCCGACGGCCGCGATCGGCACGACGTAGCGGAAGATCCGACGGTCACGCCAGACCGCCGCCAGCACGAGCAGCACGGCGAGCGGGTACATCGCGATCCGCTGGAACCAGCACAGTTTGCACGGGATGAAGTCGGCGACTTCGGAGAAGTAGAGGCTGCCCGCCATCGCACCGGTGGCGATCGCGGCGGCGAGGGGCACTGCCCACCCGGCGAGCAGGATGCGCCCACGCGGGACCACGAGGCCGACCAGGACCATCGCGACGAAACCGAACATCACGAGCGCGAACACGTTGGCGACAGTGGGCGGCTCCATCGACCGCAGTCTGCCAGCGTGACGCAACATCCCCCAGGGGCGAACGTCCCGGCGCCCGGGTGCGACCGTCGGACCCGCGGCTTGTCAGACTGGT
The DNA here is from genome assembly GCA_013002175.1 of Ilumatobacter sp. Taxonomy (GTDB): domain Bacteria; phylum Actinomycetota; class Acidimicrobiia; order Acidimicrobiales; family Ilumatobacteraceae; genus Ilumatobacter_A. The sequence goes on from JABDKP010000045.1 coordinate 27,346, forward strand.
CGCACCATGGCTGACGCACTGATCATCGACGCCTGCCGCACCCCCAGGGGCATCGGCAAACCCGGCAAGGGCGCGCTCGCGCACCTCCACCCGCACGAACTCGCGGCCACCGTGCTGAAGGCGCTCGTCGAACGCAACGACTTCGACACCGCGGACGTCGACGATGTCGTCTGGGGGACGAGCTCGCAGGTCATGGAGCAGAGCGGCGATCTCGGGCGGATGGCTGCCCTCGACGCGGGCTACGACATCACGGCCAGCGGCGCGACGCTCGACCGGTTCTGCGGGTCCGGGATCACGAGCGCCAACTATGCCGCGCACGCCGTGATGGCCGGGATGGAGGATCTCGTCGTGTCGGGTGGCACCGAGATGATGTCGCTGCCGAAGCAGGGCCTGCTGCCGATCGGCGCGAACAACCCGCACCTGCAGGAGATCCATCCGCAGTCGCACCAGGGTGTGTGCGCCGACGCGATCGCCACGATGGAGGGCATCCCACGTGTGGCGCTCGACGCGCACGCGGTCGAATCGCAGGCCCGTGCGGCCATGGCGATCAAGGAGGGCCGATTCGACAAGAGTCTGGTCCCGGTGCTCGACCACGACGGCGTCGTCGTCCTCGACCGTGAGGAATTCCCGCGCCCTGGTACCACGATGGAATCGCTGGCCGCGCTCGCACCGAGCTTCCCGCGGGTCGCCGACCACCGCCACGCCGAGGGTGCGCCGACGTATCGCGAGCTGATCAACCAGAAGTACCCGGACCTCGACATCGGACACGTCCATCACGCCGGCAACTCGTCTGGTGTCGTCGACGGCGCGGCGGCACTGCTGTTCGCCGGCGAGGACTACGCGCGGGTCAACGGACTGACGGCGCGAGCGCGGGTCGTCGCGACGGCGAACATGGGCGATGACCCCACGCTGATGCTCAACGCGCCGGTCCCTGCGGCGCGCAAGGTGTTGGAGCGCGCGGGCATGACGCTCGCCGACGTCGACCTGTTCGAGATCAACGAGGCATTCGCCGTCGTCTCCGAGAAGTTCCAACGAGACCTCGACCTCGACCGCGACCGCGTGAACGTCAACGGGGGAGCGATGGCGCTCGGTCACCCGATCGGTGCGACCGGGGCGATCCTGATCGGCACCGTACTCGACGAACTCGAACGACGTGACCTCCAGGTCGGGCTCGTCACGATGTGCGCGGGCGGTGGGATGGCGCCGGCGATCGTCATCGAGCGGGTCTGAACCGCTTCGACGTCACGCGTCGACGAGCGCCGGGCTCTGCGCGCGGATGAAGCGGGCGGCGCGAACGAGCGCGGCGTTGGCCTCGGGCATGAAGCCGACGAAGGCCTGGTACACGTGCCACATTCCGTCCTGCAGGTCGAGTTCGTGCTCGACGCCGGCGGCCGCAGCCCGTTCAGCGAGTCGTTCGGAGTCGGACAGCAACACTTCGTCGGTCCCGGTCTGGATCAGCAGCGGCGGCAAGCCGGTGAGGTCGGCGAACAGCGGGGAGATGCCCGGATCGTCGAGCGGTCGATCACCGGCGTACATCTCCGCTGTCGCCGTGATCAGCTTGCCGTTGATCATCGGATCGATCTCGTCGTTGGCCGTCACCGACTCTCCGGAGCCGGTGAGGTCCGTCCACGGCGACAGCAGATACGCGCACGCCGGAAGGGGGTCGCCCGCATCGCGCAGCACGCACATCGTGGCGAGTGCGGCGCCGCCGCCGGCCGAATCGCCTGCGATCGTGATCAGCGCGGGGTCGACCCGCGACGCCAGGTCGCGGTACGCGGCGACGCAGTCGTCGATCGCGGCCGGGTAGACGTGCTCGGGCGCCAGGCGGTACTCGATCAGCGTGACGACCGCCCCGGCGTACTTCGCCAACCGGGCACCGAGCCGGATGTGGCTCTGTGGGGAGCCGAGGATGTAGCCACCGCCGTGGAGATAGAGGATGTGACGATCCGGTTCGACCGCGGTCGGTGTGGCGACGATCGCCGCGACGCCACCGACCGTCGTCTCCGTGTAGTCGACTCGGCGCGGCTTCGGCAGCTTGCCCGCACGGTCCATCGCGATGCGCCGCTGGGGCAGCGGCACCTTCTCGTCCTGAATGAGCCGGCCGAGCAGCCGGCGCATCAGTCGGGCTCTGAAGCTGATCGCCATCCCGTGACCCTAGTGTCAGCCCGAGTTGCGGATCCCGGTCGCAATCGCGTTGATCGTCAGCTGGATTCCACGCTGGACCAGCTCGTCGTCGTCGCCGTCGCGGTAGCGGCGCAGCAGATCGACCTGCATCACGTGGAGCGGATCGAGGTACGGGTAACGGTTGCGCAGGCTGCGCGCGAGCAGCGGGTTGTCAGCGAGCGGGTCGAGCGAGCCGGTGATCCGGGCGTGCCATGACCGGGTGAGCGAGTGCTCGGCCTCGATCGTGCCGAAGATCTCGTCGCGCAGGTCGTCGTCCTGGACGAGCACCTCGGCGTACCGGCGCCCGATGTCGATGTCGGCCTTGGCGAGGACCATCCCCATGTTGTTGATGATCGTCGTGAAGAACGGCCACCGTGCGTACATCTCCGCAAGGCGGGACGCCGCCGCCTCGTCGGCCCCGGCGAAGTGTTCGAACGCGGACCCCGCGCCGTACCACGCCGGGATCATCAGCCGGCACTGCGTCCAGCCGAAGACCCAGGGGATCGCGCGCAGATCCTCGATCCGCGGCGACGCGGTGCGCGATGCAGGGCGACTGCCGACATTGAGCGTGGCGATCTCGTTCGTCGGTGTGATCGACCGGAAGAACTCGACGAACCGGTCGTGCCCGTAGACGAGCCGGCGATACGTCCCGAACGCGGCATCGGCGAGCGTGCGCATCGCATCGACGTCTTCCGGCGCGGGCGCGCCGAGCGCGCCGGCATCGAGGCTGGACGTCTCCAGCGTGGCCGCGAGCAGCGTTTCCAGGTTGCGCCGGGCGAGCGCGGGATGGCTGTACTTGGCGGCGACCATCTCGCCCTGCTCGGTCAGCCGGATCGCCCGATCGACCGAACCCGGCGGTTGCGCCAGGATCGCCTGATACGCCGGGCCACCGCCCCGGCCGACGGTGCCGCCCCGGCCGTGGAACAGCCGCAGCCGCACACCGCCCGTCTGCGCCGCGTCCACCAGTGCCGCCTGAGCGGCGAAGAGGTTCCACTGCGACGACAGGTAGCCGCCGTCCTTGTTCGAGTCGGAGTACCCGATCATCACCTCCTGGACGTCGCCGCGCGACGTGACCAGCTGCCGGTACACCTGGTTGCCGAGCATCGCTGTCAATGTGTCCGCGGCGTCGGCGAGGTCCTGGATCGTCTCGAAGAGCGGGACGATGTCCAGCGACGCGGTCGCCGGGTGGTCGGCGGTCGCCGGGGTGAGGAGCCCGATCTCCTTCAGCAGCACCGCGACCTCGAGCACGTCGCTGACCGACGTGGCCATCGAGATCACGTAGTGCGGCAGGACCCGCGGGCCGACCCGATCGATCGCCGCGGCGGCCTCGTCGAGCACGGCGAGCTCGGCCTCGGTGCGCTCGCCGTACGTCGCCCCGGGGTGGCGCAGCGGCCGCGGTGACCCCAACTCCGTGGTCAGGGTGTCGACCCTGTCGGCTTCGTCGAGCGCGAGGTAGTCGGCGCAGACGCCGGCTTCGGCGAACAGTTCCGCGATCACCGCCTCGTGGACGGCGGAGTTCTGGCGCATGTCGAGGCCGCACAGGTGCGCACCGAAGATCGCAGCCGCGCGCCGTGCCGGGCGGATCTCGGCGTCGGCCAGTTCGGCTGCCCCGTGCGAGCGCAATGACGCATCGACCGTGTCGAGGTCGGTGAGCAACTCGTCGATCGAGGAGTACGCAGGCAACGGCGTCGACGGCAGGGGACCGGGCACGTCGTCGTCGTCGGCGACGATGACCTCGGCGGCCAGCGCGTGCAACCGGGCGTGCATGCCCCGCAGCGCCCGTCGATAGGGCTCGTCGGCGCGGAATGGTGACGTGTCACCCGACGCGTCGGCGAGGGCGAGCAGCGCCGGGGTGGGGGTGATCAGGCGGGCCGACATCGACAGCTCGCGGGCCAACCGCAGCAGCGTGGTGAGGTGGTGATCGAGCGCCACATGGCTCTGGCGGCCGATCGCCAGCCGCATCACCTCCGCAGTGACGAACGGGTCGCCGTCGCGGTCGCCGCCGATCCAGGAACCCATGCTGATCGCCCGCGCCGTATCGGGTTGTTCGGCACCGAATCGCTGCTCGGCGATCGCCTCGAGGTCGCGGGACAGCGCCGGGATCGTCTCGAACAGGCTGGCCGGGTAGTACCGCAGCGCCTCGTTGATCTCGTCACGAACGCGGAGCTTCGACAGGCGCAGGATCGCGGTCTGCCAGAGCGTGAGGATCCGCAGGCGGAGTTCGTCGTCGATGTCCGCGACGCCAGGGTCGTCAGCGTCGAGGCGCGAGCGGTCGGTGAGCAGCGCGGCCACGTGGCGCAGCACGTCGAGGATCGTCTGCCGCCGGACCTCGGTGGGATGGGCGGTGATCACCGGGCTGACCGCGACATCGGAGATCACGCCGGCGATGCGCTGCTTCGACACGCCCGCCGCTTCCAGTCGCTCGAACGTTGCCGACAGGCTTCCGGGCTGCGGCGGCGAACCCGCGGCGCGGTGGTGTCGCCGGCGGCGCTCGAGGTGCACGTCCTCGGCGGTGTTCGCCAGCAGCGACAACCAGTCGAACGCCCTGATGACGTGCAGCTGCGACGTGATCGGTTGGTCGGCCAGTTCGCGTCGGAGTGCGTCGACCGAGCTGACGCCGTTGCGCCGGGCGTGCACGGCGCAGCGGCGGACCGATTCGACCAGCGCCAGTGTCTCGCCGCCGGCCTGGTCCTCGATCACCTCGCCGAGCAGACGACCGAGCAGCCTGATGTCGGCGCTGAGCTCGTCGGAGCGGTTCGTCGATGTCGTCACCTCGCCAGTCAACCACCGATCGGTGCGGCAGACTGACGCGATGCGCGTCCTCTTCGCCACTGCCGAGCTGTCACCGGTCGCCGCGGTCGGCGGGCTCGCGGCCGCCGCCGCCGGGCTCGCCGCCGAGCTGCGGCACGGCGGCGTGGACCTCGATCTGGTGATGCCGGACTACGGCGAGATCCCGCTCGTCGACGAGACGACGATCGACCTTCCCGTGCCCGGTTGGGTCGGCGCAGCGTCGGTGCGGTCGGGCGTGCACCCCGACGTCGGGCCGCTCCGGCTGATCGGCGTGCCCGGGATGGCGCGACCGCACCCCTACCTCCAGCCCGACGGCGAGGGCTGGCCGGACAACAGCGCCCGCTTCTTCCGGTTCGGCCGGGCGCTCGCCGCACTCGTCGAGCACGACCGCCCCGATGTGCTGCACCTCAACGATTGGCACACCGGGTCCGCGCTCGCTGCGCTGACCGATCCGCCCCCGACGGTCGTGTCGATCCACAACCTCGCCTACCAGGGCGTCGCCGGGCCCGAGTGGCTCGACGTGATCGGCCCGCGGGCGGGGCACTACGAGTGGTGGGGCGACACCAACCCGCTGTCCGGTGCACTCGCGCTCGCCGATCGCATCGTCGCGGTGTCGCCGCACTACGCCGAAGAGATCAAGACGCCGCAGGGCGGGTTCGGGCTCGACGGTCCGCTCCGGAACCGATTCGGTGCCCTCGTCGGGATCCTCAACGGAATCGACACCGACATCTGGAACCCGGCAACCGACCGCCATCTCGCCGAGCGGTTCGATGCCACGACGCTCGACAAGCGGCCCGCGAACCGCACCGCGCTGCTCGACCGCCTCGGGCTGCCCGATGACTCGACACCGCTCGCGACCGTCGTGACACGTCTCACGCACCAGAAGGGCATCGACCTGCTCGCCCCGATCATCCCGCTGCTCGCCGAGATCCCACTGCGGATGGCGATCCTCGGTTCGGGCGACGCCGTGCTCGCTGCGGAACTGCGCAGCCTCGCGGCGGCCCACCCCGAACACTTCGCGTTCGTGGAGGCGTACGACGAGGCGCTGTCGCACATGATGTTCGCCGGCGCCGATCTGTTCCTGATGCCGTCGCGGTTCGAGCCGTGCGGTCTCACGCAGATGCAGGCGATGCGGTACGGCGCGATCCCCGTCGTCACCGCGGTCGGCGGACTGGTCGACACCGTGCCGGACGCAGACGCGCACAAGGACGGGCTCGGCTTCGTGGCCGCACGGCCGGATTCCACCGCACTGATCGCCGCGATCTTCCGGGCGGTGCGGCGAGCCAAGGACGGTCGCCGCCGGGCGGCTCTCCAGAAGCGGATGATGGCGGTCGACTGGTCGTGGAAGCGGCCGGCCGAGCACTACGTCGAGCTGTACCGCGATCTCGTCTGAACCCGACCGCGATCGCGCGGTACGTTTGGCGACGATGGCTACTGAACCGACCGTGCTCGTGATCGTCCTGGCCGGAGGCGAGGGCAAGCGTCTCCAACCGCTGACGAACGACAGGGCCAAGCCGGCCGTGCCGTTCGCCGGGACGTATCGGATGATCGACTTCGCGTTGTCCAACTTCGCCAACGCGGGTTACCTCAAGATCGTCGTGCTCACGCAGTACAAGAGCAGCAGCCTCGACCGCCACATCAGCCAGACGTGGCAGCTGTCGCCCCTGCTCGACGACTACGTGACGCCGGTACCGGCCCAGATGCGCCGCGGCCCGCACTGGTTCCAGGGGTCCGCCGACGCGATCTACCAGAACCTCAACCTGATCCAGGACGAGGACCCGGACATCATCTGCGTGTTCGGTGCCGACCACATCTACCGGATGGACCCGCGGCAGATGGTCGAGGAGCATCTGCAGTCGGGCGCGGGTGTCACGGTCGCGGCGATCCCCGTCCCGAAACACGAGGCGACGCAGTTCGGCGTGATCGAGAGCGACGCCGAGGGCAAGATCGTCGCGTTCCACGAGAAGTCGGAAACGCCGCCGACGATGCCCGGCAACGACGAGATGTGTCTCGCCAGCATGGGCAACTACGTCTTCGACCGCCAGACGCTGATCGACATCGTCACGCCCGGGTCCGACGACACGATGAACGATCTCGGCGGCGACGTCATCCCGGCGTTGACGTCATCGGGCGTCGCTCGCGTGTACGACTTCTCGACGAACGACGTGCCGGGCCTGGAGGAACGCGAGCGCGGGTACTGGCGCGATGTGGGGACGCTCGACGCCTTTTTCGACGCGAACATGGACCTCATCGCGCCCGTGCCGGTGTTCAGTCTGTACAACGACCGGTGGCCGGTGATCACCACCCGCAAGGCGCTGCCGCCGGCGAAAGTGTCGCGCGGCCCAGGCGGGCAGCCCCCGTTCGTCGACGGCAGCCTGTTGTGTCAGGGGTCGATCATCTCCGGGTCGCACCTGGAGCAGTCGATCATCGGCCCGAGCGCGCGCGTCGGCGACGGCGCCAAGGTGACCGAATCGATCATCTTCCCGGGCGTCACGATCGGGTCGGGTGCCGAGCTGCACCGGTGCATCGTCGACAAGAACGTGGTCGTTCCCGACGGGATGCGGATCGGCTTCGACGCCGAGCTCGACGGCTCGATGTTCACGCTCAGCGACAATGGCGTCGTCGTGATCGAGAAGGGCCGCGACCTCTCACGCTGACCCACCCGGCTCCCGCCAGAGCGCCAGCGGTGTCCGATCGCGCGGGCCGGAGAACGGCAGCGCGACGTCCTGGCCCGATCGTTTTGCCGATGCGGACGCGGCGCACACGATGTCGAGGACCTCGCGTCCGAACGCCATGTTCATGACGGGGGTCCGGCGGTGCTCGATGTCGTGCCAGAACGATCGGAGTTGTGCGATCAGCCCGACGTCGGCAAGTTCGCGGAATCGTGCGGGAGTCGACCGGGCCGGCGCGATCGCGACCGGCTCACCGTTGTGCTCCAGAACCGGTGTCGGATCCATGTCCAACCGCAGCACGGCGTCGGTGCTGGCGAGTTGCAGGTCCCAGATCCTGTCCGCGCCGGTCCAGCCCACGGCGATTCGAGCTCGGAGGCCGGACGCGAACGACAACTCGACGTCGGCGTGCTCGTCGACATCGTGAGCGTTGGGCACCAGCCGAGCGGCGACCGCCGTCGGACGGCCCGCATCGGCCACGCGGGCGAGGAGCAGCATCAGCGTCAGGTGATGCACGGCGGGATGGAGCAGCACGCCGCCGCCCCACCCTCCCGTCGTGAACGCTCCCCATGTCGGAGCGCCGCGGTACGAGCGTCCGGCCAGCGTCGTGGGTCGGCCGAGATCGGCGGCTCGTGCGAACATCGCCTGCACCGCCGGGGCGGTGGCGAGGTTCGACGCGAACAGGAGCGGCGGCCCGGATCGGGCCTCGAGCGCGACCAACTCGTCGGCGTCGTCGAGCGTCTGGCACAGCGGTGTCGAGACGACCGTCGGGATGCCGCGGGCGGTCCACGCCCGGGCCGCGGGCAGGTGGTCGGCCGGCGGCGTGCTGACGATCACGAGGTCGACGCCGTCGGACGCGAGCAACGCGTCGTAGCTCATCGCCGGTGCGCCGACGGCGGTCGCGAGGGTCTCCGCCGTCGCGAGGCGGCGCGACGCGACACCGGCGATCTTCCAACCCAGCGCCTGACACGATGCAGCATGTGCGCCCGCCATCACCCCGGCTCCCCAGAGGCCGACGCGTGGTCGGCCCGCAGCCGTCATCTCGTCACTGGCCGGCGAGCTGCGCGACCACCGGTGCGAACACGTCGATCTCGTCGGGGCCGACGATGACATAGCTGAACCCGTACTGCTCGCGCCGGGCGACGATGTCCTCGGCGATCTTGGCGGTGCTGCCGATCAGCGCGAACGGCGAGTCCTCGATCATCTGCTCCTCGACGCCGATCAGCTGCGCCATGCCGGACACCTGCCCGGCCCGGTCGTCGGTGACGCTGACGAAGAACGCCCGGATGTTCATCTCGATGTGATCGAGCCGGCCCGCCGCATCGGCGGCCGCCGCGACGATCCGGACCTTCTCGGCGATCACCTCACCCGTCATCGTCGCGATCGCCTCGGGGCCGATCACACCTGCGTGCAGCGAGCCGTTGACGCCGACGATGTCCGCCTGCCGGGCGGCGATCGTGAGCACCCGTTTGCCGCCACCACCGATGATGATCGGCGGGCGGGGCGCCTGGACCGGCTTCGGAAGGCCGTCGTAGTCGGTGATCGTGTAGTGCTCGCCCTGGAACGAGAAGGGGTCGGGCCCCATCGCGCCCTTGATCACGGCGAGGCCCTCCACGAAGCGATCGATCCGCACGCCGGGCCGGTCGTACTGGATGCCGGCCTGCTCGTAGTCCGACATCATCCAGCCGGCGCCGAGCCCGATCTCGACGCGCCCATCCGACAGCACGTCCATCGTCGCCAACTCCTTGGCGAGCACGACCGGGTGCTTGTAGTCGTTGTCGAACACGAGCGCGCTGGCGCGCAGCGACGTCGTGCTGTCGAGGATCGTCTGCAACGCCGGCACGGGGGCGAGTTGGTCGCCGAAGTGATCGGGCATCGTCGCCACCGCATAGCCGAGTGACTCGACACGGCGCGCCTGCTCGACCCAGCTGGTGCGGTCGGGTGAGTTCGACAGTTGGACGCCGAACCGGAATGGCTTGTGGGGAAACAGTGCAGTCACGTCTCAGAACGTACCGCGCCGGCCGTGCCGCATCGCAGGTGGTGACGTCGGCGGCGGGGGCGCGGCTTGTATCGTTGGCGCCACTGTGCGTGTCCTCGGTTGGCTTCCACGATTGGCGCTCGTCGTCGGGGCCGGGGCCCTGCTGGTCACGGCGGTCGTCGTGGCCGTGGCGCCGCGGGTCTGGCTGATCGCCAACGCCCACGAAGAGGACCCGGTCGTGTTGCCCGAGTTCGAGGCCCTCGCGCAGCGGACGTACGCATACGACACCAATGGCGAGGAGATCGCGGTCTACGAGCTGGAGAACTCGCAGCCGATCGACTACGCCGACGTTCCACCCCAGGTCGTGCAGGCGTTCCTGATCGTCGAGGACAAGGAGTTCTTCAACCACGACGGGGTCAACGTCCGCTCGCTGATCCGGGCGACGCTGTCGAACTTCGCCAGCGACGCGCCGCAGCAGGGCGCGTCGACGATCACGATGCAGGTCGTCAAGAACGACTTCCTCGCCGGGCTGGAACGTGACGGCCGGTACAAGCTGCTGCAGGCGCACTACGCCCGGATGCTCGAAAAGGAGCTGACGAAAGAGGAGATCCTCGAGCGTTACCTCAACACAGTGTTCTTCGGCAACAACGCGTACGGCATCCAGGCGGCGGCGGAGACCTACTTCGGCAAGACCGCCCAAGAGCTCACGTTCATCGAGTCGGCGTTCCTCGCCGGCCTCGTGCGGTCGCCGAGCGGTTTCGACCCCATCAACGAACCCGAGCGCAGCCGCGCCCGCTGGCTGCAGATACTCGACCGGCTGGAGACCGAGGAGTACCTCACCGAGGACGACGCCGACACCCTCGCCGAGGATTTCGCCCTGCCGTCACGGGTTCGCACGATTCCGACGCGGACGAACGAGCGGACGTACTTCACCGAGGCCCTGCGCGACTACTTGCTCAACCGCACGACGATCCTCGGCGACACCTACCAGGAGCGGTACAACCTCCTGTTCCGCGGCGGGCTGCGGATCCACACGACGCTCGACCAGAACCTGCAGCGCGCCGCCGAGGAGGCACGCAACGTGCTGCCGGACACCCAGGGCCGATTCGACGCGGCGATCGTGTCGCTCGACTCGAGTTCGGGGGCGATCCGGGTGATGGTCGGCGGGCGCGGGTTTCGCCCGAACGAGCGTGAAGTCAACATGGCGCTGTCTCCCCGCCAGACGGGATCGAGCATCAAGTTCTTCATCCTCGCCGCCGCCATCCAGGCCGGAGCGCAGGCCGGCGACATCATCGACGGGGTGCGCGGCTGCAACCTTCCGAATCCGGGCAATCCGTCCGAGCCGTTCGAGATCAGGGGCGGTGCCGGAGGCAGCGTCACCACGCTCGAGCAGCAGACATGGAGCTCGATCAACTGCGCGTTCGCGCGGTTGTCCCAGATCGTCGGCCTCAACCGGGTCGTCGACACGACCTACCGGATGGCCGAGTCGCCGTACCTGTACCGCGGCCAACCGGTGGACGACCGGGTGCCGATCGAGCCGTTCGCCAGCTACGCGACCGGCGCGAACGAGATGAGCCCGCTCGACATGGCGGCGGGCATCCAGTCGTTGGCCAACGAGGGCCTCCACAAGCAGCCGTACTACATCGACCGAATCACCGACGCCGGCGGCGAGGTGATCTACCGCCATTTCGACGCTGGTACCCAGGTGCTCGACCGGGGCGCAGCACTCCGCACGGTCGACATCCTCAAGGGCGTGCTCACCCGCGGTACGGCCCGCCAGCAGCTTCGTGAGTTCGGACACCCGGCGTTCGGCAAGACCGGGACGCAACAGGACAACACGAACGCCTGGTTCGCCGGAGGCACCAAGCAGCTGTCGACGGCGGTGTGGGTGGGCGACCCGGATGCCTACACGCCGATGGTCAACATCCCCGAGTTCGTCGCCGCGGGCGTCGGCAAGGTGCAGGGTGGCCGGTTCCCCGCTGCGATCTGGAAAGCGTTCATGGAACCGGCCCACGTCTTCCAACCGCAGCGTGAATGGGACGCGCCACCTTCGCCACAGCGGCCGAACGCACGGCTGTTCCTGCCGGGGAACGAGTGCGTGCTCCAGGTCGTCGGATTCGTCCCGGGTGGGACGGTGCCCCCGGATCCGTCGGCGACGATCGCGCCGGTGCCGCCGCCGGCGCCGGGCGAGCTGCCGCCTCCACCGGCGGAGACGCTGCCGCCGCAGACGCTGCCGCCGGTGCCGATCTTCGACGCCGTCGAGGTCGGCACGACGATTCCGCCGGACATCCTCGATCCGAACGCGCCGCTGCCGACGATCGCGAACAGTGGCGTGATCGGTCCGTGCCGCTGAACACGACCGTGTGCACCGTGCCCGCGACCTGGCACACTGGGCGGCGATGACCGACGCCGCCGAGACCAGCGGACCCTCCGACACCCCGACCGGCACGGCACCGCCGTCACCCGCTTCCCGACTCCTCGACCTGCAGCGCATCGACACCGAGGCCGATCAGCTGCGCGTGCGCCGCGAGCGCCTCGCCGAGCGTGACGAGCTGGCCGCGCGGACCGAGCAGTTGGCAACCTGGGAGCAGCGGCGGACCGAACTGACCACGCGGATCGCCGAGCTGGGTGCCGAGATCGAGTCGGCCGAGGAGACCGGCGCCGCACTGACGGCGGACCGGACACGGTTCGAGGCGCAGATGAAGACGGTGATCGCGCCGCGTGAGGCGGAGGCGCTGATGCACGAGATCGAGACCGTCGATGCGAAAAGGGACGAGGTGGACGACCGCGAGCTGGCGGCGCTCGAGCAGCAGGCCGAACTGGACGACGCGCTCGTCGCGCACCTGGAAGAGGAAGCGGCGCTGCGCGCGGCACTCGTGCAGGCCGACGAGGCGTTGGCGGCCGTCGCCGCCGACATCGACGCGCAGTTGCGCGAACTCGACGCCCGGCGGGCCGCCGCGATCGGCGAGCTCGACGACCCCACTGCGACGCGCTACGAGTCGGTGCGCGGCAACCTGGGCGTCGCGGTCGCCGAGCTGAACGGGCATCGTTGCGAGGGCTGCCACCTCGATCTGTCGGCGGCCGAGGTCGACACGGCCAAGGACGAAGCAGCGACATCCGGGTACACCGACTGCCCGCAGTGCGGGCGGTTGCTGATCGTCTGAGCAACTGACCACGTGTTCTTCTGGTTCATCGGCACTGCGATCGTCGCCGTCGGCTTCGTGTTCCGCGACCCCCGGTTCGACTACCGGTTGCTCGTCGCCGGCTCCGTGCTCCCGCTGCTCGACGGCGTGTACGGCGGGTCCCGGGTCCTCCACAGCGTCACCGTCAGCGTCGCGCTGATGGCGGTGCTGATGATCGCGACCGCCGGCCGCAAACCGATCCGCAAATTGCTGCTGGGGCTCCCGATCGGGATGTTCCTGCATCTCGTGTTCGACGGTGCCTGGAACAACACGGACGTGTTCTGGTGGCCGTTCACCGGGTGGACGTTCGGCGACGAGCCGTTCCCCGTTGTCGACCGTGGTGTCGTCAGCATCGTGCTGGAAGCGGTCGGCGCAGGGCTGTGCGTGTGGCTGTGGCGCGCCAACGACCTCGGCAACTCCGGTCGGCGGCGGCAATTCCTCGTCGACGGCCGCCTCGCCGCGGTCGCCGATCGGGCCCGCTGACGCCGCTGCGCCCGGGGCGCATCGTGTGCAACACTCCTTGCGTGCTCATCCTCGTTCGCCACGGTCGCACCGCCGCCAACCGGGAGGGTCTGCTGCAGGGCCGGATGGACCAGGACCTCGACGAACTCGGTCGGCGGCAGGCCGTGGCCGTGGCGACGCTGGTGCGCTCGATGGGACCGGTCGACGAGTTGATCTCGAGCCCGCTGCAGCGTGCCCAGCAGACCGCCGCGTCGTTCGACATGCCGTTCGAGGTCGACGACCGCTTCGTCGAATTGGCGTACGGCGAGTTCGAGGGCGTGCCCCATGCGGATGTCCCGTCCGAAGTGTGGGACCGGTGGCGGGAGGACTTCCGCTACGTCCCGCCCGGCGGTGAGTCGCTGGCCGTTCTCGACGAGCGCGTGCGTGGTGCCTGTGAGGAATTGGTCGACCGCGCTGCGGATCGCAACGTGGTGGTCGTCAGCCACGTGTCGCCGATGAAGTCGGCGGTCGCGTGGGCGCTCGGTGTCGACATCGGCATCTCGTGGAAGTGCCATCTCGATCACGCCTCGGTCTGCCGGATCGCGATCAGGGGCCGCACGCCGATCCTCAAGACGTTCAACGAGACCGCCGCCGTCGACTGACACACCGGGGGACGACGACGGGGCACCCGGCCGTGGCCGGATGCCCCGCATCGTCAGGTGACCATGTCCGACGTCATCGCTGACGCCGAGCTGGAATCACGGAGTGTCGCAGTACTGCGGCCCGTCCGGGTTCTCGCACGAGAACGTGAAGATGTACAGACCGTTGTTGCGGTCCGAGGCGAGGATCACCTGGGTGTCCTCGCCCTCGATCTCCATCCGGTCGACATGCACGCCCCAGAAGTTCGAGCCGCCGTCTTCTTCGATCCAGCGACCCACCTCGTGGACGTTCTGCGAGTAGCTGCCCTCGTTGAGGGAGTTGTCGTGGAAGTGGCCGGGCCGGTATTCGAGCGCCCGCATGCCGAGCGAGTACCACGACACGAACATCCGCGGACCCGCGGTGAAGCTGGGCGTGATGCTCTGCGTCTCCGGGTCCTCTTCGATGTTGTGCATCGAGAGGTCGCCGAAGTCGGTGCCCCAACACACTTCCTCACCGTCGACAGTGCCGCACTCCTGCACGGTGGGCTCGGGGGCGTAGTACCCGAGCTCGTGTCCGGTCGGCACCGTTGCGGTGTTGCCGCTCATCGCACCACCGACGGGCACCGTGAGCGGCCCACCCGTGTTGTTGTACACGTGCAGGTAGCCCCACCCGTCGAAGATCGAGTCGGACGACACCGGCAGACCCTGGTTCGCCTTGATCGCGTCGCCGTCGGACTGGCCGATGAAGACACCGGGGATCGTCGGGATCGCGTTGTCGCCCGGCGACATGTTCAACAGGCCGTCGCCGGCGTTGTTGGCGACGATGTAGCCCTCGTAGCCGGCGGCCTCGGCGTTCGCCCCCTTGTCGGAGAAGAAGCACGCACCACGGTCGATCAGTGCGACTTGCGGTTCCGCACCGGTCGGCGCAGCCAGCGCCCCGCAACCGTCACCACCGACGTATTCGACGTTGCCGGCGAGGGTGTTCGGGTCGTCGCCGAACAGCGCGACACCGGCCGGGTACTCGACACCGTCGTACAGGATTGCGAAGCTCGACGGGGAGAAGTCCTCGTCGCCACCGAAGATGTAGTCGCCGTTGCCGCCGAAGACGGCGGCGTGGGCGTTGCCTTCGTACGGCTCGCCGGTGATCGGATCCGGATCGTCGTAGGTCGTGTCGTCGAGGAACACCGGGTTGGCCGGGTCGGTGACGTCCAGCGTGACGAAGCCGGCGTCCCAGTAGGACACGACTGCCGTCGGGACGCCGTCGATGATCTCCACCCAGTTGTCGTGGTTGTTGACCGATGCCGACGAACCAGTCTCCAGCTGATCGAGATTCAAGCCTTGCGGAACCCAGTCGAGCGCACCGGTGACCGTGAGCAGCTTCGGCGACTGCGGCTTGGAGATGTCGACGAAGAACGTGTCGAAGAAGTCGAACGTGTCAGCGGTGCCGATCAGGTAGCTCTTGCCGTTCCAATCCCAGGCGAAGGTGTTGTGCACGCCCTCGAACTCGAGGTAGTTCTTCTTCAGCGCCTTCGGCTTGGTCGGGTCGGTGACGTCATACAGGCTGATGCCGCCCTGGCCGACCTGGAACGGTGCATTTCCACCGGACTGGGCCCACCCCGGGATCTGCATGCCGCAGGGTTCCTGCGTGGTGATCAGCACATCTTTGTCGCCGACGGTGTGCACCTTGACGTCATTGATGCGTGTGTTCGGCGCCGACTTGATCTCGGCGACCGTCGCTCCCGAGGTCGCCGGGTAGTTGGCGACCGCCGCGGCCATGTCGACGACGAAGACGCCGGCGTCGCTGCAGGGCGCCTGGAACGTACCGATGTAGGCGTGTCCGTTGTGTGACCAGACGTCGGTGTAGTTCTCGTCGGTCACCCCGGCCAGGTTGTCTTGACCGACGACCTCGAAGCCGTAATTGACATCCTTCGGGATGTGTCCGTCGTTGCCGCTGTCGTGAGCAAGGCCCACCGCCGCTGTCGTGGTGGTCATCGCCACTGCGGCAAGCGCAGCGACGATCAACCGTGGAGTAGTTCTTCGCATTGTCTCATTCCCTCTCATTTGGATTCAGGATCCGCCCACAAGATCGTGGTTTCTCTGAAGCGAAACAGTATTACACACATCAATTCAGCGGGCTGAAATCGGAGCTTCCGGATCGAATAGCGATGATTGTGACAAGCAATTTGACACAAATGTGGATCGTCGATCGCGATCGATGTGTCGAGGGCGACGTGCCGTCTCGGCGCCGCGTCGCTACCGTTCCGGCGATGCTCCGCACCGACGCTGCATTTGGCGAGCACGCCGACGGGCGAGCGTCTCGGTCGCGTCGGCCGTCGCTGCTCGCCGTCGGGTCGGCGCTGTTGATCGTTGCCGGGCTCGCAGTGTTCGCGTTCGCTGCGTTGCGGGCCACCGACGATGCTTCGCGCGCGGCCGGGGGTGAGGTCGCGACGGGGCTCAACTTCTCGTGCTATGCGTTCCGCGACGTGAACCGTGACGGCGTCTATGACACGGCAGACCGCCCGTATGCGGCGTTGACGGTGGAGGGGTCGGGGCCGAACGGGACGCTGCTCGCGAACTCGAATTCGGCCGGCTTCGCCAATTTCGACGTGCTGCTCGACGGCGAAGCGACGTCGCTCGTCGACCGGCCCGGCACCTACTCGTTCGTGGCGACTGCGCCGGAGGGCTGGATGATCACGACGGACAGCACGCCACGCGCGGTCGAATTCGTCGAGATGACGGGCTCACCGACCGGCCTCGCACCGTCGGGCCAGTGCGAGCCGTTCGGCGTCGCACCGTTGTTGACGATCAGCGGGACGACTGCGGTGTCCGCCGTCTCCACAGGCGCAACCGTGACGGTCGAGTCGTCATCCGGTGCTCGGCTCGACCCCTCCGTGTCCGGCGACTCGTTCGGCGTCCCGGTCGAGGCGGGCGAGTGGACCGTGAACCTCGCCTCGGATGCCGGAGCGGAGAGCCGGCGCGTCCTCGTCGGCGACGTCCCCGTGTTGCTGTCGCAGTTGAACCCGGACCGTGAGGCTGTGCAGCCGTTGCCGCGGTCGGTGGTGGTGGGGTTCGACGACTTCACCGCAGCGGACACGTTGACCGAGGTGCCGAACGGGTACGCCGGGCTGAACTGGTCCAACTGGGTGTCGACACACCGGCTCGTCTATGCCGGCCCCGGCTACAACAACGTCGGCACGTCCGGCGAGTTCGTCGCCTACAACGGCTCGGGGAACCCGGCGACGGTGTCCTCGCCCGAGCCGTTCGACTTCGTCGGGGTCAACGTCGGTGTCGCGTGGCCGGCCGCCGAGGAGTTCGCAGTGGAGGTGCGCGGCTGGCGGGCGGGCGAACTCGTGTACAGCGACACGATCCCCGGCCGCACGGCCGGCGCGGTGTACTTCGCCGCCGATTACCGCAGCATCGACCGGCTGGAGATCACCTCGGCTGCCAACTGGCAGGTCGTCATCGACGACGCCGAGTTCCGCCTCGGTTCCTGACAGCGGCGGGTGCGCTTCGTGCTCCGCCTGGGGCGGATCTGAGGTGCGCACTCACTGCGAGTCGCTCAGACGGTGTGGCAATGGTGAGGTGGCCTGTAAGCGGGATTCTGTGACCCGACGCGAACGCCGAGCCGGTAGCCATCCATCTGTGCGACCTACCCGAGGGCTGTCATGCAGCACGCATGACGAACGGGCCGTCCACGCCCTCTGCGCGGTCTTGCTCCGGGTGGGGTTTACCGAGCCGACGACGTCACCGTCGCCGCTGGTGCGCTCTTACCGCACCGTTTCAGCCTTGCCTGTG
>JABDKP010000077.1 GCA_013002175.1 Ilumatobacter sp.
CGGTCGCGTCGGCCCCGCGAGCCACGCGCCAGCCTGGCGCCCGCCGCCGCCTCGCGGTCGTAGTACTCGCGCAGCTCCCGCTCGGTCACGCGCGCGGCCCGGAGGTCATGTGGCGGACTCCTGTCGATCCGCGAGACCGTGGTGCCACCCGGACCCCGATCAGAGCGTGTAGCCGGTGATGTCGATGATGAACTGGGTGCTCCCCGTTCCACCGGACAGGATCTTCACCTGCCGATCGGTGTCGATGCTGGAGAAGCTCGCATTCGAGATGGTCTCGTTCGGTCCTGACCAGTTGATCGTCGCGGCGGTGACCACCGTCGCCGTGCCGGGCGCGAGCTGGAGGAATCCACCGCCGACCGTCTCGGTGATCGCGAGATTGAAATAGATCGCCGTTGCTCCCGCCGGTACGACGTTGACGGCGTTGACGGCGCCGGACTCGACGTCGATGCCGTCGTTCACCGCGATCACGCGCTCGGCACCGGCGGCGAGCGCGCCGTCGACGAAACGTGAGTCGTAGACCCGGCGAGGATTGATCGCATGGACCGCGCCTGCCGTGGCGGGCCCGGCGAGGCGTCGCCACGATCCCGGCGTCCCGCTGCCGACACAACACCAGAGCGTGCCGGCTGAGTCGAAGCGCAGCTCGCCCCGGCTGTGCCTGTAGGTGTCAGCGGTCGGCGCGGACCCGTTCGCCGGCATATAGATGTTCGACCTGGCGCCGGACGTCTTGCGCGCCACGATCGCATGCCCGGTCGTCGCATCGGTGGCGCTGCGCGACTCGGTGTACGCATAGAACCCGTTCGTGATCCGATTCCCCTGTGCGACGGCGCCGATCGCCGACTCGTAGGCACTGGACGTGGCGTCGTCCGACACGGTCAGGATGTTCCTGTTGGACAGCAGTCCGCCCACCGTCGACCGCAATCTCGTGTTCCCGCTGTCCGAGATGTTGTCGTTGCTGATGATCATGTCCCCGCCGTCCGCAGCCGAAACGCGCTGCGGCTTCGCAGCACCGCCCGCGAGGGCTGCACCGGCGGCGATCGCCCCACCTCTCAGGAGCGTCCGCCGAGACGATCGCCGCGAGGACGCCACCGCCGGGCTCCGATCGGGCGACGCGCGTTCGGCCTTCAGCTGCGATATCTGCGCCTGCTGGGCCGCCAGTGCGGCCTCGAGTTCTGCGATTCGATGATCCTGTGCGTGCACGATGCCTCCCGAGGGCTGTGGTCCGAGCGATGAGCTTGCCGACGCATCCTCGCGCGGAAAATGATTCCGCGACTCCCGATTCCGCTCGAACGTGCTCGTCGTCGAGCCGGTCGCCGCGGTTCCGGTGGCGATCGCGGGCCACGCTCGTCGCCTACTTCTTCGCGTCCGACCTCGTCGTCCTCATCGTCCTGCTCCTCCGCGGCGATCTCGCCGACGAGCTGTTCTGGCGGGTCGTCGTCGGCCTCGCCGCCATGACGTGGTTGTGTCTGACACGACTACGTCTCTTGGAGTTCGGCGAGTTCGAGCCAGTGGTTCTCGATGTCGACGAGTTCTGCCTGGGCGACACCGAGCTCGGCTCCGACGGCGGCCAGTTCCTCGTGATCGGTGAGATCGGCCAACCGTTCGGTCAGTGCGTCGAGCCGCTTCTGGGCCTTGGCCATCTGTTGTTCGGCGTCGCGCAGCTGACGGCCGATCGTCGACGGACTCGGCCCGGTCCGCGTGGCCTTCGGCTTCCCGGCTCGGCCCGATGCCTTCCTGACCGCGACGTCGGAGGTCGTGATGCCGGACAACGCCGCCCGCTCGGACAGCCACCCGGCCACACCTCCGGGAACGCGGTGCATCGAGCCGCCTGCGTCGATCGCCAGGACGTGGTCGGCGACCCGGTCGAGGAAGGCGCGGTCGTGGCTGGCCGCAACCAGCGCCCCCGGCCAGTCGTCGAGGAATGCCTCGAGTGCGCGCAGCGTGTCCAGGTCGAGGTCGTTGGTCGGCTCGTCGAGGATCAGCAGGTTCGGCTTCGTCGCCAGCACCATCACGAGCTGCAGCCGTCGCCGCTCGCCGCCGGACAGCATCCGCACCGGCGCGTACTGCGCCGGGGTGTCGAACCAGAACCGTTCGAGGAGCGCCTTGTCCTCGTGGTCCGGTTCGCGATGCGGGCCGGCCACCAGCTTGCGCACGACGATGTCAGGATCGAGTGTCGACGAATGCTGGTCGGCGTAGCCGACGACGACGGTGCGGCCCTGCTTGACGACGCCTGCGGCCGGGGTCATGCGGCCCGCGATGATGTCGAGCAGGGTGGTCTTCCCGGACCCGTTCGGCCCGACGACCGCCAGCCGTGCACCGGGCTCGATCAGCAGGTCGACATCGGTGAAGACGACCTCGTCACCGAAGCGCTGCGTGACACGGACCAACTCGACGACCTGGTTGCCGAGACGGGTGGTACCGGCGCCGAGCTCGAGCGGGCTCCCGCGCACGCCGGCCGGCCGCGGGCCCCCGCCGACGATCTCGGCCGCGCTCCGCAACCGCGCCTTGGGCTTGGTCGACCGCGCCGGTGCGCCCCGTCGCAGCCAGGCCAGCTCTTTCCGGGCGAGGATCCGCCGGGTCGATTCCTCCTGCGCCTCGCGCTCGACGCGCTCGGCCCGGGCATCGAGGTACGTCGCGTACGCACTCGACCCCGCGGCCGCCTGGTGCAGATGGGCGTGCCCGCCGTCGAGCTCGACCACCGTGCTCGGCCCGACCTCGGACGTCAGCCGGTCGAGCGCGTGCCGGTCGTGCGTGACCAGCACGAGTGCGGCCTTCATCGTGACCAACCGTGATTCGAGCCACTCGATCGCTTCCAGATCGAGGTGGTTCGTCGGCTCGTCGAGCACGATCATGTCGTGCGCCCCCTGCTGGTCGTCGGCGAGCACCTTGGCCAGCGCGACCCGCTTGGCCTGTCCGCCGGACAGCGTGTCGGTGCGCCGGTCGAACAGCGGCTGCACACCCAGCGACGTCGCGGCCGCGGCGACCTCCCACGAGTCGCCGAGCACGTCGCGGACCGTGCCGGCCGGCAGCACGGGATCCTGTTCGAGCGACGCGATCCGCACGCCGCGTCCGAAGCGGACGGCACCGGTGTCGGGCTGGAGCGACCCAGTGAGGATCCGGAGCAGGGTCGTCTTGCCGGACCCGTTGACGCCGACCACCGCGACGCGGTCGCCCGTCGAGATCGTGACCGCGACATCGGAGAACAACACCTTGTTCGGTTGCGCCATGCCGACGCCCGCGATGTCGACGCAGATCACACTCAGAACTTAGAACGGAAACGCCACGAGCGGTGAGCCACGGCACGGAGCCGGACTCACCGCTCGTCGCGGTGGGTGGGGGGATGGGTGTCGGGAGCAGTGAGAGCGGGGTCAGCCCTCGGGGTCGTCGACGGGAACGTCGCCGCGCTGCGGGCGCTCGCCGTTGACGAGGTCGGTGACCTTGTCCTCGATCTGCGACGTGATGTCGTCGGCCTTCGTCTGATCGATCTTGCCGCTCTCGAGCGCCGTGGCGACGCGGGCCTCGGCCTCGTCGACGAGCGTGTCGATCAACGCCTGGACCTCGACGCCGTTGGCCGCCGCGATGTCGGCGAGCGTGCTGCCGTCACGAAGCTGCTGCCGGAGATCATCGCCGTCGATGCCCAGCAGGTCGGTCACGGCCTCGGACACGGCGGCGCGGCCGAAGCGGCCGCCCGGACCCCGGTGGCCCGGACGGTCACTGCGGTCGGGCCGGTTCTCGACGAGGTGCGCCGTGACCGCGTCGGCCTGGTCGGCGGTGATCGTGTCGCCGTCGACGAGTTCCTGGAGCAGCTCGCGCAGCTTCTCGCCGGGCTCGGGCGCCTCATCGGTCGTCGTGGTCGCCGTGTCGTCGACCTGTTGGACGAGTGCCGCCGGCTCGGTGTCGGTGGCCGCACTGGACAGGCCGGGGATGCCGAACACCATGCCCGCGACCGTGCCGCCGACGAGGCCGGCGGACAGCCCGAAGGCGAGACCCTTCGAGCGCTTGGAGGATGGGGATTCCTGGGGGGTGGGTGTGGTTGTCATGGGGTTCATCGTGCCCGTCCTGCGTGAGGTGGATGTCTGAGCCAGGTAAGAGTCGTGTGTGAGCGTTCAGGGAATCGGCGGCAGGCTGAATCCCACCGCGGCGCCGCCTTCGGGCCGCGACGCGGCAGTGACCGTGCCACCGTGCCGTTCCACGACTTCGCGCACGATCGCCAGACCGAGGCCCGACCCCGGCAGGGTGCGCGCCGACTCCGCGCGGTGAAAGCGGTCGAACACGCGGTCGAGATCCTCGGCCGGGATGCCCGGGCCGCCGTCGAGCACGGTCAACGAGGCACCGTCGACGACGACCTCGATCGGTCCGGTGCGGTCGAACTTGACGGCGTTCTCGATCAGGTTGGTGATCGCCCGTTCCAGCCCGGCCCGGGGAACCCGCACGATCGCCGGAGCGGTCACCCGCACGCCGATGTCGCGGCCCCGGCGTCGGCCGACGCGTGCGGAGACATCCTCGGCGACCGCCGCCAGGTGAAGATCCTGCGCCGGCTGATCAGCGAGGTGCCCGGAGGCCACCGCGACCAACTCGTTGACCAGGTCGGTCAACTCGCTGACCTCGCCGTCGAGATCGTCGAGGATCTGCTGCTTCGTGACGTCGGGCAGCTCGGGGTGCCGCCGCATCACGGCGAGGTTGGTGCGCAGGCTCGTGAGCGGCGTCCGCAGCTCGTGGCCCGCGTCCTGCACGAGACGCTGCTGTTCGGCGCGGGAACGTTGCAGCGCACCGAGCATCCCGCGGAACGCCGTGCCGAGGCGGCCGACCTCGTCGCGTCCGCCGCCGGGGACGTCGACGTCGAGTGTGCCCGACTGTTCGACGAGCACGGCCGCTCCGGTCAGCCGGCGCAGCGGCGCGACAACGCTCCCGGCGAGCAACCAGCCGAGGGCCGCAGCAAGGGCAGACACGGCGATCACGAGCAGCAGCGTCCGCTGCCGGATGTCGCGCAGCACGCTGTCGGTCTCGGTGAGCGGGCGGGCGACCTGGACCGCGCCGCTCTGGAGCCCGATCGTGTGGACCCGGTAGCGGATCCCGCCGACGCTGGTGTTGCTCACCCGCCGCTCCCTCGGCTGGCCCAGCACCGACTTCAACACATCGTCGACCGGTACGGTGTCGTCGAACGACGTCTGCATCGTCCTGCCCTGATTGTCGACGACCCGCACGGCGTAGATGTCGAGCAGATCCCGCGCCGGTATCTGCAACCTGTCGGGCCGGGCGGCCAGCAGCGCCGTCGCCTGGACGATCGAGCGGTCGACTTCGTCGACCAGCCTGATGCTCGTCGAGCGATACCCGATCACGCCGACCGACGAGGTCGCCACGAGGGCCACGATCGCCATCGCCAGCGCGATCTTCCAGCGGATCGAGCTCCTCATCAGGACGCTCGTGCGGTGTACCCGACGCCCCGCACCGTGTGCACGAGGCGCGGTTCGCCCTCTGCCTCGGTCTTGCGCCGGAGGTAGCCGATGTACACCGCGAGATTCTTGGAG
This sequence comes from Ilumatobacter sp., assembly GCA_013002175.1. Lineage (GTDB taxonomy): Bacteria > Actinomycetota > Acidimicrobiia > Acidimicrobiales > Ilumatobacteraceae > Ilumatobacter_A. The sequence continues at coordinate 5,526 of JABDKP010000077.1, forward strand.
TCCGGCCCGAAGTCGTAGTGCCAGATGCGCTCGTAGATCGTCGTGTGATCGAGCACGATCCCTGCGTTCGCCACGAGCAGTTCGAGCAGGTCGAACTCGGTCTTGGACAGTTCGAGCTCACGCCCGGCGCGAAAGACGCGGCGGGCCGCCGGATCGACGCGCAGGTCGCCGACGACGAGTTCGTTCGAGCTCTCCTCGGTGTGGAACTCGACGCGCCGCAGGAGGGCACGGAGGCGGGCGAGCAATTCGTCGAGCTCGTACGGCTTCGCGAGATAGTCGTCGGCGCCGGCGTCGAGACCGGCGACGCGGTCGCTCGTCTCGGTCCTCGCGGTGAGCATCAGCACGGGCAGCCGGTTCTTCTCGGAACGCAGCACCCTGCAGACGGTGAGACCGTCGACCAGCGGCATCGACACGTCCAGCAGCAACACGTCGGGAGGCGCAGCCCGAACCGCGTCGAGCGCTTCTGCGCCGTTGGTGACCGCTTCGACGCGGTATCCCTCGAGATCCAGCGCGCGGACGAGTGACTCGCGCACGGCGCGGTCGTCCTCCGCGACGAGGACGCGGGCACCGGTGCGGTCGGTCATCGGGCCAGTCTTGCCGGTGAGTGTGAGAACCAGGTGTGAATGGAAGTCCCCGGCCGCGGGTGCACGGTTTGGTACGAACGGTGCGTGCAACTGTTCCCGAGCGCACCGCAGCTCTCCGGCCGCCTGCTCCCGGAGGCGCTCGCTGTCGTCGCGCTGGGCGGTGCGGCCGGTGCCGGCGCCCGGTGGGTGGTGGGCGACACCCTCGGGACGACCGAGGGTGTGTGGCCGTGGGCGACGTTGCTGGTCAACGTCGTCGGGTGTGCACTGATCGGGTTGGCGGCCCGCCGACTGACCCGCGGCTCGCTCGCATGGGACTTCCTCGTCACCGGCGGTCTCGGCGGATTCACCACGATGTCCGCGTTCGCCGTCGAACTGAACGGGCTGGTGGACGCCGATCGCACTGCGCTGGCCGTGCTGTACGGCCTGCTCAGCATCGCCGCGGGTGTGGCCGCCACGTTCGTCGCCGCACCGGCACTGCCACCGGCCGATGGTGACCCCCCGTGACGGCGGTGCTGTTCCTCTGCGCCGGGGCGGTCGGCGCCCTGCTCCGCCTGGCGGCGGGGGTGCTCGTGTGCACGTGGCAGGCCCTGCTCGTCGTCAATGTCGCCGGCAGCGCCGTGCTGGGCGCAGTGCTCGGCGCGGACGTGTCGGCCGCCACGACGACCGTGCTCGGCGTGGGGTTCTGCGGGGCCGTGACGACGTTCTCGTCGTTTGCACTCGAAGCTCGGTCGCTCGGCATGCGCTGGGGCAGCGCATACGTCGCGCTCACCGTCGCGGGCGCGTGCGCCGCGGCATCGATCACGATGAGCCTGTGACGCACTCCCGAAATCTGACGGCCTCGGCCCGCCCGGCGGGCTGTGAGCGCCAGATTTCGGGGATCTCGGCCCGCCCGGCGGGCTGTGAGCGCCAGATTTCGGGGATCAGGGCCCGCCCAGCGGGCTGTGAGCGCCAGATTTCGGGGATCAGGTGGCGACTTCGAGGATCTTCACCGGCAGGACGCGCGGTCCACGGATCTGGCCGATGCTCCAGCTGACGTCACCGGCGAGCTCGAAGTGGGGGAAGCGGGCGACGAACTCCTCGATCGCGACGCGCAGTTCCAGCCGGGCGAGGTTCGAGCCGAGGCAGCGGTGGATGCCGAGACCGAACGCCGCATGCCGGTTGCTCTCGCGGTCGATCACGAACTGATCGGCGTCCTCGAAGAAGCGCGGGTCGCGGTTCGCGGCGGGGAACGGCAGCAGCACCCAGTCGTCCTTCTTCATCGGGCAGCCGTTGAAGTCGTGGTCCTTCGCGACGAGCCGCGCCATCGTGACCGGCGCATACGCCCTGAGGAACTCCTCGACGGCGAACGTCATCACCTCGGGGTCGTCCTGCAGGCGCTGGCGGTCGTCGGGCGACTGCGCGAGGTGCCACAGCGACGACCCGATCGCCGACCAGGTGGTGTCGATGCCGGCGATCAGCAGCAGCACGATCGAACCGCGTACGTGCTCCGGCGACAACTTGTTGCCGTCCATCTCGACGTCGAGCAGGTACGACGTGAGGTCGTCCCGGGGGTTCTCGATGTGGTCGGCGACCTGCACGTCGAGATAGGCATCGAGCTTCTGGAACGCGGCGCGCCGCTCCTCGGGGTCGGCGTTGATCAGCTCCAGGGTGTTGTGCACGAACTCGCGGAACAGGTCCTCGTCCTCCTCCGGGAAGCCGAGCATCCGCCCGATGACGTTGACCGGGATGTGCTGCGCGTACTGCACGGCCGCGTCGACGACGGTCTCGCGGGCGGTGACGTCACCCATCTTGTCGAGCAGCGCTCGGCACAGCGTGCGGACCTCACCTTCCCAGGGTTCGATCTGGCGCGGCGCGAACGGGGGAAGCAGCAGACGGCGGGCGAGGCCGTGGAACGGTGGATCGCTCGAGATCGGCGGGACCGGCCCGATCGGCGCGGGGATCGCCTCGTCGCCGGGGCGCGCCACCGAGACGACGACCGCCCGGCTGGTGAAGTTCTCCGTGTCGTAGGCGACCTGGTTGACCGTCTCGTGCGTGATCGGCACCCACATCCCGCCGTAGCGGTCGGAATGTGCGACCGGGCAGCCGCCGTCGCGGAGGTCCTTCCACACCTCGGGCGCGTGCGCGTTGAAGTACGGGTCGCCGTGGTCGAAATCGGTCGCCCAGTCCGCCACCGGGCCGTAGTCCGCGGCGTCGTACGGCTCGCGCAACCACGTCAGCGCCCCGTTCGGGCTGTCCGCGAGTTCCAGCGGCTCGGCCGGGTCGATCGCGTCGGGTGTGTACGTCATGGTTCCGCTCCGCTCGTGGGGTTCAGTCCGAGATCGTGATCGCGAACTCGGGACAGTTCGACGCGGCGAGTCGCGCCTTGTCCTCGAGGTCGGTCGGCACGTCGCCGTCGCCGATCAGCACGGCCTGGCCGTAGTCGTCGACATCGAACAGTTCGGGCGCCAACGCGTAGCAGCGGTTGTGACCCTGGCACTTCTCGGCATCGAGGTGTACTCGCATGCCGACGACCATAGGGGCCATGATCACCCGGTGACCACCCGTGCGCGCACTTTTGTGAACACTGTTCCAATGCTGCTGTTGCCGCCCTCGGAGGGCAAGGCTCCCGGCGGCTCGACGCGCGGTGCGTCCGGCCCCTGGGACCCCGCTGCCGGCGCGTTCGGGCGACTCGGCCCCCAGCGCGCAGCGGTGGCGGACGCCCTCGAAGGGCTCGACGGTGGTGACGAGCGATTGCTCGGGGCTCGCGGCGACAACCTCGCACGGGCACAGACCGCCAACGCGTCACTCCGGGGGTCGCCCACGCTGCCCGCGTGGCGGCGGTACACCGGGGTCGTCTGGGAACACCTCGACCCGGCCACCCTGCCCCCGGCCGCCCGCCGGAAGATCGTCGTCGTGTCCGGTCTGCTCGGGTTGGCGCGCGCCGACGACCGCATCCCCGACTACCGGCTGAAGATGAGCGCGAGTCCATCGCCGCTCGGCAAGCTGTCGACGTGGTGGCGCGGCGAACTCTCCGCCGTCCTCAATGCGGCGGCCCGCCGCCGGGTCGTCATCGACCTGCTGCCGAACGAGCATCGTGCAGCGTGGACGCCCGCCGTGCCGGACGGCGTCCGCGTCACGTTCGTCGAACGGCACGGCGCCCCGGGAGGGCACTTCGCCAAAGCGGCCAAGGGCCGCTTCGCGCGCGCCGTGCTCACCGAGGGGCTCGGCGCGCTCGACACCTGGCGCGACGAACGGTTCGAGCTGTCGATCAGCCCGCTCTGACCCGGCCCGCTCCGGCCAGGTCGGAGTGGCGCCGTGCGACGGCGATCGCCAGGAATCCGGCCGCACACGGCAGCGTGACGAGCGCTGTTGCCGTGCCGACCGACAGGCGCGACGCCGCGAGCACGCCGACGACCGTCGGGACGACGAGGCCGGTGATGCGCGATCCGGCCGACATCCAGCCGAGCCCGGCGCCACGCCGGCCCGGGAGCTGAGCGGCGTCGTCGTACAGCTTCGGGAAGAACGTGGCGATGCCGACGCCGGCGATCGTGTAACCCGCCAGCACGATCCACCGGTTCGGCGCGAACCCCGCCCCTGCGAGGCCCAGTGTCGACACGATGATTGCCAGGCGGAACATCGGCTCGTTCCCGATCAGTGACTGTACGAAGTCGCCCCCGAGGCGGCCGACGGTCATCCCGACCGTGAACGCGACGTAGCCCAGCCCGGCGAAACCGGCGGTCGCGCCCAGGTCCTCGCTGAGCCGGAACGCGGCCCAGTCGCTGGACACGATCTCGACGGTCACGGCGAGACCCCCGGACACCGCCAGCAGTACCAGCCCGAGGCGCATCGAGCGGTCGCGGGCCGGACGCGTCTCGGCCGGCGGAACGGCGCGATGCTCGTCGGTGCGGAGCAGACCGCGGGCGACGAACACGACACTGGCGAGGAGGATGACCGCGACCGCCGTCAGGTGGGCGGCCAGTGACACTCCGGCCGCGGCGAGCCGGGCGGCCACCAGACCGCCGATGACCGTGCCGAAGCTCCACAATCCGTGCAGCCGGTTCATCACGGGCATGTGCCGGCGCGCGCTCAGCCACGAGCCCTGGAGATTCATCGCGATGTCGACGACGACGTCGAAGAACGCCATCAACCCGTACCCGAGCACGAACACGAGCGGGACGGTTGCGACGCCGATCAGCGGAACCGATGCGACGAGCACGAATGCCCCGCCGACGAGCACCGCTCGCGTCCCGAACCGCTCGATCAGCGGCGACGCCGCGACGCTGCCGAGCAGCCCGACGACCAGGGCGATCGTGATCAGGAATCCGAGCGTGTCGAGGCTGACGCCGATGCGCTCGCGGATCTCGGGCAGGCGCGGGATGAACGACGCGAACACTGCCCCGTTGACGAAGAACTGGACGGCGACCGACCACAGTGCGCGCCGGTCGGCGGCGCCGAACTCGGTCGGCGCTCCCGGCTCAGTCACAGCCGCAAGCTAGCGCCGCGACCCTCGCGCGCCCCTCAGGCCGGCGTAGCGAGCCCGACGAGTCGTTCGAGGGCGTCATCGAGGCTGACGTCGATGACCGCGGCGATCGGGCCGGCCTCACCGGCGGCGACTGCGAGCGGCCCGCCGCGGACGGTCCCGACCGTGAGCACGATCACGTCGGCGTCGGCGTCGACCGCCCGGCACACCGTCGCCTTCGCGATCACCCTCCACACGTTGTCGATGCGGGTCAGCCCGGGCCTCGCAGGGGTGTTGACGCCCCCGAGTTCGAACAGCCGGAGGCGACCGTCGGGTCCGTGCCCACGGAAGCTCATCGTGACACCGGGCGACACGCGGGCCGCCTCCTCGAGGTCGGTGTAGCCCGCGTCGCCGAGGATCGTCCTGGCGATGTCCTTGAGCGTGCGGGTGTCGGGGAGCTCTCGCGTCGCCATCGACTCGACCCGCTCGCGCGCCTGGTCGACGTACTCACGGTCGGTGTCGTACCCGACATAGCGCCGACCCGTGTTCTGCGCGGCGACCGCGGTCGTCCCGGACCCCATGAACGGGTCGAGCACGACGTCGCCGGCGTACGTGAACAGGTGCAGGCATCGTTCGACCAGTGCAACCGGGAACGGGGCCGGGTGGCCGACGCGGGTCGCGCTCTCTGCGGGGATCTCCCACACGTCGAGCGTCGCTTCCATGAACTCGTCGCCAGGGACGGTCGCCACGCGGTCGGCACCCTGACCGACGCGGTCGAATCGGCCCTTGCTCGCGATGATCAGGCGCTCGGTCGTGTCGCGCAACACCGGGTTGGCGGGCGACTGGTACGAGCCCCACGCGCACGAGCCGCTCGCGCCGCGCTGCTTCTGCCAGACGACTTCACCGCGGAGCAACAAGCGCAGGTCGTCCTGGAGGATCGTCGTCACGTCGGCGGCGAGATTGCGGTACGGGCGCCGGCCGAGATTCGCGACGTTGATCGCGATCCGCCCGCCGGGCTCGAGCGCCCTGACGCACTCGCCGAAGACGTCGCGCAGCATCGTCAGGTACTCGATGTAATCGCCCGGGATGTGCCCTTCGCCCAGCGCCGTCTCGTACTCCTTGCCGGCGAAATAGGGCGGCGAGGTGACGACCATCGCCACCGACGCGTCGGGCACGGCGGACATGTCGCGGGCGTCGCCGACGTGGATCACATCGAGCTCGCCAGAGGATCCGACGACGTCGTCGTCGCTGATCTCCGGTGGGGCGAAGCGGCGGTAGAAATCCGACGAGTCGTGCGACTCGCGCTTGCTGACGCCGAAGGCGGAGGTCGAGGTTCCCATCAGCCGCCCCGTCCGGCTCGCCGTACTCGTGCACTTGCGCGCGGCGCGAAGACGTCCCCAACACGTGCCATCGGCAGATTCTAGGGCACGATCGCGCGGCGAGTGGTCGATCTTCGCGCGGGCGGCGCGAAACTCGGTCCGTCGTCAGCGCACGACGTCGGCGTGGTGGACGCAGCCGCCGCCGCGTTCCTTGGCGACATACATCGCACGGTCGGCGACGACGATCGCCTTCTGGAGCGAGCGCGGCTCGCCGCGGGCATCCTCGCCGCCGGCGATGCCGACCGACGCGCCGATCCGGACGCGGTGCTCGCGGCAGTCGAACGGTGCGGTGATCCGTTCGACGATCCGATCGGCGAGCCGCAGCAGATCGTTCGGACGATTCGCCTGACGGTCGCACACCACGATGAACTCGTCCCCGCCGGTGCGGTACACGGCGTCGCTGTGGCGAACCGCCTCGGAGATCCTGCGGCCGACCTGGGCGATCACCTCGTCGCCCACGTCGTGTCCGAACGTGTCGTTGACCGTCTTGAAGTGGTCGAGATCGATGAAGAGCACATCGGGGTGCGCCCGCTCGAGCGAGATCCGATCGTTCAGCGACGCTCGGTTGCCGACACCGGTCAGCGCGTCACGATGGGCGGCGTACTCGAGCTCGCGGCGGTGGTACGCCTGTTCCAGCGCGAGGTGCGCAAGCCTGACCGACTCGCCGATGTGCACCTCCTGGTTGCCGCTCACCGGGGCCGTGGTGAAGCGCCACACGATGAACACGGCGACGACATCCCCGTCGGAGGCGAAGACGGGGCGAACCCACGCTGCGGGCAGGCCGGCCATCGCCATCTCCGCGCCGGTCCTCGCGTCGACTGCGCCCGACCCCGAGTCGATGACGTCCTGCGCGGTGCCCTGCACGAGGCACCGCCGCCACGGCGTTGCGAACGCGTTGATCAGCTCGTTCGACAGCGGCCAGTCGCCGATCAGCCGGAAGCGTTCTTCGTCGGTGGCACTGGTCGGCTCGGCAACGAGCACCGTGCCGATGCCGTCGAGGGGTGCAGCCCGGCCGGCCGACGCGATCGCACCGAGCGTGCGGTCGAGCGGCTCATCCGAGGCAACCGCAGACATCGCGGTTGCGAGCACGTCGCGCACGCTCTCGGCGGTGAGCGTGATGATGTACCCGTCGACACCGAGGTCGGGCGGTGTCTCGTACGCCCAGAACTGGGTGTAGTGCCGTTCGCCGGCGGCGTCGACATAGCGGATCCTGGTCGGGCCCATCAGCGCGCCGCGGAAGTGTTCGCCGTCACCGAGCATGCCGAGCGCGTCGTCGACGTCGCTCGGATCGATGAAGTCGAGCGCGGAGCGGCCGACGAAGTCTTCGTGCGGGACACCGATCAGGTCGATCAGCCGGTCATTGGCGAGCACGACGAATCCACTGCGGTCGATCACGAACATCGCGACCGGCATCACGTTCAGCAGCAGCACGATGTCACCCGCGAAGTCCGCGAGCGTGCCACCCGCGCCGGCGGGCGCCGAACAGTCCTGCAGTGCCTTCCCGCTCACAGGATGTCATCGGCCGGACCGACGATCACCTTGAGTCGTCGGCTACCGTTTTCCGTGAGATGGCCTACCGATATCTGTGGACGCCACTGCGACTCGGGCCGGTCGAGACACGGAACCGGATCGTGTTCTCCGCGCACTTGACGAACTACGCCCGTGACGGCCTGCCCACCGATCAGCATGCCGCGTACTACGCCGATCGCGCCGCCGGTGGGACCGGGCTGATCGTCACCGAGGAGCACTCCACCCATCCGACCGACTGGCCGTACGAGAAGCTGATCCACGGGTTCCACCGCGACGTGATCCCGGGCTACCGCGCGATCACCGAGGCCGTCCATCGCCATCGGACCCCGATCTTCGCTCAGATCAACCACAACGGGGGCCAGGCGTCGTCGATGTACTCGCGGCTTCCGGTGTGGGCGCCCTCGGCAGTGGCCGACCCATTGTTCCGCGAGGTCCCCAAAGCGGTGTCTGCAGCGGAGATCGACGAGATCGTGGCCGGCTATGCGACCGTCGCAGAACACTGCGCTGAGGGCGGCTTCGACGGCATCGAGCTGCAGTGCTCGCACTCATCGATCGTCAGGGGATTCCTCTCCCCTGCGACGAACCGCCGCACCGACGAGTACGGAGGATCGCTGGAGCATCGCGCCCGGATCCTGCTCGACATCGTCGATGCCGTGCGCGCCGTCATCGGCAACCGGCTGGCGCTGGGGGTCAGGATCTGCGGAGACGAACTGATCGACCGGGGCACGACGATCGACGATGCCGTGCGGGTCGCCGAGATCGTCGAGCAGACCGGGCAGGTCGACTACATCAACACCTCGATCGGCGTCGCCACGGCGAGCCTGTTCATGATCGAGGCGTCGATGCACATTCCCCCCGGATATGCGATGTTCATCCCGTCCGCGATCCGCAAGGCCGTCGACCTGCCCGTGGTGGGCGTGGGCCGTTTCAAGGACCCGCTGCAGGCCGAGCGGGCGCTCGCCGAGGGCCACTGCGACCTGGTCGGCGTCGTCCGGGGCCAGATCGCCGATGCCGACTTCGCGGCGAAGGCCCGCGCCGGCGCCACCGACGAGACGCGGCTGTGCCTGTCGTGCAATCAGGAGTGCGTCGGTCGGATGGGTCTCAATCGGTGGCTCGGCTGCATCGAGAACCCGCGCACCGGCCGCGAGTCGCTCGGCGTCGGAGCGATCCGCCCGACGCGGCGAACCCGCAACGTGGTCGTCGTCGGGGCGGGCCCGGGTGGGCTCCAGGCCGCGATCGCCGCGCGCCGCAACGGCCATGCCGTGACGGTGTACGAACGTGAGCCCGAGGCCGGCGGGCAGGTGCGCATCGCGGCGTCGGTGCCGAACCGCGCCGAGTTCGGCGACATGATCCGCAATCAACTCGCCGAGTGCCGTCGCCTCGGCGTGACGATCGAGTACGGCGTCGGCGTCTGGCCCGGCCTGATCGACGAGCTCCGACCCGATCACGTGGTGGTCGCGACCGGCTCGGAACCGGCTCGGCCGTACTGGGCGCCTCCCGAGGCGGCCAACGTCGCGGACGTACGAGCGGTCCTCGACGGATCGGTCGCGCCGTTCGGGGACGTCGTCGTGATCGACGAGCTCGGCTTCCACCAGGCCACCTCGACCGCCGAGGTGCTGGCCGGCCGGGGTTGCACCGTCGAGATCATCACGCCCGGCATGGTCGTCGGTCAGGACCTCGGGATCACGCTCGACATGGAGAACTGGTGGATCAGGGCCGGCGAGCAGGGCATCGTCCAGTCGACCGACCTCGTGCCGGTCGGCCTCGACGGCGGGACCCTGACGCTGCTGCATCATCCGACCGGCGTCAACGAGACGCGCCGACCGGATTGGATCGTGCTCGCGGTCCCCGCCCATCCGGTCGAGTGGCTCTATCACGACCTGTGCGCCGCGGGCGTCAGCGTCGAGCGGGTCGGCGACTGCGTCGCACCGCGCCGCGCCCACAGCGCCGTCATCGAGGGCGAGCGGGTGGGGGCCGCGATCTGACGACAATCCACGCCTCGCCCGGCGATGCTCAAGACTCCCGCAAGTCACCCTCAAGCGAACTGCAAGGATCGACCCGTGATCGACATCGATGCGGCGCTCAGCGCCCTCAGCCTGACCGACAAGTGCCGCCTGCTGGCGGGCCAGACGACGTGGCGGACCAAGGCGTACCCCGACGCGGGCGTCCCGGCGCTGAAGATGTCCGACGGGCCGAACGGCGTCCGCGGCGAGGGTCACGGGGCCGGCGGGACGCCGGGCGTCGTCGTGCCGGCGGGGATCACACTCGGGGCCACGTGGGACCCCGAACTCGTCGGGGAGATCGGCGAGCTGCTCGGCAAGGAGAGCCGACGCAAGCGCGCCCACGTCCTGCTCGGACCGACGATCAACCTGCATCGGACGCCGCTCGGCGGCCGCACCTTCGAGTGCTACAGCGAGGACCCGGAGCTGTCCGGGGCGCTGGGCGCGGCCTACGTGCGGGGCGTGCAGTCGCAGGACGTCGCGGTCACGGTGAAGCACTTCGTCTGCAACGACACCGAAATCGAGCGGTTGAGCGTCGATGTGCGCGTCGACGAACGCCCCCTGCGCGAGCTCTATCTGCGACCGTTCGAGCGGGTGGTCGCGGAAGCCGCGCCGTGGGGTGTGATGAGCGCGTACAACAAGCTCGACGGCGAGCACTGCGCCGAGAACCGGCGGCTGCTGACCGACATCCTGCGCACGGAATGGGGTTTCGACGGCGCGGTCGTCTCCGACTGGTTCGGCGTCCACCACACCGCCCCGGCGGCGAACGCGGGACTGAACATCGAGATGCCGGCGCCGGTACGGGTGTACGGACGCCATCTCGAAGACGCCGTCGCTCGCGGCGAGGTCGACGAGGCCCAGGTCGACGCACTGGTGCGCGACGTCCTGGTGCTGGCGAACCGGGTCCACGCAGACGAACGCGATGCCGACGCGGCCGAGGAGTCCGCCGACGTCCCCGCGGAGCGGTCCCTCACCCGCCGCGCCGCGGTTGCGGGGACCGTGCTGCTGGTGAACGACGACATCGACGGCGTCCCCGTGCTCCCGTTGGACGCGGCGGGCCTCGCCGGCGTCGCGGTGATCGGCCCCAACGCGGCGGTCGACAGGTCGATGGGCGGCGGCTCGGCCAGCCTCGTGCCGCTCGGCCGGCGAACGCTGATCGACGCAGTGACCGACCGCATCGGACCGGGAACCACCACCGATGCGGCCGTCGCGTACGAGCCGGGCGTGCGGATCGACCGTCTGACGCCCGTGCTCACCCGACACCAGCTGCGCGCTCCGGACGGCACCGCCGGGCTGCATGTCGCGTACGTCAACGGCACCGACTGGGACGGTGACGCGGTGCTCGAACAGACGGTGCCGACATCGATGCTGCGCTTCTTCGGGTCGACTCCGGACGGCGTCGACGCGACCGAGTTCTCGATGCGCATCAACGGCACCTTCCTGCCGGACACGGACGGACTCCACACGATCGGCGTCGTCTCGACCGGACCCGTGCGGGTGACGGTCGGCGATGAGGACGACCGGACCGTCGTCGTCGACGACCCGGACATGGAGCTCCCGCGCAGCGAGGAGTTCTTCGGCTACGGCAGCGTCGAGGTGACCGTCCCGATCGAGTGCGTCGCGGGCCGACCGGTCCCCCTTGCGGTCCGATGGTCGACGCGGACGGGCAACGGGTTCGCGGCGTTGCGCGTCGGGGTGCGCCCTCCCGAACCCGCCGATCTGATGGACCGCGCCGTCGCCGCGGCGGCCGCCGCAGACGCCGCGATCGTCGTCGTCGGCACAAACGACGAGTGGGAGACCGAAGGTTTCGACCGCACGACGATGGACCTGCCGGGCCGCCAGGACGAACTCGTCCGCCGCGTCGTCGCGGCCAACCCGCGCACGGTCGTGATCGTCAACGCCGGATCGCCGGTCACGATGGACTGGGCCGACGCCGCCGATCCGGACCGGGCGCCCGCCGTGCTGACGTCGTTCTTCGCCGGCCAGGAGCAGGCCGAGGCGCTGGTCGACGTCGTACTCGGCGAGGCCGACCCCGGGGGACGGCTGCCGTTGACGATCCCCGCGCGCCTCGCCGACCATCCCGCTCTGCTCCACCACCGCCCCGACCACGACACCACCGGCGCCGGGGTGCAGCGGTACGGCGAGGGTCTGTTCGTCGGGTACCGCGCGTACGACGCGCGTTCGATCGTGCCGCGCTTCCCGTTCGGCCATGGCCTCAGTTACGGCACGGCGTCGTGGGGCGCACCGACGTCGACCGCGTCGACGATCGACCGCTCCGGCAGCGTCGACGTGACCGTGCCGATCACCGGCGAGGGCGAGCGCCCTGCAACGGTGGTCGTCGGCGGCTACGTCGCCGCGATCGACCCCCCGTGCATCCGTCCACCCAAAGAACTGCGTTCGTGGAAGAAGGTGATCGTCGCTCCGGGCGAGACGACCGACGTCACGCTGACGTTCGGGCCTGCGGCGTTCCATCGCTGGGACCCGGCCGGCGGAACATGGGTCGTCGAGGCCGGTGACTACGACATCGTCCTCGCCGCGTCCGCGACCGACGAGCGTCATCGCGTGCGCGTGACGATCACCTGACGATCCGTGGAGAGCGGGTCTGCGACCGCTTACATTGGCGGGCCGTATGGCTTCCGAATCTCGCCGCTGGTGGCAGGACGCGCTCGTCTACCAGGTCTACGTCCGATCGTTTGCCGACGCCGACGGTGACGGCATCGGCGACCTCGAGGGCATCAGGTCACGCCTCGGGCACATCGCCTCGCTCGGCGTCGACGCGCTGTGGCTGAACCCGTGCTACCCGTCGCCGCAACGCGACCACGGGTACGACGTCTCCGACTACGTCGACATCCACCGCGAGTACGGCTCGCTGGAGTTGTTCGACGCCCTCGTCGCCGACGCCGCGACCCACGGCATCAAGGTGCTGATGGACCTCGTGCCGAGCCACTGCAGCAACGAGCACCCGTGGTTCCGTGCCGCCCTCGCAGCAGCGCCTGGCAGTGCCGAGCGGGCGCGGTTCTACTTCCGCGATGGCCAGGACGACGGACGCGCGCCGCCCAACAACTGGCAGGCGGCGTTCGGCGGTTCGGCGTGGACGAGGGTCGACGACGATCCCGCCGACGGCCAGTGGTATCTGGGCACGTTCACGCCACACCAGCCCGACTTCGACCACACCAACGCCGACGTGCAGCAGATGTTCGTCGACGTCTTCGAGTTCTGGTTCGACCGCGGTGTCGAAGGGTTTCGCGTCGACGCGGTGGCGCCCACCGGGAAGCATCCCGACCTCCCGGACCAACCACCGATCGACGGCGACATCGACATCCTCGACATCACCTGGCTCAACCCGCACACGGTGTTCCGCCCCGAGGGGCACGCGGTGTGGCGCGACTTCCGTGCGACGCTCGCGGCGTACGAGGCCCGCCACCCGGGCCGGGAACTGATGATGGTCGCCGAGGCCTACGTCGTGCGCCGACCGGAACTTCTCAGGAAGTTCACTCGTCCGGACGAGTTCCACCAGATGTTCAACTTCGACCTGATGCTCAGCCCGTGGGAGCCGACGTCGATCGCACGGGCGTTGCACGACCCACTGGACATCCTCGCCGACACCGGGGTCACACCCGCCTGGACGCTCAACAACCACGACATCCAGCGGATCGTCACCCGCCTGGGTCGGGCCGACGCCCACCTGCCGGAATCGTGGACGAACAACAACCTCGTGTCGTCCGGCGCCGACGTCGACCTCGCGCTCGGCGAGCGGCGGGCACGGGCGATGGCGGCGCTGGTCTTCGCCCTCCCGGGCAGCCTCTACCTCTACCAGGGTGAGGAGTTGGCGCTGCCCGAGGTGCTCGACATCCCGGACGACCGCCGGACCGATCCGATCTTCGCGCTCACCGCCGGAGCGACGACGGGACGGGACGGGTGCCGGGTCCCGTTGCCATGGACGACCGATCCGGCGACGTCGTACGGGTTCTCGTCTCCACCAGCCGGCGACCAGGCACCGGTCGACGAGCCGTGGCTGCCGCAGCCGGCGGACTGGGGAGACCGGTCGGTGGCGGTCGAGGAACGGCGCGCGGGGTCGACGCTGCACCTCTACCGCGAGCTCTCAGCGGCCCGGCGCGCGCACGCGAACTCCCAGCCGCTTGCCGCCCGCGCACTCGAACTCGGCCGCGATCTCGTCGCCGTCGCCCGAGGCGACCTCGTCGTCGTCGTCAATGCGACGAGTGCGCCCGTCGACATCGACCTTGCTCATCCGGCGCTCACCGACACGACCGTCGTGCTCTCGACCACCGAGCAACCCACACCCAGCGGCAGCACGATCGCCGCGGACAGCACGATCTGGTTCTGCCGCTGACGTCGCGGAGACGCCCGGACGAACGCGGCCGAGCGCTAGCGTCCGTGCGACATGCTCGCCAACGTCGTCACCGACTTCACCGACAAGCTCGACGAGCTGTCGTCACACTGGTGGTTCCTCCTGGTCATCTTCATCATCGCGCTGCTCGACTCGATCATTCCGGTCGTGCCGAGCGAGACGACCGTGATCGTCGGGGGTGTGGCGGCGGGCCAGGGCAACCAGTTGCTGGCGCTCGTCATCCTTGCCGGCGCATCCGGTGCGTTCGTCGGCGACAACCTCGCCTACACGATCGGCGACCGATTCACCGTCCGGGTCAACCGCTGGGCCGATCGCAAGCCGACGCGCCGCGATCGTCTCGACGCGGCCGGTCGGCAGATCCGCAAACGGGGTGGGATGCTGCTGATCACCGCCCGGTTCATCCCCGGTGGGCGCACGGTGCTGACGGTCTCGTCCGGCGTCACCCAACAGCCGCGGGTCTGGTTCGCGGCCTGGATCGCGGTCGCGGTGACGGTGTGGGCGACGTATGCCGCCTCGATCGGATTCCTGTTCGGTGCGACCTTCGAGGACAACTCGACACTGGCCTTCTGGCTGGCGTTCGCCACGGCGTTGGCGATCACCGCCTTCATCGAACTGGTGCGCTGGCTCCGCGAACGGCGCCGGACGGCGGGTTGATCCGACGCGGGACCCGGACGGCTACGTTGTCGTTCCACACACCCGACAACGCTTTCCGAGAGGCGACCCATGACCAAGCAGTCGACGTCCAGCATCCTCAGCGAGATCGAGATCTTCAAGGGCTTGTCGAAGAAGGAGATCGGGCTGATCAACAAGCTGATGTCGGCGATCAGGATCAGCGCGGGCAAGGAGTTCATCAAGGAGGGTGCCTCCGGGCGCGAGGCGTTCATCATCCTCGACGGCACTGCGTCGGTCTGGAGGCACGGCAAGCTCGTCGCGTCGGTCGGACCCGGTGCAGTGATCGGCGAAATGGCAGTGATCGCCAACTCGCCCCGCACCGCAACGGTCAAGGCGGAGACCGACATGGTCGTCGAGGTGCTCAACCGCGGTGCGTTCCTGCAGTTGCTCGACGAGAGTCCGGGTCTGACGCGCAAGCTGCTGACGGCGACGATCACCCGGCTGCAGCAGCTCGAACCGACGTTGCTGTCCTGAGGCGACGCACCGTTCGATGATCGCAGTGATCCCGGTCCGCGACGGCGTGCTCCCGGCGGGATCGGACGAGGCGATCGCGGAATGTGCTGGCCGCGCTCTCGTGGTGGGGTCCGGCACGGCGACGACCGACCTCGTCGGACGCGTCGACGACGTGGTGCTCGTGGAACTCGGACCGGTCGCGTTCGGCCGGTGGGCCGCCGCGCTCGTGGCCGACGTCGCCGAACTCACCGACGCCGACGTCATCGTGTGCCCGAACTCCCCGGACGGCCGGGACCTCGCACCCCGCCTCGCGGCTGCCCTCGGTCGGCCGCTGCTCGCCGGAGCCACCCGGATCACGGCCGCAGCCGTACAACTGGCCAGGGCCGGCGGCCGAGAGCTGCACGAAGTCGCGCCCGACGGCCCGTTCGTCGCCACCCTGCAGCCGGGGGTGCGCGACTCGGAATCGTTCCCGCCCACGCCCGTCACCCGCACGGTCGAGTCGCGTGGGGACACCGACACCGGCGATGCGACCGTTGTCGAGGTGCTGCCGCCTGATGTCCGCACGATGGACCTCGCCGAGGCCGCACGGATCGTCGGCGGCGGTGCCGGTCTGGACTCCGAGCAGCGTTTCGAGCAACTCGACGCGTTCGCCGCGGGGATCGGCGCCACGATGGGAGCAACCCGCGTGGTGACCGACCGGGCCTGGGTCCACCACGACAAGCAGATCGGCACCACCGGCGTCGTCGTCGACCCCGACCTCTACCTCGCGTTCGGGATCAGCGGCGCGGTGCAGCACACGGCGGGGCTCGGCGACCCCGACCACGTCATCAGCGTCAACCTCGACCCGCACTGCCCGATGATGACGATGGCCGACCTCGCGATCGTCAGCGATGCCAACGAGACGCTCGACGAACTCGTGCACCTGCTCGGGGAGACCGACTTCGACGGGGTGGCTGATGCCTGACCCCGACGTCGACGTCGTGGTCGTCGGTGCCGGGCCGGCCGGCGCAGCGGCCGCCACCGTGCTCGCCCGCGCCGGACACTCGGTGATTCTGCTCGAGCGCGGCCCGTTCGCCGGGTCGAAGAACATGTACGGCGGCGTCGTGTACCCCCGCATCCTCGATCAGCTGCATCCGCAGTGGTGGGAGGACGCGCCGGTCCAGCGATGGATCACCCGCCGCTCGACGATGGTGCTCACCGATGATCAGGCGCTCACGGTCGACTTCCGGTCCGAGCGGTGGGGACGGCCGCCGTTCAACGGTGCCACCGCCTACCGGCCGGACTGGGACCACTGGCTCGCGGCCAAGGCGCAGGCGGACGGCGCGACACTCGTCTGCTCGACAACCGCGACCGGCCTGCTGCGCGAGGGTGGCCAGGTCGTCGGCGTCACCACCGACCGGCCCGACGGCGACCTGCGGGCGCACGTCGTGATCGCGTGCGACGGCGTCAACAGCTTCCTCGCGAAGGAAGCGGGCATGTACGGCGAGGTCGACGCCGCGAACTACACCGTCGGCGTGAAGGAGACGATCGCCCTCCCGAAAGACGTGATCGACGCGCGCTTCGGCGTCCGGGGTCGCGAGGGCCAGGACATCGAGATCCTCGGCGGGACCGGCGGCGTCAACGGCGGTGCCTTCGTCTACACCAACCTCGACACCCTCGCGGTCGGGTGCGTCCTCAAGCTGCCGAAGCTCAGCGCACAGGCGTTGCGCCCCGAGGAGATCATCGACGGCCTCAAGCGGCATCCCGCGATCCGGCCGCTCGTCGAGGACGGCGAGGTCAAGGAATACTCCGCGCACGTCATCCCCGAAGCCGGCTTGTCGATGATGCCGCAGATGACCGGGGACGGCATGCTCGTCGCCGGCGACGCCGCAGCGATGTGCCTGGCCGCGGGGATCTGGCTCGAAGGCGTCAACTTCGCGATGGCAAGCGGGATGTACGCCGGCGAGGCGGCCGTCGAAGCACTGGCCGCGGGTGACGCGTCGGCCGCAGGGTTGGCCGGCTACGAGCGTCGACTGCGCGACACGTTCGTCCTGCGTGACCATCGCAAGCTGCGGCGCGCACCCGAGCTGGTGCTGTCCGACCGGGTGCAGCACCTCTACCCCGAGATGATCGCGAACACGGTCGAGCGGATGTTCCGAGTCGACAATCCGGCCCCCAAGCCCGGTCTGCGAAGGATCTTCTCCGATGAGCGGCGACGGGCCGGCGTCACGCTGCGCGACCTCGCCCGTGACGCCCTCGACGGACTGCGGAGCTTCGGATGAGCACGTCGGCCGAGGCAGCGCACGAGCACTGGCCGCCGCAGTCGTTCGAGGACCTGATCGGGACCACTCGGTTCGACGTCCACGAACGCGCCCACATCACCGTCGACGACACGGTGTGCCGAGGATGCCCCAGCCGCGAATGCATCGTGGCCTGCCCCGCGAAGCTGTTCGTGCCGACGAGCGACGGGGGGATCCTGTTCAACTACGAGCAGTGCTTCGAATGCGGCACCTGCTACCTCGTCTGCAACCGGGAGGGCGCGATCACGTGGTCGTATCCGGAGGGCGGCCACGGCGTGGTCTTCAAGCGCTCATGAGGTCGGCGCAGTGAAGCTGACCGTGTGCTGGAAGTGGGTCACCGTCGACGGAGGCGAACCCGACGACCGGTGGGCCGGTGTGTCCCCCGCCGACGAGGCGGCGCTCGAGACCGCGTTGACGGTCGCAGCAGCGGATGACGAGGTCGTCGTCGTGTCGGCCGGGCCACCGGGTGCCGTGGCCGCGCTCCGGAGGGCGCTCGCCGCGGGCGCGACCCGTGCGGTGCGGATCGACACCGACGGCGCGGCCAGCCGGGACGTCGCCACCGCAGTGGCCGCGATCGCCGCCGGGAGTGACTACGTGCTCTGCGGTGACTACTCCCTCGACCGCGGCACGGGCTCGGTGCCGGCGTTCCTGGCGGCGGATCTCGGTGCCGCCCAAGCACTCGGGCTGGTCTCGGTCGATGTGACCCGGCGACCCGTGCGGGTCGTGCGGCGACTCGACGGTGGTCGTCGCGAGGTGCTCGACGTCCCGGCACCGGCCGTGCTGTCGGTGGAGGGGTCGGTCGCCCGACTGCGCCGCGCGTCATTGGCCGCATCGCTCGCCTCGAACTCCGCGCCGGTCGACGTCGTCGGCGGGCCGCCGCGCTCCGAGCAGGTCGCGGTCGTCACCGCGTACCGCCCGCGGGCACGCTCGCTGCCGGCGCCGGCCGGCGGCACGCTGACGAGGGTGCGCGACATCCTCGACATCGGCGGCGAGCCCGTCCACAGCGAGTCGGTGACGCTCGACCCGCCGGCGGCCGCCCGCCGCATCGTCGACCAGCTCCGCGACTGGGGCCATCTCCCGGCATGATGTCGGCATGCGGCTGGGCGACGCGACGTGGAACGAGGTCGGAACGCTCGTCGACAACGGCATCGAAGCCGATGGCGTCCGCTCGCCGATCCTGCTGATCCCGGTCGGCTCGACCGAACAGCACGGCCCCCACCTCCCGATCGCGACCGACACGCTGGTCGCCGAGGAAATCGTCGCGCGCGCGATCCATCGCACCGACGGCCTGATGGTCGGGCCGACGCTGGCGATCACGTCGTCCGGCGAACACGCCGGGTTCCCCGGCACGCTGTCGATCGGTTCTGACGTGATGGCCCAGGTCGTCCTGGAACTCGGTCGCAGCGCGGACTGGGCAGCCGGCGTCGTGTTCGTCAATGGCCACGGCGGCAACTACTCGGCCGTCTCGAAGGCGGTCGCCACCCTCTGCAACGAGGACCGCAGTGCGATGGCGTGGTGGCCGAAGTGGCCGAGCCGCGCCGACGGCGGGCCCGCCGACCTCCACGCCGGTCGCATCGAGACGTCGCTGTTGCTCGCGATCGACCCGGGTCTGGTCCGGCTCGAACTCGCGGTACCGGGCGCCGACGCCGACATCGCCGCGCTTCGTTCCGACGGCGTCAAGGCGGTCAGCCCGAGCGGCGTGCTCGGCGACCCGACGGGCGCGTCGGGCCGCGAGGGCGAGCGGTTCGTCACCACGTTCGTCGACGACCTCGTCAACGAGATCGAGGCGTGGCGCCCGATCGACCCCACGCCGGCCGGCTGACGCATCAGCCGGGGCCGCCCGCCAGACTGCGATGGTGCGGTTCGACCGGGATGGATCATGGCGGCGCTTCGGCCGCGTCGTCGTCGCCGGGTCGCCGCTGACGATCTTCCGGACGACCGCCGCAGCCGCCCCGGTGCTGGACGCAATCGAGGCCGACCGCGATGTCGCCGACTCGCCACTCGTCGAGCGTTTGGTGCATGCCGGAGCAATCCATCCCCGTCCGGGGGGCGCCGACGGGACCTCCGACCGCCGGCACGGTCGCGAGGCCGTCACGATCGTGACCCCCCAGCTCGGCGGCCGTGCAACGCTCGACGGGCGGACGACCGTCGACGACGGTTCGCACCCTCCGATCGAAGGTGCGTCGGTCCGACTCGAACGGAACTGCGGCCCCGCGGCGGCGCGCAACGCCGGACGACTCGTCGTCACGACACCGCTGATTGCTTTCGTCGACGCCGACGTCGAGTTGGGCGGTGAGTCCGGTTCGTGGCTCGATCGGCTCGTGCTGCACTTCGACGACCCTCGCGTCGGACTCGTCGCGCCACGCGTCATGGGCGAACCGCGGTCGTCACTGGACCTCGGCACCGCCCCGGGCCGGATTCGTGCCGGTTCGCGGATCGGGTACGTGCCCGGTGCCGCGATCGTGGTGCGGGTCGAAGCGTTCGACGACGTCGGCGGGTTCGACGAGGGTCTGCGCTACGGCGAGGACGTCGACTTCGTCTGGCGTCTCGACCAGGCCGGCTGGCGGTGCCGGTACGAGCCCGCCTCGGCCGTGTGGCACGAGCCGCGGTCGACATGGCGCGGGCGGCTCCGGCAGCAGGTCGGGTACGGCACATCGGCGGCGCCACTTGCGCTGCGCCACCCGTCGGCCCTCACACCCGTTCGGTCGAACGGCTGGACGACCGCGGCATGGACAGCTGTGCTGATGCGCCACCCGGTGGTCGGGCTCGGCGTCGCCATCGGCAGTGCCGGCGTGCTGGTCCCGACGATGCGCGACGTGCCGGCACGCGCTGCGTTCATGCTCGCGATGACGGGTCACCTCCGCGCCGGGCAGCAGTACGCGTCGGCGGTCCGGCGGGTGTGGTGGCCCATCGTGGCAGTCGCGGCGATCGTCTCACGGCGGGCCCGGGTGGTGCTGATGGGCGCGATCGCGCTCGACGTCGCGAGCACGCCCAACGACGTTGCCTACGGCTGGGGCGTCTGGCGGGGCATCGTGCGCCACCGGACACTCCGTCCGATCGTGCCGCTGCTCTCCGCGTGGCCGAGGAGGAGATCGTGACGGCCCGTCAGGTCGTCGGGGCGGGCTGTTGCGCCTCCACGATCGCCATCCGCAGCCGTTCGCCGATGTCGTTGCATCCTGCGCATCCCCAGATCGCGCTGTGGGCGATACAGCCGAGACAGACCGCGACCACCGCTTCCAGCGTCGCAGCGGCCACGAGCGCGGCCAGCGCGATGATCGTCACGATGGGCCACCCGGCCAGCCATGCGACACCGGCGGTTGCGGAAAACGCCAGGCCGATGCCCTGGGCGAATCGTTTCGGCGGCCCCGGGACCCGCCTCGAATCGATGCCGAGGGTGCGCTCGAGCGCGGGGGTCGCGATGCGCGTGGCGAACTGGCCGAGCGGTGACAGCGTCGGCCCCGTGAGTACCCGGGCCAGGAAGCCGGCAACGAGCGGGACGAGGATCCACCCCTCGCGCATGAGGAGAAAAGCCACCGCCTGGATGACGACGCCGGCGGCGACGATCCGCGCCGACGTCTCGTTCACAGGGTCCGGAAAGTTGAAGACCGATCGCATGCTCGTCACAACCGCGATGCTATCCCCGACATTCCCGATCAACTAACTCAAGATTAGGTGGGGCTCGGCCCGATCGGCCCCGCGACCGATTACGTTCGGCAGCGTGACCGTGCGGCTGACGATCCGGACCGCTCCCTGGCGGAGCCACGTCGCACAGGTCGCCTCCGGCATCGACGGCCTCGTCCCCGTCGTCAAGGGCAACGGCTACGGGTTCGGGCGGCGGGTGCTCGCCGACCTGGCCGCGGAGTTCTGCGACACGATCGCCGTCGGCAACATCCACGAACTCGATGGTCTGCCGGGCGAGCTGACGGTGGCCGTCCTGACGCCCACACTCACCGCGCCGGCGTCGACGAGCCCGATCCTCACCGTCGCCGAGGAGGCGCACGTCGCAGCCCTCATCGGTTGGAAGGGTCGCGTCCTCGTCAAGCTGACGTCGGAGATGCGCCGCTACGGCGCCGACACCGGGCTCGTCGCCGCCGCCGACGCAGCCGGTCTCGACGTCGTCGGTGTCAGCATCCACCTGCCACTCGCCGGAACCGCCGCCGACCACCGCGCCGCACTCACCGATGCGGTCCGCCACGTCGACCCAGGACTCCCCGTGTGGGTCAGCCACCTCGACGCCGCGACGTATGTGTCGCTCCCGGACACCCACTCGTACCGCCTCCGCTTGGGAACGGCGCTGTGGCACGGCGACAAGCGGCACCTGCACCTGACCGCCGACGTGCTGGCCGTCCGCGCGGTGCGCGCCGGCGACGTGGCCGGGTACCGCCTCGGACGCGTCGCCGGCGACGGACACCTGGTGATGATCGGCGCCGGAACCGCCAACGGTGTGACCGCCCTCGACGACGGTGTCAGCCCGTTCCACTTCGAGCGGACGCGGATGTCACTCCACGAGCCGCCGCACATGCACACTGCGATGGCGTTCGTGCCGTCGGGAGCGCCGCGGCCGGAGATCGGCGACCGGGTCGACGTGCAGCGGCCACTTCACATGACCGCGGTCGACGTCTTCGAATGGCACTGAGGACCACCACGACGACTTCGGTGGCAGCCGGTGCGACGCGCCGCCTCGCCGGCCCCGACGTCGTCCGCGGCGCCGCACTGATCGGCGTCGTCGTCATGAACTATCACGGCTACCTCGTGATCCGCGGCGCCGGCCTCGGCACCGGATGGCTCGCCGACCTCTTCGACCCGTGGGCGGGTCCACTGTCGACCCGCTTCGCCGCGACGTTCGTGCTCGTCGCCGGCGTCGGCGTGACGCTGCTCACGCGGCGTAGCCGGTCGCGGGCGGATCGCACCAGGGAGATGCGGTGGCGCCTCGTCCGGCGGGGGGCGGTGCTGTACGTCGGCGGACTGTTCCTCGACGAGATATGGCGGGGCACGATCATCACGTACTACGGCGCGATGTTCGTCATCGCGGCGGTGCTGTTCACGCTCGACAGCCGGTGGATCGTGGCGATCGGCACCGCGGCGGTCGGTGCCGGCGCACTGGTCCGCGTCTGGATCTTCTGGGAGGTCCAGGACGGGCGCAGCCCGACGTGGCTGACCTCGCCGCCGACGTCCGCACGCGGGTTGCTCTTCGACGTGTTCGTCAACGGCACGCACCCGCTGCTGCCGTGGCTCGGCTTCTTCTGCGTGGGCATCCTGCTCGGCCGGGCGCTCTCGCGGCCGTGGTGGCGACCGGCCGCCCTGCTCGTCGGTGGGGGCCTCTTCGTCGGAGCCGGCGTCGTGTCGGCGGCCGGCCGCGCATGGCCGTCCACCGACGTCCGCCGGCTGATCGTGTCGACGACGCCGGCGAGCCGCAGCCCGGTGTACGTCGCGAGCGCGCTCGGCACCGCGTTGGTCGCATACGCGGTCCTCGACTGGCTCGCGAACCGTTCCCCTGCCGCAACCGATCCGTTGCGGCGCGCGGGGCAGCTGACGTTGACGCTCTACCTCGCCCACATCGTCGTGTTCAACTTCGTCGTCGACTGGGTCGGCTGGGTCCGCCCGGCCGGCCTCGGCACCTCGCTCGGGTTCGCACTGGCGTTCTGGGTCGTCGGCATCGCCGCCGGGACGTGGTGGCAGCGCCGGCTGGGCCGCGGGCCGGCCGAACGCGTCTATCGGGCGATCGGCGGCTGAGCGTCCGGCGTGGCGGGCGCAGTCGTCAGCATCGCTCGCCCCGACCGCTTGCCCGACAACATCGCGAGGTCGGCCGAATCGACGAGGTGGACGAGGTCGTTGTTGCCGGATGCGGCACCGACGGATGCCGTGACCTGGTCGAGACCGACGTCGGCCGGGAGCGGCGCCGCGACTCGGTCGACGATGCGCTGACCGATCCGAGCGGCGATCTCGCCGCTCACGTCCGGCAGCAGCACGGCGAATTCGTCGCCACCCAGCCTGGCAACCACGTCGGTCGGGCGGCACACCGACGAGATCCGCCGGCCCACCTCGACCAGGACGGCGTCGCCGACCGCGTGACCGTACGTGTCGTTGACGTGCTTGAAGTGATCGATGTCGATGAACAGCACCGACACGCATGTGGCGCCGTCGTCGTTCTCGTCCAGCGCCTGCTCGAACGCAGCCCGGTTGCACAGCCCGGTCAGGTGGTCGGTCTCCGCTGCGACACGCAGGATGCGCTCGACATGGGACCGTCGGGCGGCTGCCTCGATCATCTCGATCGCCTTCCGGTGGATCACGCGCGTACTGCCCTCGAACGCGCTCGCATGTGTACCGAACACCACCGTTGCGACCGTCACCTCCCCATCGATCGCGACGATTCCGAGCTCGCAGTATTCGTGCCCGAGTCGGCGTGCGGCCGTGGCGACCTCGGGCGGCAACGAGGCGAAGTCGGCCGGCCCACTCATCGTGACCGTCGCTGCATTCCACGGAGCGCCGGGGTCGGCGACACCGGCGCGCATCGCTTCGAGCAGCGCCGGGTCGGGATCCGTCGCGACGATCTCCGTCAGCGTGCCTGCCTCGCCGTGCAGCACGAAGCCGTCGGTGCGCACGCCCTCGGGCCACAGCCGAGTTGCCCGCTCGGCAATCGCGGTTGCGACCTCCAGCGGTCCGGCTCCGTCGAGGTAGAGATCGAGCGCGTGATACGTCGAGAACTGGAGGTCGGCCGTCGTGAGGGTGAGCACCCAGTACTCGCCGTCCACGCGCGCCGGCAGGCACTCGACGGACTCGACCCGACCGTCCGCCGCGACGAGGCGCAGCGGGAACGGCGCCGGCGCGGCCGACAGCACCCAGTCGCCGCCACCGCTGAACACGGTCGCGACGTGCGCCTGGTCATCCGCGGCGATGTAGTCGACCGCGTTGCGCCCGACGAGCTCCGTCGGGCGATGACCGAGGAAGCCGTCGCGTGCTCCGGCCGCCTGCAGGATCGTCCCCCAGCTGTCGATCACCAACACCAGCGCCCTCAGGTTGGCGAGCACGTCGGCGGGGTTCATACCCGTTCATCGGCGTGTCGATCAGCACGCTTGAGACGATCAGATGCACCCTTGAAACTAGAAGTTGTCGACCTCGGCGAAGGTGTCGCACCGGTTCGGATCGCCGGTCTCGAACCCCCGCTGGAACCACTGCTGGCGTTGTGCCGACGAGCCGTGGGTCCAGCTCTCCTTGTCGACCCGACCCTGCGTCTGCTGCTGGATGCGGTCGTCGCCGACAGCGGCGGCGGCGTCGAGCGCCTCGGTGATCTCCGCCGCGTTGTCGAACTGGTTGCGGCGGTTGGCGTCGTTGGCCCACACTCCGGCAAGGCAATCGGCCTGCAGCTCGAGTGCGACCGAGTAGGCGTTGGCATTGCGCGGGTCACGCTGCTGCAACTGGCGCATCTGGGCATTGATTCCGAGCACGTTCTGAATGTGGTGGCCGTACTCGTGGGCGACGATGTACTGAGCCGCGAGGTCGCCGGGCGCCGAGAACTGCTGCTGGAGTTGGGCGAGGAAGTCGAGATCGAAGTACACGAGCCGATCGGCCGGGCAGTAGAACGGGCCGGTCTGGGCCGACGCCTGCCCGCAGCCGGTGTTCGTGAACCCCGAGAAGAACACGGTCGACGTCACGTCGTACTCCTGGTTGAACGAACGCGGGAACTCCTCCAGCCAGAACTCCTGCACATCGATCGTGGCGCCGCAGAGGATCTGCTCGGCTTCGGAGCTGCACGTCTCGTCGTCGCCGCCCGTGGTCTGGCTGGAGGCCCCACCCGAACCGCCGCTCAGGCCCGAGGCGCCGCCCGTGGCGCCGCCGAGGAGCTTCGGCAGGAACAGCGTCGCCAGCAGCACGATGATCGCCATCACGCCGCCGCCGGCCTTCAGCCCCCCGAGTCCGCCACCGCCGCGGCTGCGCCCACCGAGTGCTCCGCCGAGTACGTCACCGAGTCCGCCGCCGCGACTGCCGCGACCCGACCGACCGAGCATGCCGCCCAGACTGCCGCCGAGTCCGCCGCCCGAACGCCGCCCCCGGCGATCGTCGATCATCCGGGAATCGCGCGACCTGATCTTCGTCATGGGCTGAGTCTCTCACTTCGGCCGGGATTCCAAACCCGACCGACGCGGGCGGCGAGCCGTCCCCGTTCCACTGAACTCACGATGCACCCCGCGCGGCACGACGCAGGCCTCTCCAGCCGACCGCCCCGGCGCCGATCAACGGACCGGAGTCGGCCAACCGAGACGGGGTGATCCGAGCGCCCCGGCTGTACGGCAGCCGCGCGTTCTCGTCCAGCGAGACCTGGGCGGAGTGGAAGAACGTCGCCCCGAACCCGAGCGCCACCGCGCCGCCGACGACGACGAGGGTCAGGTCCAGCCCGTTGCAGATCGACGCGGCCGCGCGCCCGACGAGCGTGCCAGTGCGCTGCATGATCTCGTAGGTCGGCTCGGTCGGCGGGCGACCGGTGATCGCCTCGATCGCGAGGCCCGATGCTTCGGCTTCGAGACATCCCTGAGCGCCGCACCCGCAGCGCCGACCACCCGGCTCGACGATGATGTGGCCGATGTGGCCGGCGTTGCCCGACTCGCCGTCGAGCAACTCGCCGTCGAGCACGATGCCGCCGCCGATGCCCGTCGACACGGTCATCGCGCAGAAGTTCGGCTGCCCCTGGGCCGCGCCGAGCCATCCCTCGGCGAGTGCCAGCGCCTTCGCATCGAGGTCGCCGTACACCGCCAGTTCGGTCAGTTCCGCCAACCGCGAGCGCAGCGGGAAGTCGCGCCACCCTGCGATGTTCACGGGCGACACCGACTCGAGGTGCCGCGTCACCGGTCCGGCGGAACCGACGCCGACCGCGCGCACCCGCACCTCCTGGTCGTCGGCTCGAGCATGCATCTCGGTGACGAGGCCGGCGAGCGATGTGTAGTGCGACTCCGGACCGACGTCGCGTTCGACCTCGACACGCGACCGGGCGATCAGTTCGCCGCGGGCGGTCACGAGGCCGGCCGCGAACTTGGTGCCGCCGATGTCGATCGCCAAGATCACGTCGCGGCGACGTGCCTGGTCGCCGTCGGAATCGTCGACGTCCGAGTGTCGGCGGTCGTCGGCACCGTCGTGCACCCCGTCCGGCACGGTCTCGTTCGAGGGCGTCATGGAACGACCGACGGTAGCGGCCGCGCGCCGCACGTGATTCAAGTTCGCGCTCTACTTCGTCACGAATCCTGCCGATGACTTGACGATCACGTCGGCATCCGCCCCGTGGATCGGAACTTCCGATGAACGACGACACAGCACACCCGCCCCGACGGTTCCGCCGCGCGACCCTGCGCGCGGTGGTCGCCGTGCTCGCCATCAGCGGCCCGGCGATCGACGTCCACGCCGGAGCGGAGGCCCCGATCGTCACGACCGTCCCGGCGACGGATCCGACGCCGACTCCGACGCCGCTCGCCACGACGACACTCCCCACGACGACGCCGGTCGCGACGACCACGACGCCGCCGGTACCGGTCACCACCGCACCGACCACGACGATCATCCCGGCCACGACCACGACGACCACGACCGTCCCGGCCACCACGACCACGACCACGACGACCGTCCCGACGGCCACGACGACGACCACCACCACCACGACGACCACGACGATCGCGCCGGCGCCGGTCAACGTCGTCTATCCGGGGCCGATCGCGGACATCCTCGCCACGATCCGCTACCTCGAGTCACGCGGTCGTTACCACTTGCCACCGAACCGCGGCAACGCTTCCGGCGCGTACCAGTTCATCGCGTCCACCTGGCAGAACTACGGCGGATACGCCCACGCCTACCTCGCGCCGCCCCACATCCAGGACGAGCGCGCGGCCGCCGATGTGGAGAAGTTCCTGAAGCAGTGGAACAACGACGTCTCGATGATCCCGGTGATGTGGTACTACCCGCGGGCCTCACGCCAGCCCGAGCTGATGGACGTCGTCCCGGTCCCGTCGGCGGGCAACGTGCTGACGATCCGCGAGTACCAGCAGCGTTGGCTCGGCGTGCTGTCGACGATCTCCGGCGACCCGGTACCGGTCCTCTTGGCGGGAGGTGGCGCATCGGCCCACCTCGGTGTCGCGCCGACGCCCCTGTTGCGGGACGACGACCTCCCGAGCGTCACGTTCCCGGTACTCGGACCGTCGCGCCTCGCCGTCCCCGACTGCGAGGAGGCGACACTGTTGCGCGGCGACGGCGCCGAACAGATCTCACGTGCCGAGCTCGACGCGGCGGGCCTGTGCGCCGACGCTCCACCGAGCATCGTCTTCGGCGTGAAGCTGCAACCGATCATGGCCGCCGCCGATGGCGTCGTGACGAGCGTGCGCGACGAACCGGGCGCGACGATCTCCGTCACGATCACGGACGCCACCGGCCGCAGCTTCATCTACTCCGGGTTCAACGACGACTCGCCGGGCACCTCCGATGGTGCTGCGCCCGAGCATCTCCGCCTGACCTCGCTCGCCACGGTCGGCCAAGCGGTCTTCGCCGGCCAGATCATCGGGTTCATGGGCGACACCGACCCGCTCCCGCTCGGCATCCGTACCGAGGTCCCGACCGACGCGACGGTCGTGATCGACGCCGCTGCAACCGCGCCCCATCTGCGCCTCGAGATCGTCGACCTCGACGGCACCCCGATCGAGGCGTTCGGCCCCGTGCTCGACGCCCAGTGGACCTCGACGTGCCGTGTGGCGATCGGGCCCTGGTCGGTACCCCCGCGTGACGCGTCCGCCGAGCCGGCAACGATCGAGACGACCGACGACGACCGCACGATCGACTCCGAGTGGAACATCACGCCGACCGGACAGGTCACGGCCAGCGGCTGGGCGGCGATGATCAACCCGCACGAAACCTGCGACTGGACGCCGTCGATCGCATTCGGGCCCGGCGGTGGCGGATCGGCCGAGCTGCCGGAGCGCTGGGCGACACCGCCCGATCTGGCGACCGAGGTGTGGCTCGCGCTGGCACTCGCCGAGGACGGCGCGACGCCCTTGCCGCTGATCCGGCGCTGATCCGCAGGTCAGCTCGCGACGCGCCGGGCAGTCTCGATCAGGTTGATCTCGTACAGCACCTCGTCGAGGGCATCGGCCGCGCTGAGCGCCGAGAACCGCTGGGGATGCTCGGGCGTGCAGCACGACGGCACCGGCGCCAGCACGGTCCACGGGCGGGGGTGGCAGAACTGCACGACGCTGTAGCGCTCGCCGGTGAAACCCGGTGCCGCGACCACGCGGTGCCAACCGATCGGAATGATGCCGTTGGTCAGCCGCTCCAGCATGATCCCGGTGTTGATGATGACGCCGTTGTCGGGCGCCACCGCGTCGACCCACTCGTCGTTGACCTTCACCTGGAGGCCGGGCGCGGTCGCCCGCGGCAGGGCGGTGATCAGGTTGATGTCGCCATGCTCGGCGGCCCAGACATGACCCTCGTCCGGCAGTTCGCCCATCGACGGGTAGCGGATCGCGCGGGTCAGTGTCGGCCCCTCGGAGACCATGTCGTCGAAGAACGTCTCGTGACACCCGATGCCCTCGGCGATGATGTGCAGGAAGCGCCGCTGGAGGTCCGCGATCGAATCGTGGAAGCGGTACAGCACGTCGCTGATCCCGGGGACGACGTCGTCGGGAAGCACCTGGTCGGGATACGAGTGCGGGAACGTCCGCTTCAGGGGGTGGCCCGGGTCGATGTCGCGCGACCAGTTGAGCATTTCCTTCCAGTCGGGTTTGTCGCTGGATGCCGCCGTCTCGACGAGCAGCCCGGTGTACCCGGTCTGGCCGCTGGCGCCGGGCACCGTGCTGCGCTGCTTCTCCTCGGGGGTGCGCTCGAAGAACTCGCGCAGCATGCCGTACGCGGTGTCGAGCAGGTCCTCGGAGAGATCGTGGCTGGTGTACACGAACCCGGTGGCGAGGCTGCGGATGACGCCGTCGACGACGGCGCGCCGCTGATCGGCTGAGCCGTTTTCGAAGGCGAGGAGATCGACGTCGAGGATCTGATCGTTCATCGTCGAGATGATAACTGCGACCCCGGATGGCGCGGCCGGGAGCCCTCAGCCGGGAACACCACCGGGCGCGAACAGCGCGGGCCACCCACCGGTGTGGATGAACACGACATCGTCGCCGTGACCGAAGCGGCCCTCCGCGGCGAGGCCGAGGACCCCGGACAGCCCCTTGCCCGAGTACGTGCGGTCGAGCAGCCACCCACCCTGCTCCGCAGCCCACCGCACCGCAGCGTCGCCCGCAACGGTCGGGATCGCGTAGTCCTCACCGATCCACCGCGTGTCGACCTCGACGTCGTCCGGGTCGATGCGCGTGTCGTGCAGCTCCATCAGGTCGAGCACGGCGTTGCCCAGTTCGACGACGTCGGGCAGCCCGGCATTGACCCCCTTCGCGACGCCGATCGCGAGGACGTCGGGCACCGCAGACCCCAGCGCCGCGAGCGCCGCGCGCCCGGCGAGCAGGCCGGCATGCGACCCCCCGCTCGACGACGTGACCACGACCGCACGCGGTTCGATCCGCCGCTCCGCGCACTGTTCGAGCAGCTCGACGAAGCCCAGTGCGTAGCCGACGGCACCGATCGCGGTACTGCCACCGATCGGCATCGAATACGGCGCCAATCCGTCAGCGTGCAGTTCGGCGGTCAGCGCCTCACGGGCGATCTCGAGTTCGCCCCAGTGACTCTCGGCGGCGCCGGTGAAGTGCAGTTGAGCACCGAACAGCTGCGACAGGAGCTGGTTGCCGTGCGCGACCGGCGGTTCGTCACCGGAAAGGACCAGGTGCACCTCGAGGCCGAGCGCCGCACCGGCAGCCGCTGTCATCCGGCAGTGGTTCGATTGCGCCGCGCCGACCGTGACGAGCGCCCGCGAACCGCGCGCGACCGCATCCCCACACAGGAACTCGAGCTTGCGGGCCTTGTTGCCACCGCCGCCGAGGCCGGTCAGGTCGTCGCGCTTGATCCACAGCTGCGCGCCGGCTCCGATGACGGGACCCGGCTCGAGGGCCGTCGGTGTCGCCGCCAGCCGCGTCCGTTCGAGGTGGTCGAACATGGTTCGCATGCTATGCACACATGTGATGAGGACGGATTGGAATCCGCTGCTGCGAGCCGAATTCGACAAGCCCTACTGGTCCGAGCTCCAGGCCTTCGTCGCCGACGAACGACAGCGCCATGCCGTGTACCCGCCGCGCGAACAGGTCTTCGCCGCGCTCCACCTGACGTCGTTCGCCGCGACGTCGGTGATGGTCCTCGGACAGGATCCGTACCACGGGCCCGGGCAGGCGCACGGGCTGTGCTTCTCGGTGCCGCGTGGCACCCGCATCCCACCGTCGCTGCGCAACATCCACCAGGAGCTCCACGACGACCTCGGGCTCCCGATCCCGGATCACGGCAACCTCGAGCCGTGGGCCAGGCAGGGCGTGCTCCTGCTCAACACGACGCTCACCGTGCGCGCCGGCCAGGCGGGCTCCCACCAGCAGCGTGGTTGGGAGACGTTCACCGACGAGGTGATCCGCACCGTCGACGCCAGGGCGGAGCCGGTCGTCTTCATCCTGTGGGGCAACGCGGCGCGCCGCAAGACGGAGTTGATCGACACGTCGCGACACACGGTGATCGAGTCGCCGCACCCCTCCCCGTTCAGCGCCCGCAACGGGTTCTTCGGCAGCCGACCGTTCAGCCGCGCCAACGACGCACTGCTCGCAGCCGGCCGGCCGGCGGTCGACTGGGACCTCACCGGTGCGGCAGACAACACCGTCGTCGGTCAGGATGGACGCTGATGGCATGGACCACCGGTTCCCGAGTGATGAAGCTGCGGGCCCGATACCGCTCCGTCGACATCATCGTCGAGACGCTCGACGGCTGGCGGCGTCACATGTCGGGTCGGAACGCATCCCTGCTGGCGTTCTTCACATTCCTGTCGATCTTCCCGCTGATGCTCGCCGCGACGACGATCCTCGGGCTGGTGCTCCAGGACGACCCGGAACTCCAGCGCCGGATCGTGAACGGCGCGGTCTCCGAGATCCCCGTGCTCGGCAGCCAGCTGCGCGAGGACGCCGGGTCGCTCAACGGGTCGGTCTGGGTGCTGGTCGGCGGGCTCCTCGGCGCCCTCTGGTCGTCGACGAAGGCGTTCGTCGGCCTCCAGGGGGCCCTCGACGACGTCTGGGAGGTCCCGATCGACGATCGGGCCGGGATGCCGGTGCAGCGCGGCCGCGCGATCGTCGGCATCCTCATCCTCGGCCTCGCCCAGATCGGCAACATCGTGATCGCCGCGGCCGTCGATGCCACCGGCCTGCCAGGGATCAGCCAGTTCCTGATCGCGTTGCCCACCGTCTTGCTGAACATCGTCGTGCTCGCGGCGATGTTCCGCTTCCTCACGTCGGCGGAGCCCACCTGGGGCGATGTCTGGCCCGGCTCGATCGTCGCCGGCATCGCATTCTCGATTCTCCAGCAGTTCGGTCCGCGCATCGTCGACCGGATCACCGAGAACGCCAGCGACACGTACGGCACGTTCGCAGTCGTGCTCGGGCTGGTCACCTGGCTCAGCCTGATCGCGATCTCGGCGCTGATGGCAGCCGAGTTGAACGCCGCGCTCGTCCGCCGGCGAGACGGCGTGACACCGGCGTTGGGCGACGACTTCGACCTGCCGGTCCGGCCGGTCAGTCAGCCAGCGTCGTGACGATCACGCTCGCGGATTCCAGCGTGCGATGGACCGGACACCGGTCTGCGATCGCCAGCAGCTTGCTGCGGTCCTCGTCGGTGAGCTGATCGCCGTCGATCGTCAGGACCCGCTCGAAGCGGTCGATCATCCCGGCTCGTCCGGCGAGATGTTCGTGCTCGGCGCACTCGGCGCAGTCGTCGGCATGGACCTTGCCGTGGCTCACCTCGACCGTGACACGGTCGAGCGGCAGGTTCTTGCGTTCGGCGTACATCCGCAAGGTCATCGAGGTGCACGCCCCGAGCGCCGCCCCGAGGAAATCGTAGGGCGCCGGTCCGGCGTCGAATCCGCCGATCGACTCGGGCTCGTCCGCGAGCAGCCGGTGGGACCCGACGACGACATGGTTCAGGAACGGGCCCTGGGTCGTCTCGGCGACGACCACGGGGGCGGTGGCGCGTGGCGGTTCGAGCGCAGCGCTCTCGTCGACGACGTAGCGCGTCGCGAATGCCGCGATCATCGACGCCGCGAACGCCGCGTCGGTCGGGTCGCTGAGGAGGTGGTCGGCGCCGTCGAGCGAAACGAAGCTCTTCGGGTGTTTCGCCGCGAGGTAGATGTCGGATGCATTCTGGATGCCGACCGTGTTGTCGACCGGCGAGTGCAACACCATCAGTGCCGCCGGTAGCGCGGCGACCCGGTCGGTGACGACGTGGTTGCGCAAGTCGTCGAGGAACTGCTTGCGGATCGTGAAGGTCCGTCCGGCGAGCTGGACCGCCGCCTCCCCCTCCGTCTGGATCTCGTCGAGCGCCGTCGAGAACACCCCCGTCACGTGCTCGGGGTCGGCGGGCGCACCGATCGTGGCGACGGCGCGGACCTCGGGGATCGCACCCGCGATCGCGAGGACGGCTGCCCCGCCGAGCGAGTGGCCGATCAGCAACTGCGGCGCGGCGTGCGCCGTCCGCAGCCAGTCAGCGGCCGCGAGCACGTCCTCGGTGTTCGACGTGAAGTTGGTGTTGGCGAATTCGCCGTCGCTCTTGCCGAGGCCGGTGAAGTCGAACCGGAGCACGCCGTACCCCGCCTCGGTGAGCGCGGTCGCGATCCGCGACGCCGCCTTGATGTCCTTGCCACATGTGAAGCAGTGGGCGAACAGGGCGAGCGCCCTGGGCGGCCCCGGGGGCAGGTCGAGCCGGGCGGCCAGCTCGTCGCCGCTGCTGCCGGGAAAGGTGATCCGTTCGATGCGCGCTGCCACCAGAACGAACGTACTCGCGCCCGGCCCCCGAAGTCATCGGCGCTACGATCTGGCGAGATGGTCGAGAGGACTGACGCATGAGCGCCGCGCTTCTGGCCGCAGGCGAGTCGACCATCGGGCCGACGCTCGCGCTCATCGTCGGGGCGGGGATGGCGGCCCAGTGGCTCGCCTGGCGCACGCAGGTTCCATCGATCATCGCCTTGCTGTTGGCCGGGCTCGTGCTCGGCCCGGTGACCGGCGTGATCAATCCCGACGACCTGCTCGGCGGCACGCTGTTCCCGCTCGTGTCGCTGTCGGTGGCCCTGATCCTCTTCGAGGGTGGGCTCGACCTCCCTCCGCGGGAGCTGCGCAACACCGGCACGGTCGTCCGCCGGCTGATCTCGGTCGGTGCCGTGCTCACCTTCCTCGTCGCCTGGTATGCGTCGCGGGAGATCATCGGCATCTCGAACCAGTCGTCGATCGTGCTCGGCGCGGTGCTCGTCGTGACCGGCCCCACGGTCGTCGGGCCGTTGCTGCGGTTCGTACGGCCGTCGGGCACGACCGGGCCGATCCTGCGCGCGGAAGGCGTGCTGATCGACCCGATCGGGGCGACCGCCGCACTGCTCGCGTTCGAGCTCGTGCTCCTGGAGGACGCCAACGAGGCGATCCTCAAGGTCGGCGCCATCCTCGCGCTCACGGTGCTCGCCGGTGCGGGCATCGGCATCGCAGCCGCGTTCGTCTTGGACGAGGCACTGCGACGTTTCCTGATCCCCGACCAGTTGACGGTGCCGGTCACATTCGCCTTCGTCGTCGCCACGTTCGTCGCGGCGAACGAGGTCCAGGAGGAGTCGGGCCTGCTGACGGTCACCGTGCTCGGCATGTACCTCGCCCGACGCGACAGCTCGACCATCCGCCATGTGCTCGACTTCAGCGAGAGCCTGCGCACCCTGTTGATCTCCGCGCTGTTCATCCTGCTTGCGGCGCGCATCGAGGCAGACGCGCTGCGCGAGGTGTTGCTGCCGACGCTGGCGTTCCTCGGGGTCCTGGTGTTCGTCGGACGCCCCCTCGCGGTGCTCGTCTCGACGGTGCGCACGTCGCTGAGCTGGCGCGAGCGATTGTTCCTCACGACGATGGCCCCGCGCGGGATCGTCGCCGCCGCGGTGTCGGCGATCTTCGCGATTCGGTTGGAGGAGAAGGACATCCCCGACGCCGACCAGATCGTCCCGATCGTGTTCCTCGTGATCATCGGCACGATCGTCGTCTACGGCTTCCTCGCCGGGCCGGCCGCGCGCGTCCTGGGGCTGGCCGAGGCGCAGGCCGACGGCGTGTTGATCGCGGGCGCGCACGCCACGTCGCGCGGGCTCGCCCTCCAACTGAAGGAGCACGGCATCAAGACGCTGCTCGTCGACACCGACCCCTACAACGTGACGCGGTCGATCTCGATCGGCCTCGGCGCCCGCCGGCTCAGCGTGCTCGCGGAGAACGCGGCACACGATCTCGATCTGCGCGGCATCGGCCGGCTGTTGGCGTTCACGTCCAACGACGAGGTCAACGCGCTCGCCACGGCGCGATTCGCGCGCGTCTTCGGGCGGCGAGAGGTTTTTCAGCTGTCACCCACGAAGCGGCGAACGGGAGACACGGCGGTGCCGGCGGAGTACCTCGGTCGCCAGATCGGCATCGACGGTCTCACGTATTCGACGATCGACGAGCGGGCCCGGCAGGGGTGGAAGGTGCGCAGTGCGGTCGTCGACGACACGATCCAGGCCGCGGTCGACGACGACACGTTCATCCCGATGGTCCGCCTGATCGACGAGCGGATGGCGTTCCTGTGCCGCAACGACGCGTTGCCGGTCGATGGCGTCGTGATCGGCCTGGCGGCGCCGTCGTTGCAGCGCCAGCTCGACAACGACGAGCAGGCCGCCGCGGCGCATGCACGTGAAGTCGGCCCGAACGTCGAACCGGTCGACGCAGACGCCGCGCCGGAGGCCCGGCAGAGCGATCTCCAGTCGTCACCGGATCCCGCTTGACGACGAACGGTCGGACGATCACGGGCTGACGACGTCGGTGTCGGGGTGGAATGCGGTCCAGGCGAACCAGAACGTGTCGATGTGCACGAGCTGGTCGAGGCGGGTCCCCGCGAGTTCCCCGGCGATCGCCTCGCCGAAGATGTTCCACGTCGAGCCGGTTTCGACGTCGCTGATCGTGCCGTCCACCGTCTGGAAGGTGAGACGGCGGTCGGCGACGGTCGCCGAGAAGACGCCGGTCGCCCCGACGTCGACGCCGGCCGACACCGAGGCCCGGTCGAGCGCAGACGCACTGCCGGGCACCCAGAGGGCCACGATCGCGACGTCGCCCAGCGTCGCTGTCGCGATGCCGGCCTCGCGGAGTTCGAGCAGCGGGAACGCCACCGACGGTGTCGACGGGGTGGGGTCCAGGGCGACGCCGACGACCCGCGTCATCGCCGTGTACCGGCCGTCGACGTCGCCCTCGAACAGGAACGGATCGCTGTCGACGTCGTCGTAGCCCGGGTACGGGTTGACGCCGTAGTTGCGGTCGTGCCCGGTCTCACGTGACAGCACGAGCCCGTCGGGGTGGGCGGTCCGCCACTCCTCGAACCCGACGATCGTCACCGGGTAGTCGACCAGTTCCTCCTCGCCGAGCAGCCCGTACAGCGGCACACCGGCGAAGTGACTCCACAGCGTCTCGGTCTGGCGGTCGTACATCACGAGGCTGGAGTTGTACAGCAACCCCGACACGCCGAAGTCGAGGACCCGGCCGGCGACCCGGCGGTCGAACACCGTTGCCGAGTTGCACAGCGGGCAGTACTCGACCGCGACCGGGACACCACCGACAGTGTCGTTCACGATCTCGTGCCAGACCATCACGTCGAGCGGGTAGGCGCGCGCGTCACCGTCGATCTCCAGGGCGAGCACCGGTGACTGCGGCTCCATGTAGTCGACGCTGGATGCCGCGTAGAAGGTCGGGTCGTCGATGGCAGGGATGCCGTCCGGGGGCGGCCCACCCGAGCGCAACCGGGACAGGTCGATCGTCGGCGACGGGAGGTCGTCGCGTGGTTCGCGGAACGAGCGCAGCCCGGACGGCACGTCTTCACGGTCACTCGGTTCTGCGTTCGTCGTCTCGACGACGATCGGCACGGCGCGAGAGGAGACGGTCGCGCCAGGACGCGGTGGGGAGGACGCCGACGACGACCCGCAGGCGGCGACCACGATCGCACCGAGCCCGAGAGTGGCGAGACGTCGCATGCTTCAACCCAACACGACACCGGCATTCGATCGTCCGCACCACCGCGAACGGTTTGCGAAACACGTGGCCACCGCGACGACTCCCGGATCAGTAGCGTGGGACGGTGACCGGCGTGCGGCTCGCGGCCGTCCAGATGGCAATGTCGGGCGACGTCGACGCGAACGTCGCGACCGCCGAGCGGCTCGTACGCGACGCGGCCGGCAAGGGCGCACACATCATCCTGCTCCCCGAGCTGTTCGAGGGTCGCTACTTCTGCACCGACCAACGCGCGGACGAGTTGATGCGGGCGCGCCCGCTGGACGGGCACCCGACCGTCGACCACTTCGCAGCGCTCGCCGCCGAACTCGCAGTCGTCCTGCCGATCAGCGTCTACGAGCAGGCCGGGCAGGTGCGGTTCAACACCGTGGTCGTCGTCGACGCCGACGGGACGCGGCTGGGCCACTACCGCAAGAGCCACATCCCCGACGGCCCCGGCTACAGCGAGAAGTACTACTTCTCCCCCGGTGACACCGGCTTCCGCGTGTGGAGGACGCAGCACGCCACGATCGGCGTCGGCATCTGCTGGGACCAGTGGTTCCCGGAAGCGGCCCGGGCGATGGCGCTGCAGGGTGCCGAAGTGCTGCTGTACCCGACGGCGATCGGTTCCGAGCCGCCCGAGCCGGCGTGGGACTCCAGCGGCCACTGGCAGCGGGTGATGCAGGGCCACGCCGCCGCGAACCTCGTGCCCGTCGTCGCTGCGAACCGCGTCGGGCACGAGGTCGGCTCGCCGACGGAGATCACCTTCTACGGCTCGTCGTTCATCGCCGACCCGACCGGCGCGCTCGTCGCGACCGCCGGCCGGGAGGAGGAGGCGGTGATCACCGCCGACTTCGACCGCGATGCGCTGACCGCGCAGCGAGCCGCATGGGGTCTGTTCCGCGACCGCCGACCCGATCTCTACGGGGCACTGACCACACTCGACGGTGACACGACACGACGATGACGCGCCTCCCTGCCGAGTGGGAACCGCACGAGCGGACCGTGATGTGCTGGCCGACGCGAACCGACCTGTGGGGCCCGCTCCTCGACCGCGCCGAGCACGCTCACGCCGATGTCGCCAACGCGATCGCGGCATTCGAACCGGTCACGATGCTGGCACCTGCCCACCTCGCCGAGCGCGCTGCACGGCACTGTGCGAGCGGCGTCGACGTCGACGAATTCCCGATCGACGATTCGTGGTTCCGCGACACCGGCCCGATCTACGTCGTGGACGACGACGGCCGCCGGGTCGCCACCGACTGGGAATTCAACGGTTGGGGCGACAAGTTCGACCCCTACGACAACGACGCAGCCGCGGCACGGCGTTTCGCGACGCTGGCGGGCCATCCCGTGCACAGCATCGACATGGTGCTCGAAGGCGGCGCGATCACCAGCGACGGCGACGGCACGATCGTCACGACGACGCAGTGCCTGATGCACCCCAACCGCAACCCCTCGATGACGAAGTCGCAGATCGAACGCACCCTGTCCGACGAACTCGGCGCGGATCGCGTGATCTGGCTGCCGTACGGCCTCTCCCTCGACGGCGACACCGACGGTCACGTCGACAACGTTGCCGCGTTCGCCGGACGCGGTCGGCTCGTCCTCCAGGGATGCAACGACGCCGACGAAGCCGACCGGGCCCGGATGGACATCAACCGCCGATCTGCGGCGGGAGCGTCCGATGCCGACGGGAACCGGATTGCAACCCTCGTCGTGCCCGTGTTGCCCTTCGTCGAGGTCGGTGGACGCCGGGTCGCGGTGCCGTACCTCAACTACTACGTCGGCAACGGCTTCGTTGCGGTGCCGACGTCCGGCCACGACGCCGACGACGACATGGTTGCGCTGATCGCCGAGCAGTATCCCCACCGCACCGCACTCGCCATCGACGTCGGCGCGGTACTCGCCTTCGGCGGTGGCGGAATCCACTGCATCACACAGCAGCTCCCGGCGGTCACACCCGGTCGTCCCAATTGACCCAGTCGACGTCGTGGGCCGAGACGTACGAACGCACCGCAGAGCCGATCGTCGGATGGAACCGTTCGGGCCCGATCGACTCATACAGCCCGTAGCGCCCGAGCCGGTCCTTGACCGGACCCTTCAGCTCCGCAAAGGCCAGTTCGATGCCACGCTCGTGGAGATCATCGACCAACGCCTCCAGCATCACGGCGGCGCTCGTGTCGATGTCGGTGATCGGTTCTGCGGCGATGAGCACCAGCCGCACCGGACCGTCCGCCGACCGGATGATCGTGCGCAGTCGCCGCTCGAAGTGATCGGCGTTGGCGAAGAACAGCGGCGCGTCGAATCGGAAGATGACCAGCCCGGGCACCTGCCGCGCGGTCGGATGACGGCCGACGTCGTGATACCCCCTGCGTTGCTCCACACGCCCGAGCACCGCGTCGTACGGGCGCCAGACCTGACGGATGAAGTTCGCGAGCGACAGCGCCACCGCGACTGCGAGCCCGTTGAGCACGCCGAGGCCGACGACCGCGACCATCGACGCCACCGCCAGCGCGAACTCGCTCCGGCGGACCGAGGCCAGCCAGCGGAGCTGTCCGACGTCGAACAGCTTGATTGCCGCGGCGATCACGATGGCCGCGAGCGCGGTGGAGGGAAGGAACTCGACGACCGAGCTGCCGAAGATCAGCAGCAGCAGCACGAGCACGGCGCTGATCACGCCCACGAGTTGGCTCTGCGCCCCGCTCGCGAGCCCGATCGTCGTGCGACTCGTGCTCGCGCTGACCGGAAAGCCCTGGAACGCCCCGGCGGCGAGGTTCGACATCCCGAGCGCGACGATCTCGTCGTTCGGGTCGATCCGCTCGCGGGTCTTGACCGCGAAGCCCCGTGACAGCGCCGTCGTGTCCGACAGGGTGACCCAGGCGAGGCCGACGGAGGCGAGGAGCAGCGACGGCACGGAGCCGACATCG
Organism: Ilumatobacter sp.; assembly: GCA_013002175.1. Lineage (GTDB taxonomy): Bacteria > Actinomycetota > Acidimicrobiia > Acidimicrobiales > Ilumatobacteraceae > Ilumatobacter_A. The sequence goes on from JABDKP010000077.1 coordinate 45,335, forward strand.
ATCGACGGCCAGCGTGGTGTCGGGAACCCGGTCGGCAGTGCGCCGACGACCTCGACACCATCCGCGACGAGATCGAAGACGCGCACGACCAGGATCGCCCCGACAACGGCGACGAGCACCCCCGGGATCGCCGCCGACGCCCGGGCGAGCACCACGATGACGACGAGCGTGGCGACACCGAGCAGCAGTGCCGTCGCGTTGACCAGTCCATCGGTCACCCCGGACGCGAACTCACGCGCCTGTTCGACCGGCAGATCGCCGTCGACCGAGAAGCCTGACAGCTTCGGCAGCTGGCTGATCACCATCACGATCGCCAACCCGTTCAGATAGCCGAGCTGGACCGGCCGCGACAGCAGCTCCGCGATCGAGCCGAGCCGGCTCAGGCCGGCGAGCACGCACAGCGCCCCGGTCATCAGCGCGAGCATGCTGGCGGTGGCGATCGCCTGCGCCGGGTCGCCGTCGCTGCCGACGACGGCGATCGCGACTGCGATCAACGGGGCGAGCGACGAGTCCGGACCGAGGAGCAGGACGCGGGAGGGGCCGAACGCCGCGTATGCGAACAGCGCCGCGATCGTCGTGTACAGGCCGGTCACCGCGGGCACGCCGGCGAGCTCGGCGTAGGCCATGCCGTGCGGAATCATCAGCGCAGTCACCGCGAATCCAGCCGCCACGTCGCCTCGCCACCAGTCGCGCCGGTACGTCCTCAACAGGCGCGCGCCGGGCAGGCGCAGAGCGGGTGGCATCGCGACAGTCTCCCATCGGCGCCGCGATGTGGCAGCCTCGCAGCGATGACCGGGCGCGCGTCGATCACGCATCTCTTCGTCTACGGCACGCTCCGCCCGGGCGACGTCCGGTGGTCGCTGCTGGCCCCGTACGTCGCTGACGACGGGGTTGCCGACACGGTGTCCGGCTCGGTCTTCGACACCGGGCGCGACTACCCGGCGGCCGTCTTCGGCAACTCCGGCACGATCCGGGGCCGCACCTATCGCCTCCGTGCACCGTCGATCGCCGACTGCCTCGCGGCACTCGATCATGAGGAGGGGACGGTCGAGGGCGCCTACCGGAGAGTGGTGGTGACGACCGGCGGCGGCGTCGCAGCCTGGGCGTACGAGTACGGGCGCGGGCTCGACCTCATCCGGATCGCTTCCGGCGACTGGTTCGACCGCTAGCCACCCAGGGCGCTTCGGTCAACTCCATCTCGATCCATTCGGACGTGTCGAGCTGCTCGTTGTGGGGACGGGGCTGGCCACCGGACCGGGGGGACCGCGACCGGCCGACCACGGCGCGGGCTCGTCCGAGCAGCCGCCCGACACCGGACCGTCGCGGCTCGATGACGCGGTCGTCGCCCGCCTCGATCTCCCGCTTCACCCGGGCGGCGGTCTCGCGGTTGTAGAGGCGCAGGATCATCAGCAGCGCCACGTCCATCGCGGAGATCCGCCCGTGACACGTCAGCACGCGTCCGACCTCGACGATCCGCTGCGCGGACGCCTCGGACCCGTATTCCGCGAGCATCCGGCCCGCCAGCCAGTGCGTCGCGGCGGGGCGGTCGGCGAGCAGTCCGGCCGCTGCGACGACGACGGTCCCCGTCGAACTCGCCGCCATCCACTGGCACGACGGTTCGACGAGTCGCAGCCACTCGAGCAGTTGCTCGTCATGTGCTGTCCGGTCGACGCCCAACCCGCCCGGGACGAGCACGACATCGGGCGCTGACACCTCGGCGAACGCGGCGTCGACCACTTGACGTCCTCCGGGACCGGCCACGTCGCCGACCCGGGCACCGACGCCGACCAGTTCGCAGTCGGGCAGTTTCGAGAACGCGAGCGTGAACGCCTCGCACTCGTCGGCCGAGACACCGGGGAAGAGCGTCAGTGCGACCTGCACGTCCCCAACTGTTGCACAGCTCCGGGCCGGAGCGTGACGGGCGAAGCGACGCACCGCGGTCGACTCCCGTCTGTGCGCGCGACCGTTCGACCTGGTGTCGTGCGTCCCCTAGGGTGAACCGCACGACGGAGACCTGGGAGGGTGCAATGAGGAATTCGCTTGGCAGTCGGCGCCGGATCATGTCGCTGACGACCGGACTACTCATGGGGGCGGGCCTCGTGCTCGTCGCGCCGAGCGCGCCGTTGGGCGCGCAGACGCCGGTCCCGACGTTCGCGAAGGTGTTCTCGCCCGACACGATCGGAGCGGGCAACGTCAGCACACTGATTTTCACGATCACCAACGGCGCGTCGACGGGCGCGGACGACGTCGCGTTCAGCGACACCCTGCCGCCCGGCGTCACGATCGCCGACCCGGCGAATGCCACCACGACATGCCTCGATTCCACCAGCGCCGCACTGACCCTGTCGGCACCGGCGAATGGGTCGGTCATCTCGCTCGCCGACGCGGCGGTGCCCGCGTTCGCGTCGTGCACCGTACGGGTGGACGTCACCTCGGCGACCGACGGCACACACACCAACACCTCCGGCAACCTCACCTCCTCGCTCGGCACCAGCAGCACGGCAACCGACGACCTCGTGGTGGACGAGGATCTTCCGAACTTCGAGAAGGACTTCGCGCCCGACCCGGTGGACCGAGGCGAGCGCTCGACCCTGACGTTCACGATCTCCAACCCGGTGACCGGCTCGAACGTCGGCACGCTCGACTTCACCGACACCCTGCCGATCGGCATGGTCATCGCCGGCCCGGCAAACGCATCGACCGACTGCTCCGGCATCAGCGGCACCACCTTGACCGCCCTGGCCGGCGGGAACGTGATCACGCTCGACGCCAACGGGTCGCAGATTTCCGGATTCGAGACGCTGGCGCCCGGTGAGTCCTGCACCGTGTCGGTCGACGTGATCGCGACGGCCGGCGGCGTGCTCGTGAACAGCTCCGGCTCGCTGCTCGTGGACTTCGACGAAGTCGGCAAGGCCTCCGCGACACTCGTCTCCGACGTGTCGGCCCTGCACATCGCAAAGGACTTCACCGACGACCCGATCGTGCCCGGCGCGACGGCGACACTGACGTTCTCGATCACCAACTTCGACCGCTTCGACGACGCCACCGGCGTTGCGTTCTCGGACACACTGCCGACCGGCGTGACGGTCGTCGATCCGCCCGCTGCGTCGTCGAACTGCGGCGGTGTGCTGGACGCGGCCGACGGATCGGACACGATCGAGTTGTCAGGCGGCGACGTCGCCGCCGGCGCGACGTGCACGATCACCGTTGCGGTCACCGCCGCCGACGGCGGAACCTACGTCAACACGACCGGCACCGTCTCGGGCACGGTCGGCGGGTCGCCCATCACCGGCAACCAGGCGACCGAGACCCTCTACGTGGTCGCTGGGCCGGTCACGACGAAGACGTTCCTCGACAACCCGGCCGCGGCCGGCGGCTCGACGACACTCGAATTCACGATCACCAACTCCGACGCCACGAACGCAGCCACCGACATCGCCTTCACCGACGTGTTCGACACGATCATCCCGGACGCGACGAGTGTCCCGGCGGACGGCGCGTGCGGGCCCGGTTCGGACTTCACCTTCGACGCGCTCGTCCCGGGAACCAGCTCCAGCGGGACGCCTGCGCAGCTCACGCTCACCGGTGGCGAGCTGCCCGCGGGTGGGTCCTGCACCTTCTCCGTCGTCCTCGACATCAGCGCCACCGCCGGTAGTGGCGGCTACGCCAACACCACGTCCGAGGTCACCGCAACGGTCGACGGCGCCTCGGTCGCCGGCAACCCCGCATCCGACGAGCTGCTCGTCGCAGGCACGCCGCCGATGCGCAAGACATTCGCGTCCGACGTGGTCGCCCCCGGCGGCCAGGTCGACCTCACGTTCACGATCGCCAACGGCGGCGAGGGAGCCGGTGACTTCGACGCGGTCGGACCGGTGACCGGTATGACCTTCACCGACGACCTCGGAACGAGCGGTCTGACATTCGCCGCGCCGCTGCCCACCGATCCGTGCGGCACCGGCAGCGTGCTCGGCGTCTCTGGCGGCGACACGATCCTGACGCTCACGGGTGGAAACCTCGCCGAGGACGAGTCCTGCAGCTTCACGGTCACCGTCGAAGCCGCTGCCACGGCGACGCTCGGGCTGTTCACCAACACCACCAGCGATCTGAGCGCCACGGTGCTCGGTCTGGCGGTCACCGGCCCCGGGGCGAGCGACACCCTGCTCGTCACCGACGTGACCGCATCGAAGTCGTTCACCGATCCCGTCGCCGCAGGCGGGCCCGTGACGCTCACGTTCACGTTCGACAACGGCGGCAGCCAGGACGTCACCGGTATCAGCTTCAGCGACGATCTGTCCGACACCCTCCCCGGCCTCGTGTTCAGCTCGCTGACCAGTGACAGCTGCAACGGCACGCTGGCCGGTATTTCAGTGCTGTCGTACTCGGGTGGATCGGTGCTCGCCGGGCAGACGTGTTCGATCGTCGTCGAGCTCACGGTTCCCGCCGGCGTCGATGCGGCGGCGTACCAGAACCTCACCTCCGCGATCGACATGGTGATCGGTACGACGCCGGTGACACTCCCGCCGATCGCCGATGACCTCGACATCGCCGATCTCGGGACGATCGATCTGGCGAAGGAGTTCATCGACGACCCGACCGCGCCGGGCGGCACCGCGACGCTGCGGTTCACGCTGTCCAATGCCGGAGGTGCCGTCGCGGGTATCGCCTTCACCGACGACTTCGCCACCGGCATCACCCCGCCGCTCGGGCTGATGGTCGTCTCGGTCGAGCCGGCCCCGTGCGGTGGCTCGACCGCTGCGTCGACGGCCACGCTGATCGACTTCCAAGGTGGCGCCGTCGGAGCGGGCGGCGTCTGCTCGTTCGACGCCGTCGTCAGCGTCCCCGTCTCCGCGGCCGCAGGGTCGTACACGAACACGACCAGCGCCGTCACCGCCGACCTGGGCGTCACCGGGGCCGCTGCGAGCGGCATCCTGCTGGTGAGTGAGCCGTCCGAACGGAACGCTGATCTGTCGATCAGCAAGTCCGACAGCCCGGATCCCGTCCAGGCCGGGTCGTCGCTGACGTACACCGTCACCGTCACGAACGACGGTCCGGACGACGCCGCGGACGTCGTCGTCACCGACACGCTGCCCGCCGGCGTGTCGAACGCGGTCACCAGCGGCTGCGTGGAGGACCCGAACGGCACCCCGGGCTGCACGCTCGGCACGATCGCCGCGGGGACCTCGAAGTCGTACACGATCACCGTGGACGTCGACGCCGGCACGTCCGGCACGATCACCAACGCGGCCTCGGTGACGTCGAGCACGAATGATCCGGACCCGTCCGACAACTCCACGTCCGAGGACACGTTGGTCGTGGCCGAAGCCGACCTGTCGATCACGAAGTCCGACAGCCCGGACCCGGTCATCGCCGGCAGCCAGCTGGTGTACACGATCACCGTCGACAACGCCGGTCCCGCGGACGCCGCGGACGTCGTCGTGACCGACACGCTGCCCGCCGGCGTGTCGAACGCCGCGACATCGACCGAGTGCGCGGAGGGCACGGCGGGCGTTCCGACGTGCAGTCTCGGGACGATCGCGGCCGGCGCCTCGGTGTCGTACACGATCACCGTCGACGTCGACCCGTCTGGTGATGCGACACTGTCCAACACCGCAACAGTCGCGGCATCGACGCCCGACCCGGATGCCGCCAACAACACCGCGACCGAGACGACGACCGTCATCGGTGTCGCCGACCTGTCGATCACGAAGACCGACAAGCACGACCCGGTGAAGGCGAAGAACAAGGTGCAGTACACGATCACCGTGTTCAACGCCGGGCCGAAGGATGCGTCGAACGTCGTCGTCACCGACACCCTGCCTGCGGGCGTCGTCCTGCACAAGACGAAGGGATGCGCCGAGGATCGCTTCGGCGTGCCGACGTGCTCGCTCGGCACGATCGCGGCTGGTTCCAGCAAGGTGATCGACGTCGAGGTGTTCGTCGACGAGGACGTTCTCGGGATCATCACGAACACCGCGTCGGTCACGTCGGCGACGCCCGACAACGACAGCTCGAACAACACCGCGACCGAGGACACGCTGATCATTCCGCACACCGGCGGCGGCCAAGGCAACAGCCCGGTCTCGGTGACGCCGACCGGCACCCTGCCGCTGACCGGGTCCGACGGCATCAGCTCGACGCTGGTGCCGGCACTCGGCGCCCTGCTCTTCGGCGCTCTGCTGCTCGTGACGTCACGCCGGCGGCGCCTGACGCGAGCGGCGACCCGCTGACCTCGCCAGTGGCATCGCGGCCCGACAACAGATGACCGGGTGGGGCGACTCGTGGCATCGCACCGATGTCGCGGGTCCTCACCGACGCCGCCGCAACCGATAGCGTCGCCCCGTGACTCAGCGGGCATCGACGACGGATTTCGGTACGACGCGTGACGGGCTGCGGCAGCTGCGTCGCCACTGGGCGGCCGACGACCCGCGGGCGGCGCTGCTGCTCGTGCACGGCATCGGCGAGCACTCCGGCAGGTACGAACACGTCGGCGAGGCGTTCGCCGAATCAGGCATCGACACGCTCGCCGCGGACGGCCGCGGATTCGGCCGGACTGCCGGACGACCGGGTCACGTCGACTCGTTCGACGAGTACGTCGACGACGTCGCCGACCTGCTGTCCGAGCGGCGCACACTCGGCGTGCCGGTCATCCTGATGGGGCATTCGCTCGGCGGGCTGATCGTCACGACCTACCTCGTCGGCGATCATCCCCAACCGGATCTCGCCGTCCTCAGTGCCCCCGCCCTCGCCGCCGAGATCCCCCGCTGGCAGCGCCTGGCGGTGCCGGTCCTCAGCCGGATCGCACCGCGATTGCACGTCAAGTCCGAGTTCGACGGCAGCGTGCTGTCGCGCGACCCGGCGGTGCAGGACGCGTACGACAACGATCCACTGCGCGTCGACGGGTCGACCACGGCGCTCGGCCGTCACGTGATCGATGCGATGAAGTCGACGTCGAGTCGCCTCCACCGGCTCCGTGTCCCGACGTACGTCTTGCACGGCGCCGATGACGAGCTCGTCCCGCCGTCGGCATCCGAGCCGATCGGCCGGCTCACCGACGTGACCCGTCGCGTCTGGCCCGGGCTGCGTCACGAGTGCCTCAACGAACCCGAGCGCGACGAGGTGATCGCGGCGATCATCGAGTGGGTCGACGCCCACCTCGCCGAATTGCACGGCTGATCGTCGGCCTCCGACGCGGCAGGGCGTCGACACCACGGGCTACGTTCGCCGCATGGACATCGGCATCACGATCTTCCCCACCGACCAGACGATCAACCCGATCGAGCTCGCCCGGGAAGCCGAGGCCCACGGCTTCGAGTCGCTGTGGTTCCCCGAGCACTCCCACATCCCGACTCGGCGCACCACCCCGTGGGGCGGGCGGGAGGGCGCACCTCCGCTTCCGGAGTTCTACTGGCGCACGCACGACCCGTTCGTCGCGCTCGGCGCGTGCGCAGCGGCGACCGACACGATCAAGCTCGCCACCGGGATCTGCCTCGTCGCCCAGCGCGACCCGATCCACACCGCGAAGGAGGTCGCCAGCGTCGACGTCCTCTCGGACGGCCGGATGCTGTTCGGCATCGGCTACGGCTGGAACAGGGAAGAGATGGCCCAGCATGGCACCGACTACCTCCAGCGCCGCGAGCTGCTGCGCGAGAACGTGCTGGCGATGAAGGCGCTGTGGACCCAGGACGAGGCGTCGTTCGACGGCGAGCTGGTGCAGATCGAACCGAGCTGGGCGTGGCCGAAGCCGACGCAGGCGGGCGGCCCGCCGGTCATCCTCGGCGGGGCCGCGGGACCGAAGACTGCCGCCCACATCGCCGAGTTCTGCGACGGCTGGATGCCGATCGGCGGGCGGCACGCGCTGGGCGGCTGGCAGGCGATCGTGGAGGCGTGCGAGGCGATCGACCGCGACCCGTCGACGATCGAGCTGGGGGTGTTCGGGGCGAAGGCCGACGAGCAGAAGCTGACCGAGCTCGCCGAGGCCGGGATGAGCCGTGCGGTCTTCATCATGCCGCAGGGTCCTCGCGACGAGGTGCTCGCCGAGATCGAGCGCGTCGCCCCGCTGATCGACGCGATGCGCACCGCCTGACCGCACGCCTCGCTGGGCCGAACGACGACGCGACATGCAAGCCTGGGGCGATGAGCTCCAGCGAGTCCCCGTTCGACACCGCACCCTTGCCGAAGCAGACGGCGGCCGTCACCGTCGACGGCACGACGAAGTCCATGGCGTACTTCGACTCCGGTCCGGTCGACGCGAGCAGCAGGACATTCGTGTTCCTCCACGGCAACCCGACGTCGTCGTACCTCTGGCGCAACATCATCCCGCGTGTCGCCGACCTCGGCCGGTGTGTGGCGCCGGACCTGATCGGCCAGGGCGACTCGGACAAGCTGGACAATTCCGGCCCCGGCTCGTACCGGTTCGTCGAGCATCGCGCCTGGCTCGACGCGCTGCTCGACCAGCTCGATCTCGGCGACCAGATCGTGTTCGTGATCCACGACTGGGGTTCGGCACTGGGCTTCGACTGGACCGTTCGTCATCCAGACCGCGTGGCAGGTGTTGCCTACATGGAGGCGATCGTGCGACCGGTGGCGTCGTGGGACGACTGGCCGCCGAACGCGCGCGGCATCTTCCAGGGCTTCCGCTCGGATGCCGGCGAGGAGATGGTGATCGAGAAGAACCTCTTCGTCGAGGCAGTGCTGCCCAACGCGATCCTGCGCGGGCTGACGGCCGACGAACACGCCGAGTACCGCCGGCCGTTCGCCGAGCCCGGCGAGGGCCGGCGACCGACGCTGACGTGGCCGCGGGAGATCCCGATCGAGGGGGAACCGGCCGACGTCACCGCGATCGTCGGGGCGTATGCAGACGCCATGGCCGCGTCCGACATCCCGAAGTTGTTCGTCGACGCCGACCCCGGAGCCATCCTGATCGGCGCGCAGCGCGAGTTCTGCCGCAACTGGCCGAACCAGACCGAGGTCCGTGTCGCCGGCAACCACTTCGTCCAGGAGGACAGCCCGCACGAGATCGGCGATGCGATCGCGGCGTGGGTCAGCTCACTGTGACTGCAGCAGTTCGAGGGTGCGGTGCGGCCCAGAGCGATCGGGGATCACGGCGGCGGTGAAGTCGGTGGCACCGGCCGCCCGGACCCGGTCGATGCCGGCGATGACGGTCGCCTCGTCGCCGATCAGGCTGATGTCCTCGACGCCGTGCACGCCCTCGATGTCGAGCATCGCCCGGTACGACGGCAGCGTCGCATAGCCGGCCAGGATCGAGCCGACGAACTCCCGCGTCGGCTCGGGATCGTCGGTGACGCAGACCGGCAGGCTGCACACGATGCGCGGCGCCGCGCGCCCGGCGGCGTCGGCTGCCGCGGTGATCGTCGGGACGATCTGCTGTTCGAGCGTCTTCGGCCCGACACCCCACAGGATCGTCCCATCGGTGCGCCGCCCGGCGATCTTCAGCATCTGCTCGCCGAGCGCCGCCAGCATCACCTGCGGTGGGCGTTCGTGGGCGATCGCCGCACCTTCCAACTCGAGCGACCAGATCTCGCCGCGGTGGCTGGCGTGACCGGTCGCCAGCAGCGATTCGAGGATCGCGAGGTACTCGGACATGTGCTTGACCGGCCGCTCCCACGTCATCCCCCAGCGGTCCTCGACCGACGGCTGGTGGGCGAGCCCGATCCCGAGGACGATCCTCCCGTGTGACGCCGCCTGGGCGGTCAGTGCACCCGCCGCCATCACCTCGGGATGACGGGTCCAGGTGGGCACGACTGCGGTGCCGAGCTCGATCGCCGACGTCGTCCGGCCGGCGATGCCGAGGATCGACAGCGAATCGGCGAGTGCCGTCTGGGCCAGCCAGTAGCTGGCGTAGCCGGCGCGCTCGCTGGTCTCGATGTCCGCGACGATCTGGTCGAGGTCTGGCCGTGCGAGCAATCCGGAACCGTTGATGCCGATCTTCATGACCAGAAACTAGTGGTGCCCGCGCCGACCGGCGAGACTGGAGCCATGGCTCGCGCGACGAACGGGAGTTGCCTCTGTGGCGGCGTGCGCTACCGCGTCGACGGTCCGCTCCGCGACGTCCTGCAATGTCACTGCCATCGGTGTCAGAAGGTCACCGGCAACTTCATGGCCGCCTCCGGCGCACCGCTCGCTGCGATCACGTTCGACGCCGAGTCCACGCTGACGTGGTACTCGCCCGCCGACGACCCGAACGTCGCCTACGGGTTCTGCGCCCGCTGTGGTTCGTCGCTGTTCTGGCGGCTGGTCGACCAGGGCGACGACGACGTCCACGTCTCGATTTGCGCCGGCACATTCGACGACGCCGAGGGGTTGCGCACGACCGAGATCTGGTTCGCGGAGCAGGCCGCCGCACACACCCCGCTCGACCCGACGATCGCCCGCTCGACCGATCGCTGACGATCCGTGATGGTTACGGTGCACCGATGGCCTGGAACCTGATCCTCGACGGCATCGACTTCGGCGAGGGGCCGCGGTGGCGCGACGGCCGGCTGTGGTTCAGTGACTTCCACCAGCACACGATCTTCTCCGTCGGCGACGACGGTGCCCGCCGCATCGAGGTCGAGCATCCCGGCGGTCGGCCGTCCGGACTGGGCTGGCTGCCCGACGGTCGGCTGCTGTTCGTCTCGATGCTCGATCGACGCGTGATGCGCGTCGAGACGGGCGGCGCCGTCGTCGTCCACGCCGACCTGTCCCACGTCGCCACGGGCCACTGCAACGACATGGTCGTCGACGTGGCCGGCAACGCATACGTCGGCAACTTCGGCTTCGACATGGAGGGCGGCGACGACTTCGCGACGGCGAAGCTCGCGCTGGTCCGCCCGAACGGCGACGTCGAGATCGCGGCCGAGAACCTGCGCTTCCCGAACGGCTCGGTGATCACCGACGGCGGCGCGACACTGATCGTCGGCGAGACGTTCGGCGGGCAGTTCACCGCGTACGACATCGCGGACGACGCGACGCTGTCGAACGCCCGGGTGTGGGCCGCCGTGCCGGGCACCGCGCCCGACGGCTGCACGATCGACGCCGAGGGCGCGATCTGGTTCGCGGACGCGATCGGCAAACAGGTGGTGCGGGTGCGCGCCGGCGGCGAGGTCACCGACACGCTCGCGACCGACGACAACGCCTACGCCTGTGCACTCGGTGGCAGTGACGGCACCCGGTTGTTCGTGCTCACCTGCGAGGACGCGAACCCCGACGTGTCCGCAGGCACGGCGACCGGCCGGCTGGTCGCGACGACCGTCGACGTGCCGCGCAACGCCACCGCCCTGCCGTAGCTCTGACCCGGCGCCGACGCGGCCGCCGCGCTACAGGACGGTCATCCCGTACATCTCGCCGAGCGGGTCGTTGATCAGCTCGAGGCGCTCGCCGTCCGGGCCGGCGAAATAGATCGACGACCCGCCGACGACGAACGTCTCCACGCCCGCCGCGACGAGCTTGCCCCGCAGCCGCTCCCAGTTGTCCGGCGGCACCGAGATCGCGAGATGGTGGTGGCCGCCGAGCACCTCCGCGTACTCGCCGAGACCGAGGCCGGGGAAGTCGAAGAACGCCAGCGCATTGCCGTTGCCGATGTCGAAGAAGAAGTGCGTCGAGCCCTCGTAGTCGCGGTTCTGGAACAGCTCGGTCAACGGGAACTCGAGCAGCCCCTGGTAGAAGTCGATCGTCTGCTCGACGTCACTGCAGATCAGCGCCTGGTGGTGCACGCCGCGGGCGCTCGACGGCGAACGCTCATCGGCCGGCCGCAGGTGTTTCGCCCGCAATGCCGCCCATTCGTCGTCGCGGTCGGGATGGTCGCCGTCGTGTTCCGATCCGAAGTGCGGTGCTGTCGTCACCGCTCCAGTCTGGAACGTCGGCGCCCCGCCGTCCAGCCGTCGCTCCCGACTCTGCGCGCGGGCCGACGCACGGCCACACTGTTCACAACGCTGCTGGAGGCCTCCATGACGACCATCGACCGCACCGACGCCGAGCGGATCACGATCACGCCGCAGTCCCCGACGATCGGCGCCGAACTCGGCGGGATCGACCTCCGAACCGAACTCAGCGACGATGCGATCGGCGTCGTCCGCCAGGCACTGCTCGACTGGCAGGTGCTGTTCTTCCGCGACCAGCACATCACCACCGAGCAGCACCTTGCGTTCGCTCGGCGGTTCGGCGACCTCGAAGTGCACCCGTTCGCACCCGAGAAGCCGGGCTGCCCCGAGGTGCTGGCGATCACCCACGACGAGGCATCGCACGGCTACGAGAACCTGTGGCATTCCGACGTCACGTGGCGGCTCGAACCGTCACTCGGTTCGGTGCTGCGACTGGTCGAGTGCCCCGATCTGGGTGGGGACACCTTGTTCGCCGACATGTACGCGGCCTACGAGGGCCTCCCGCAGCGGATCAAGGCCGAGGTCGAAGGCCGCGTCGCCCGTCACGACTTCGCCGGTTTCCGCAAGCGGATGATCGGTCGCGGTGCGACGCCGGAACAGATCGAGGAGTTCAATGCCACGTACCCCAACCCCGAGCACCCCGTCATCCGCACGCATCCCGAGACCGGCCGCAAGGCGATCTACGTGAACCAGGCGTTCACCCAGGAGATCGTGGGGATGGATGCCGACGAAAGCGCGGAGCTGCTGGACGTGCTGTACCGGCAGGCGAGCTACCCCGAGTATCAGGTGCGGTTCACGTGGCGCCCCGACTCGATCGCGTTCTGGGACAACCGGGCCTGCCAGCACTACGCGGTCTCGGACTACTACCCGCAAGTGCGTCGCGCCGAACGGGTGACGATCATCGGCGATGCGCCGTACTACGACCCCGCGCAGGCTCCGGCGGAACTGCCCGAGCGTCCCTTCCGCGGCGTCATCAAGCGCTGGTCGGACAGCTGACGCCGCCGACCGACGGTCAGTACGGGGCGTTCGGCGGCGGCTCGTCGCCGATCACATCGCTGACGGTCGCCAGGTCGGCGCGCAGCGCCGCGGTCATCGCGATCAGATCGGTCGACACCGTGATCATCCGGAAGCCCATCTCCGCTCGCGACGGCGTCAGCGCGGCCGACGAGTGGATGCCGGGCACGACCCCGGCGCGAGTGCAGCCGGCGACGATCGTCGTGAGTGCCTCGACGAATGCCGGGGCATCGTCGTTGTTGCCCGGCGGCAGCCCGAGCGTCAACGACAGGTCCGCCGGCCCGACATAGATCGCATCGATGCCGTCGACGGCGAGGATGTCGTCGAGCTGCGCCACCGCCTGCGTGGTCTCGATCATCGGGATCACGGTCACGTTGTCCGGCGCCCAATCGACGTACGCGCCGTCGACGCGCTGTGCGGCGACCGCCGGCCCGTAGCTGCGCGCCCCTGCGGGCGCGTAGCGGCACGCACGCACGGCGGCTTCCGCCTCCGCCACGCTGTTGACCATCGGGACGATGACGCCGTGGGCGCCCGCGTCGAGCGCCTTGCCGATGACGCCCGGCTCGTTCCACGGCACCCGCACGATCGGCCGCGAGCCCCCGAGCAGGATCGCTTGAATCATCGGCACCGTGTCCGAGTCGTCGATCGCACCGTGCTGGGTGTCGATGCACACGTAGTCGAACCCGGTGCGCGCCGCCGCTTCCGCGGTCACCGGGCTCGGCACGGACAGCCACACGCCCAGCGCCGAGCCGCCGTCGGCCCACAGCTGCCGGAGGCCCGGTCGGTCGCCCACGTCACCCACCGTCGACGTGGTGCTGGACGGCGAGCCGCAGGCTGGTGTGACCCGCGATGAACTGCTGCACGAGCGCCACGTGGTCGGGATGGTCGCGGTACACGGCGAACCCGTCGGCGTCATCGAAGTCCGCGACGACCACGTAGTCGGCGTTCGCCGGCGACAGCTCCGCGTCGCGACCATGGACGTACGACCGGATCGTGTCGACCTTGTCCGGCATCGTGCTGAGCGCTGCGCTCGCGGCAGCGATGTGGGCGTCGTCGACGCCGTCGGCCCACTGGAACATCACGACGTGGCGGAACATCTCCCCATCATGCCCGCTCCCGCCATCGCGGCGGAAGGTGGGTCAGCCGTCGAGGTGGGCGAGGAGGCCGTCGAGGGCGAGGGCATAGCTGTGGCGGCCGAAGCCGCCGACGACACCGAGACAGACCGCACTGAGCATCGACGTGTGGCGGAACTCCTCGCGGGCGTGCACGTTCGACAGGTGCGTCTCCACGACCGGGAGTCCGCACGCCGAGATCGCGTCCCGCAGGGCGACGCTGGTGTGGGTGTAGGCGCCCGGGTTGAACACCACGCCGTCCGCCCACCCGCGCGCCTCCTGCAGCGCATCGACCAGCTCGCCCTCGTGGTTCGACTGGATGTCACGGAGCTCGACGCCCCGCTCGACCGCCCTCGTGCGGAGGTCGCCGACGATGTCGTCGAGCGTGTCGCTGCCGTAGACGTCGGGCTCACGCGTGCCGAGCAGGTTCAGGTTCGGGCCGTTGAGCACCAGGATCGCACGCGCCATGTCCACGACACTACGACGGCGGTGATGGAGAGTGGTTCTCATTCGTCGGATATCGTTTTCGATGTGGTGGCGACGAGCGAACTCGAACGAGCGATCCACGATCGTCTCGCCGATCACGAACTGCGTTACACCAGCGGGCGCCGGGCGATCGTCGAAGGGCTGCGTCGGGCGGACGGCCCGATCACGCTTCCGGAGTTGCTCGAATCATCACCCGACCTCGCGCAGAGTTCCGCGTACCGCAACCTCTCGCTGCTCGAGGATGCCGGCGTCGTCCGCCGGCTCGTCCACGGCAGCGAGCATGCGCACTTCGAACTCTCGGAATCGCTCACCGAACACCATCACCACCTGATCTGCGAGTCGTGTGGCCTCGTGCGCGACATCACCCTCGACGACACGTTGGAGCGCACGCTCGACCGGTCGTTCGATCAGCTCGCCGCGGTCGAGGGGTTCCGGCCCACGCACCACACCGTCGACGTCTACGGCGTGTGTGGCGACTGCGAGTCCTGAGCCGCTGCCCGCCTACGCCAGTGGCGGCGGGACGAGCACCAGCTTGCCGACGAACTGCTTTGCGAGGAAGGCCTCCTGCGCCGCGGCGATCTCGCCGAGCGGGTAGGTCGCCGCGACCAGCGGGCGGATCTCGTCACGCTCGATGTATCCGACGAGTCGGTTCAGCACGTCGGGCGGCTGGTACGTCGACCCGACGAGCGTGAGGTCCTTGAGGTACAGCGTGCGGACGTCGAGTTCGACGATCGGGCCGGCGATCGCACCCGAGCAGACATAGCGGCCACCACGGACGAGGACGTCCAGCAGCGCCGGCCACGCCGGCCCGGCGACGAGGTCGACGACGACGTCGACCGACTCGTGGCCGAGTGCGTCGACGAGGTCGGCGCCCCGTGCGACCACTGCGTCGGCGCCGATCGCGCGGACGGCATCCGCCTTCGCCGCACCCGACACCGCAGTGACGTGCGCGCCCCGCCGTTTCGCGAGCTGCACCGCGGCGACACCGACACCCCCGGACGCACCGGTGACGAGCACCCGGTCACCGGCAGCGACGGAGGCCCGGTCGAGCATGTTCTCGGCGGTCGACGAGGCGCACGGGACCGACGCCACCTCCTCGTCGGTCCAGTCCGTCTCGATTGCGTGGGCTTCACCGGATTC
Source organism: Ilumatobacter sp. (assembly GCA_013002175.1). Taxonomy (GTDB): domain Bacteria; phylum Actinomycetota; class Acidimicrobiia; order Acidimicrobiales; family Ilumatobacteraceae; genus Ilumatobacter_A. Next base: position 60,966 of record JABDKP010000077.1, read on the forward strand.
GATGACGGCGAACTGGGCGAACCCGCCGTCGAGCTCGGAGCCGAGGGTGACGCAGGCGAACGGTTCGCCGGACGGGGCTTGCTGCATCGTGGCGACGATCACCCGCTCGCCGATACGGCCCGGGTCGATCGACTCGCCGACCGCGACGACCCGGCCGCAGATGTCGGCCCCCTGGATGCGCGGGAACCGCAACGGCTCACCCGACCAACTCCCGGCCTCGCCGTCGACGCCGCCATCGGTGGTCGTCCCCGTCGTGACCGACTTCGCGTACCACCCCGTGCGGGTGTTGATGTCGGTGTTGTTGACACCTGCCGCGAGCACATTGATGAGCACCTGGGTCGGACCGGGCGTCGGCACCGCGACGTCGGTGCGGTACTCCAGCACTTCGGGCCCGCCGTGGCCGGTCAGCAGCACGGCAGTCATCGTCGTCGGAATCGGCATCGCTCCCCCGCAGTGTGTCACGCCGGATGGTCGTGATGATGGTGCTCGTGGTCGGGGTGGTGGACGCCGTCGTCGATTGCGACGAGGTCATCTCCGAGGGACAGCACGCGGCCACCGTACGCGACTCGGAGATGGTCGGGTGTCAGCGTCGTGTCCGGTGGCCCGGCCGCGACGACGCGCCCGTTCACGAGGACGACGTGGTCGGCACGGGCCGCCTCGTCGAGGTCGTGCATCGCGACGACGACGGCCCGCCCCGCGGCGCGCTCGTCGGCGATGATCGAACGGATCGTCCGGAGCGACACCACGTCGAGACCCGCGACCGGCTCGTCGAGCAGCAGGACGTCGGCGTCCTGCGCGAGACCCTGCGCGACGAACACCCGCTGGCGTTGCCCACCGGACATCTCCGCGAGGTGTCGCCGACCGAGGTCGGCGACGTCGAGCCGCTCCATCGCCCGCTGAACCGCCGCCCGATCGGCAGGTCGCAACCGACGAAATGGGCCGCGTTCGGATGCACGCGCCAACGAGACGACTTCTCGCGCCGTGACCAGTAGGTGTTCTGACGCGTGTTGCGACTGCAGCACGTACGCGACCCGTCCGTCGACGGAGATCTCGCCCGCCGCGACCGGGAGCACCCCGGCGATCGCGTGCAACAACGTCGACTTGCCCGACCCGTTCGGTCCGACGACGGCGGTGACGCCGCGCGGGATGTCGAGCCGGTCGACCGTGAGGACGGGCCGGCCGCCGCGGTGCACCGTGGCGCTGCGAACCGTGATCGCCGGCGCGTCGCGGGTGGCGCTGTCGTCCGCATGCGGTTCGGCGGGACCGGGTGGAGAAGTGAGAGTGATTCCCATACGATAACCCAATGAGAAGGATTCTCACTCAGCTGCGCTCCGGCGCGGCCGTGGCCGTCGTCGTCGCGCTCGCTGCCTGCAGCGGGTCGG
>JABDKP010000102.1 GCA_013002175.1 Ilumatobacter sp.
GTGCTCGCCCTCGCGCCGTTCGACGGCGCCGCGGTCGACGCCGCGATCGACCGTGCGCTCACCGACCGCGACTGGCAGGTGCGCCAGGCCGCCGAGGACCTCCGCCGCGCCCAGACGTGACATCGCGAGCGCAGAACCCACGGGTCCAGAACGTGCGTCGCCGGTCTGCCGGTCGAGTCAGAACGTGTAGCGGTACACGTTGGTGTCGCGTCGTTGGAAGCCGATCCGCTGGTACAGCCGATTCGCATCTTCCCGTGACGGCCGGCTCGTGAGGCTGACGTCCTTCGCGCCGCGCCGCTGCGCCTCGGCGAGTGCCGACTCGTTGAGCATCCGGCCGATGCCGTGGCCACGGGCGTCTTCGTGAACGACGACGTCCTCGATCCACGACTTGACACCGGTCGGGATCCGATAGAACGCGAGCGTGAGCGTGCCGACCACGACACCGTCGAGCCGGGCGACGAAGAGCGCGGTGTCGTCGTTGGCGACGAGATCGTCGAGCTGCGCGGCATCCGGTGCCGGCGACGACGACGAGAGCTGCGGGATCAGACGCGCGAAGGCGGCAACCAGTGCATCGTCGACCGCGTCGACGACGGCGATCTCGACGGCCGACGCATCCGGCCCCGTGTCGATGGTGTGCTCGTGCGGTCGGCTCGTCTCACTCATGGCCACGTCACGGTAGCGTGGTCCGTGTGGGGACCGAGCACGTTCGTTGGACTGCAGATCCAGACCTGACGAGACCCGTGCTGATCGCCGGATTCACCGGTTGGAACGACGCCGGCGACGCTGCGTCCACGGCACTGCGCACGATGATCGAGGCATGGGGCGCCGAGGCGCTCGCGGAGATCGACCCGGAGATGTTCACCGACTTCGCCACGGTCCGTCCGCACGTCAAGCTCGACGAACACCAGCAACGCAGCATCGTGTGGCCCACCGTCGGTGTGTGGTCCGTGTCGCTGCCGGGCACCGACGTCGTGCTCGTGCTCGGACCGGAACCCGCGCTGCGGTGGCGTGCGTTCTCCGAGCAGGTGCTCGGCATCTGCGAGAAGTACGGCGTCACGATGGCGATCTCGATGGGTGCGCTGCTCGCCGACGTCCCGCACTCGCGGCCCGTGCCGCTGATCGGTACCGCCACCGACGAGACGCTGATCGACCGGTTCGAGCTGCAGCGCTCGCGCTACGAGGGACCGACGGGCATCGTCGGCGTCCTGCACGATGCGCTGCATCGGGCAGGCGTGGCGACGGCATCGCTGTGGGCCGCCGTTCCCGGTTACGCATCACAACTGCCGTCACCGAAGGCGGCGATGGCACTCGTCGAGCGGGCATGCACGATGCTCGGCACGCCGGCGCCGCTCGCCGGCCTGGCATCGGGCGCCGCCGAGTACGACGCCCGGGTCGCCGCACTGATCGGCGACGACGAGGACATGGTCGAGTACCTCACGCGGCTGGAGGAGATCTCCGACGACGACGACACCTCCGCCGAGGAGCAGTCCGACGACCTCGCCAGCGCCGAGCCGGTGGACCCCGAGGCGCTGATGAGCGAAGTCGAACAGTTCCTCCGCGAACAAGACTGAACCGAAGGGCTGCAGACTCAGTCGTCGGTCCGCCAGACCGGGTCGCGCACGGGGTCGAACGTCGCTGGGGCGTGGATGCCCTCGATCGCGGCGAAGGCCATCGGGCCCCACCATTGAGCGCCCGCAGTGGCCTCGGGCAGCGACGCGGGACCGAACCAGCCGACGTCGGCGGTCTCGAGCGGGTGCGGTCGCAGGTCGCCACCGGTCGCCGTGCAGTGGAACAGCAGCATGTACATCCCGAACCGGCTGAACCCCATCCGCTGACCGTCGACGACACCCAGCAACCGCGTCGGTTCGCATTCGATGCCGGTCTCCTCGGCGACCTCTTTCACCGCGACTTCGGCCGGGGAGTACCCGACGTCCGCCCAGCCGGTCGGGTACAGCCAGATCCCGGAGTCCTTGCGCTGCACGAGCAGGATCTCGCCGACGTCGTTGCCGACGATCGCGCCGATCGCGACCTTCGGCGTGACGTAGCCGGGGACGCCCTCGCCGACGGACTCCATCCACTCCTGGACGAAATGGTTTGTCGTCCGCTGGACGAGCACGTCGTCGCGCTCGGCCTCCTCCAGCTGGCGGGCGGCGACCTTGATGTCGCCGGCGACATGCAGCACCTCCTCGAAACGCTCGCGCTCGTAGAGGTTGTCGGTGAAACCGATGCCGGTCCGGGCGATCGCCGCGAGCGTCTCGCTCCACCTCGCCAGATCCTCAGCGCTCGCCGTCACGGCCTTCACGCTACGTCATCGCTCCGCGGCCGGGCCGCCGCCGGCCGGTGATCAGGACACCGCGTGCAGCAGCGCGCGCTCGATCTCCGCGCGGTGGAAGCGGTCGGTGACGAGCGCCCCTGCGGTGGTGCGCACGTAGAACGTGTCGACGACCTCCATCCCGATCGTCTGCACGGATGCGTGGCGGATGTCGAGGCCGAGTTCGCCGATCGCCTTCGTGATCCGGTGCAGGATCCCGATCTTCGTCACGGCGCGGATCTCGATCACGGTCGCATTGCTGGACGCCCCGTCGTCGAAGACCACCGCGGGTGGGCCTGGTTGCTGCGCCTGGGTGCGACGGCGCCGCCGATACGTCTGCGCTCGCTCGACCAACCGCGCTTCGATCGCCAGCTCGTGCGCGAGCGCGTGGCCGAGGTCGGTCTTGATCGCCCGCCACGAAATGCCGCTCTCGGGTACCACGATCCGGAATTGTGATGCGGCCATCCCCTGCTCGTCGGAGTGCGCCCGGGCGCCGATCACATCGAGGCCGTGGAGCGACAGCACGCCGGCGATCTGGCTGAACATGCCGGCGGAATCCGGATTGACGACCGTGATCAGGTCGTCGGAGCGGACGATCGCGACCTCCCCGGCGGCCATCAGGGCCAACGCCTCCGCGTCGGGGAACAGGCGCCACGTCACTTCGGCGACGTCGCCCCCGCCGAGCACGTGGCGGACGCGCGATGCCAGGTCGTTGACGAGGTCCTCTTTCCACGACCCCCACGCCGACGGTCCGGTGGCCTTGGAGTCGGCCTCGGTCAACGCGTGCAGCAGATCCAGCCGATCGACGGTGCCGAGCGCGTCGGCGACCTGGCCGATCGTCGCCTGGTCGGTGAGATCACGGCGCACGGCGACATCGGGGAGGAGCAGGTGGTGCTCGACCATCGCGACCAGCGTGTCGACATCGGTCGGCGGCAGACCGAGGCGCGGCCCGATCCGCTCGACGAGGTCCATCCCGGCAATCGTGTGATCGCCGGGATACCCCTTGCCGATGTCGTGGAACAGTGCGCCGAGCACGAGCAGGTCCGGTCGTGCGACACGATCGACCAACTCGGCCGCGTTCGCCGCCGCCTCCCACAGGTGGCGGTCGACCGTGAAGCGGTGGTACGCGTTCCGTTGCGGCTTCGAGCGATTCGGTTCCCACTCGGGCAGCAAGCGGGCGAAGATGTCGCGCTGATCGAGCGCTTCGAGCACGGGGATCGCGCGATGGCCCTCCAGCAGCAACGCGATCAGCTCGTCGGTCGCGCCGACCGGCCACGTGCCCGGCCACGGCTCGATCTCGTCGTGCAGACGGTCGAGCGTCGCCCGGCCGATCCGGCACTCGCTGCGAGCCGCGGCCACTGCCGCCTGGAGCGCGAGCGTCGGGTCGGCGGTCGGGTCGGCGCCCTCGGCGAGCTCGATCTCGCCGCCGCGCAGGACGATCCCCGATGCGAGCGCGCGATCGGGCGTGTCGTCGGCCGGGTTCGCCACGGCGCGGCCCCAGTTCTCGTCGACGAGCCAGGCGACCGTCCGGCCGGCCGACGCGATGTCGCCCATCAGCGCGTCGGCGTCGGTCCAGCCGCCGACCGCCGCCACTGCGTCCTGGTCCTCGAGACGTAGCACGTCACCGGCGCGCTCGGTCGCGAGGTGCAGCGCCACACGCCCGCGGAGCAGCGTCTCGTAGCAGTGGTCGAGGTCGACGACGTCCTCGGGCCGGATGACCAGCCCGCTCGCCCGCGCCCACTTCAGCGACTGCACGTCGCGCAACCCGCCGTGGCCGTCCTTCAGGTCCGGTTCCAGCATGTACGCCACGTCGCCGGCCTCGCATTGCCGGGCGCGGACCCGATCGCGCAGTGTCGCGAAGTGCTCCTCGCGCTTCGCCTCCCAGCTCGTGCGACACGCCGTGATCACCTCGTCGGCGAGGTCGTCGTCGCCCGCCAGCGGGCGCGCCGTCAAGATCGCGGTGGCCGAGTCGAGGTCGTGGGCGACGATCGCAGTCTGTTCCTTCACACTGCGCACCGCGTGGCCGAGCTTGACGCCCGCATCCCACAGCGGATACCAGAGGGCGCTGGCGATCGGTTCAACGGCGACCGCGACCTTGCGCGGCTTGACGTCGTGCACGAGCAGCAGGTCGAGATCGCTGTACGGCGCGAGTTCGCCCCGCCCGTACCCACCGACGGCGAGGAGTGCGATCCGTCCTGCGGGCGGCGGCCCCGAGGTGACTGCCGCGTCGAACAGGTCGATCACCCATTCGTCGGTCGCTGCGGCGAGCCGGCGGCAGTAGTCGAGCCCGCCGTCGAGCACACCGTTCGCGGAGACGTTGGCGTCAGCAAGATGCCGGTGCCGAACGCCCGGGGCGGTCACTCCAGGTCGACAGCGAGACCGAGGACGGAGACGCGCACGCCGTCTTTACCGGAGGTTGCTTCGATTCGCAGCGCGCCGTCGGGTGTGTCGATGAGCAGATCATACGCGTCGACATCGATGCCGAGGTTGTTGACGAATTCGGGATTGCGGGCACCGATGATCGTGCTGTCGAAGACGGCCTCGCCACCGAACGGCACGCCGTTGGCGGTGAATCCCTCCGGCACGAAGCCCTGCTCGCCCTCGAACGCCAGGACGTCGAGTGACGCGACCTGGCCGCTGCGGGGCGGCACCGGGAAGTCGGTGGCGTACGAGTCGTCGGGCGAGAACCACGCGAAGGGACTGGTGACCACGAGCTGGCGGCGCGGCAGTTCGGGGTTGCGGGTGATCACGACGAGCGACCAGCCGGCATACGAGCCCTGCTCTTCGACGCTCTGGACGTTGCCGACGACATACGACCCGTCGCCCGAGGCGACGACCAGACCGGTCACGTCGGCCGATCCGAAGTACTGCGTGGCGTCGACGTCGCCGAGCCGGATCCGTTCGGCCTCGATCTCGACGGGACCCTCCGCGTTCGGTGCCAGGATCGACACGCGCCGGCTCCGGCCGTCGTCGACCAGTTCGACGCCGCGCTCCTTCAAGTCGCCCGACCAGAACACGTACGCCGCCTCGACGGTGGCGCCGCCGGTGTCGAGCATCGCACTCGACGAGTTCACCCAGCCGAGCGACGAGTCGACCTGCACCGGCTCGGCGGGCAGATCCCAGCGGTTGACGACGTCGCCGACCCCGTTGCGGGCGTCGATGCAGGACGGGTCGGACTCGCTGCACGTCATCAACGTGTTGCCGATCATGACGATGTCGCCACGGCCGACCGAAGAGTGGACGAGCCGCGTGATCGCATCGATCGCGACTTCGAGTTCGTCGGTGACGAGGTTGCTGCCGACGACGAAGCGTCCGACGACCGAACTGGTGAGACTGAACCGGAGGGAGATCACGGCGGTCGTCCCTTCGGCGACGGGGACGACACAGGTGGCGGAGTCGTCGGGCGGATCGACGCACTCGCCGACGCCTTCGACCAGTGCCTCGAGTTCGACCCCGCGTGGTACCTGAACACGGAACGTGGCCTCGGTGGGAGCGACCGACGAGTTGGTGATCGCGACGTCGATCGTCCCGGTGCCGCCGGCGAAGATCGGGGCCGGGCTGGTGACCGTGACCGACAGGTCGGACGGGGCCGGAGCGAAGCCGGCCGGGTTGTCGAGGAAGACGAGGTCGATCCGGTTCTCGGGGCCGGTCGGCGGCGGACGGAGATCGATCTCGGTCGTCGGGGGGACCGTCGACGGCTCGGTCGTCGCCGCAGTCGACTCGGTTGCCTCGGTCGTCGGCGTGACCTCGGTCGACGATGCGACCGTGGTGTTCTGATCGATCGTCGCGGTCGTGATCGAATTGTCGAACGGATTGCGGATCAGCACGGCCGCCGCGACGACGGCGAGCAGCAGTGCCGCGGCGGCACCGACCATCGCATACCGTCGGGCCCGCTCGGTGCGCTCCTCGTTGAGCGCGGCTGCGCCGGCCGGGCGGGTCCGTGACCCGACGGCGGCGCGGTATCGCACGGGGGACAGACCGGTCAGTTGGGGCACGACGGCGAGCGGCACCAGCGACGAGAGTGCGGCGCCCACCGCCAACCGGCGGCGGCACGCGGCGCATCCGGTCACCGCACCGTCGGGGTCGCCATCGACGCTCGACGCGGAACTCGACCCGTCGGGCATGTCGTCGCTGTCGTCGGTCCCGGTGGCGACATCGGCGTCGCGGACGTGGTGGGCACCGGCGTCGTCCAGGTCGGCGTCGTAGGCCAGGGCGTCGTGGGTGCCGTTGTGATGCTCCACGTGGTCGTCGACCAACCGTTGTTCGTGCGCGGACAATGTCATCCGCAGCGATCCGCCGAGCAGTGGCACGATCGGCACGCACTCGTCGGCGACTCCGGTGTCCGATTCCATCTCCTCGCGGAGGAATCCGTCGAACAACCCGGCTTCGGCCCGGTGCACGACGGCGGTCGCCTCGTTCGCCGTTCGACCGAGGAGTGGGGCGTACTCAGCCGCCGGCTGCAGCTCGACCCACTTGTGCCACAACGCCGTCTGCCACGGCTCGGGAATCTTCGAGAACGCCCGCGCCAGCAACGGCAGCTCGACATCGGTCGACGATTCCGTGCCCGGCTCGGCCGGTGCCGGCCCGTATGTCCCACCGGTCAGGGCAGCAATCGCCCGGGCGCGAATCGAACGCAACGCCATCTCGTCGTCGGGCCGGGTTTCCCCGCCGACGATCTCCTCGTGGAGCTGCTCGAGCGCGCGTTGGGCGCGTTGTTTCGCCCCGAACCACTGCTCGGCCCGGGCAACGCCGACGACCGCACCGCCATGACGACGGCGGAGCTCATTCCATGCTTCGCCCATGCCGTTCTGCGCCGCGACGACGAGCTGACCATCGCTCGGGAGTTGGGGCTTCGGGTTCATGGGCTCCGACAAGTCTGTGTGGGCGGGAGGACGTTCCTCCCGTTCTTCGGCCAATCGTGAGGAAATCTTGACAAGTTCTTGGCGGGCCCGAGCGAGTCGAACACGCAGCTCGCGATGGCGATGCCCGCCCCGGCGCCGATCTCTCTCCTACGCTTCGGCGCAATGACTCGCACTGCGCCGCATCGGACATCGCTCGCTGCAGCATTCGTCCTCGTCCCGTCGCTCGTGGCGGCGGCCTGCACGTCGGACGACCCATCGACACCGGAGACGACGGCTCCCGCTCCCAGCACGACCGAAGTACCGGCGCGAGTCGTCGACGACACCCTGACGATCGGGTTGCTGCTGCCGACGGCCGACCCGGTGCTCGGCCAGGGGCTGGTGTCGGCCGCGACCGAGGCCGTCACGAGGGTCAACGCGGCCGGCGGCGTACTCGGTCGGGACGTTCGGATCTCGATCCAGGACGAGGGCACGAGCGCGGTGACCGCGGCGGCGGGGATCGCGGCGCTGTTGGACGACGATGTCGACGCGGTCGTCGGGCCGTCATCGTCGTTGATCGCGCTGAGCACACTCGACGATCTCGTCTCGGCGGGCGTCGCGACGTGCTCGCCGACCGCGAGTGCGCTGGCGCTCGACGACTATCCGGACGAGGGCCTGTTCTTCCGCACGATCCCCAGCGACTCGCTGCAGGCGATCGCGATCGCCGACGTCGCCGAACGCACTGGCGTCCGCAACGTCGCCGTCGTCTATGTCGACGACGCCTACGGGCGACCGTTCGCCCGGGCCGTCGAGGACGCACTGAGCGAGGGGTCGCGATCGGTCGACGCGGTCGAGACGTTCGGTTTCGTGCGCAGCGACGGGGCCCTCGACGCGCTGGCGACCCGGGTTGCGGACTCCGGCGCCAGAGTGGTGATCGTGCTTGCCGCGAGCGACGACGGCACGGCAGTCCTCGAGGCGCTCAGCCGGACCGACTTCGGCTCGCTGACCGACATCGTCGTCAACGACGCGTTCCGCAATCCGGCGGCACAGCCGCTGATCCAGACGCTGGACCCGGCGCTGCGTGATCTGATCACCGGGCTCGCCCCGCAGGCACAGTCCAACGACGACGACCGGCCGTTCGACCCGCCGGGGCTGTTCGCCGCGCATGCCTTCGACTGCGTCACGCTGATCGCGCTCGCGGTCACCCTGGTCCGGTCGGACGATCCGGCCCAGTTCGCGTCTCAGATCCCGGCGCTGACGACCGGCGGGCGGGTCTGCGACGCATTCGACGGATGCGCGGAGCTGCTCGACGACGACCGCGACATCAACTACAACGGCCCGGACGGGATCACCGAGTTGCTGCAGGTCGGCGACCCGGCCCGCGCCCGGTTCGACCAGTTCGTGTTCGACGAGACCGGGCGGGCGGTGTTCGTGCGTCCCGTCGTCGCGTCCAGCGTCTGACGCGACGGGATCCCGAGCGGTCAGACGAGCTGCTCGATGTCCTCGAGGTAGCCGACGTAGAACGCTCCGAACTCGCCGTACAGCGCCGACCCCTCGTCGAAACGCATCGTGTACACGACGTCCTTGATCACGTCGGGGCTCCGCGCGAACAGCGTGACACCCCACTCGAAGTCGTCGAGGCCGGTCGACCCGGTGACGAGCTGGGCGACGCGGCCGGCGAAGGTCCGCCCGCTCTTGCCGTGCTCCATCATCATGTCGTGACGTTCCTGCCAGGGCGTGGCGAACCAGTTGGCGTGGGCCTCACGCTTCTTGCTCATCGGGTAGAAGCAGAAGGCGCTCAGGCCGTCGGGCGGGATCTGCGGGTGGAGGCGGGCACGCAGCATCTCCTCGGGCATGCCCTTCGCGTATTCGGACACCTCGGTGATCGAGACGTAACTGTCGACGATGTCGAGGCCTGCGGTCTGGAGCGCGGTCTGGAGGGTGCGCAGCGTCCGCCACTCCGCGCACAGTGCCATCAGCGCGATGTCGGCCTTGTGGCCGAGCATCGCCGCGGTGATCACCTGGCAATCGGATTCGGCGGCCGCCTTGACCGCGGCAACGACGGCCTCGCGGTCCATCGACGGTGTCGGCTTGCCGAAGAGATGAACCACACTCAGACCGTCTTCCATCAGCATGCCGCCAGGCTATCTGTGAGGTCGTGACGGCGGTGTTTCAGGGCGCCGTCGGAGCGCGGAATGCGGCGCGTCCCCACCGCACCAGGGCTCAGGACGGCAGGCGTTCGGGTGCGTAGACGTTGAACCGTTCGCCGCGCACGAACCCCGCGAGCAGCAGGTTGGCGCGGCGAGCCGCATCGACCGCGAGCGTCGTCGGCGCGCTGACCGCCACGACCGCAGCGAACCCCGCGGCCCATGCCTTCTGGACCATTTCGATACTCGCCCGGCCGCTGACGAACAGCCCGAGGTCCATCGCAGGAAGCCCGCCCGCGGCGTCCAGCAGCATGGCGCCGACCACCTTGTCGACGGCGTTGTGCCGCCCGACGTCCTCGCGGGTCAGGATGATGTCGCCCTCACGGGTGAACGCGGCCGCGGCATGGACGGAACCGGTCCGGGCGAACAGCCCCTGCCCGTCGAGAACGCGAGACGGCATCGTGCCGAGCACGTCGAGCGCAAAGGGTTCACCCGGCGGAATCGGTGTGAGCCGCTGAGCGAGCTCGTCGAGCTGCTCGTTCCCGCACCAGCCGCAGCTCGACGACACGTTGCCGAGGCGGGGTGTCGGCGTCGGTGCCCGCCCGCCGGTCTCGACGGTGACGATGTTGAACTCGCTGTCGGTCGCGCTGCCGTCGGCGCAGTAGCGCACGCCGGTGACGGGCGCGCCCGACAGCAGCCCCTCCGTGAAGCAGAACCCGGCTGCCAGCTCGAAGTCGTCACCCGGCGTCCGCATCGTCGTGGCGACGAGTGTGCCGTCGAGCTGGATCGACATCGGCTCCTCGACGATCAGTTCGTCGGGGCCGCGGCTGGTGACGCGCTGGTCGCCTTCGACCCGGGTGATGATCATGCGCTGCGAGCGCCGGCGCGGCATCCGTCCACGATATGCCGGGATGATCCCGTCGGACACCGGGCCGGCTGACGGGCCGGACCCGTGCGTGGCGGCGCGGGTACCGTGTCGGCCATGTCGGAGACTCCGCCCCCACCGCCCCCGCCGGACACGACGGGTGACGCGACGACCGGCGTCGACGGTCCGGACGCGACACCACTGCGCAACGTCGCATCCGAGTGCTTCGCAACCGTGCTGCTGATGCTCGCGGGTCCCGGGCTGATCGTGCTCACCGCAGGTCGGGTCGACACGCTGGCGGTCGCGCTCTCGTTCGGCGCGGCGCTGGCGATCGCAATCGGTGTGATCGGCGCGGTTGCCAACCCGGCACTCTCACTCGCGCTGCTCCTGGTGCGAGAGATCAGCGGGCGCGAGTTGCTGGGCGACTGGATCGGGCAGTTCGCCGGCGGCGTCATCGGCGCAGCCCTGATCTGGGGGATCAACGACCAGACTCGCGCCGCAGTCGGGAGCACGGGGTGGGACGCCGGCGGCTTCAGCGAGCTCGGGTCGGTGGTCGCGGCAGAACTGGTCTTCACGATCGTGCTGATCGTCGTGTTCCTGTCGACGATCAGCACCGGGCTGTCCACCTCGGCAATCGCGGCGTACACCGGCGCAGCGTCGGTCATCGGCCACCTCGTTCTGCTCGGCATCAGCGGCGGCGGGATGAACCCGGCCCGCTCGCTCGGCTCGGCGCTGTTCTCCGACACCGACCCGAACGCCCTCGGGCAGGTCGCCGTCTTCGTCGTCGTACCGCTCGGCGCCGCAGTTGCCGCCGTGTTCGTGTGGCTCGCGATCGACGACGCCGAAGTGGACGACACGATCTTCGACGAGACGATCGTCGACCGCGTCGCCGACCGCGTCGACGGCACACGCGACTGATCTTGCCCGCACCACAATCCCGACTGGTTCGGTAGGGATTACCGGTATCGTGATCTCATGGCAGTCAACGTCCGAATCCCCACGACGATGCGTCCGCTCACCGGCGGCGAGAAGCAGGTGGCCCTCGAGCCCGGCTCGCTGGCCGAGGTGATCTCGGCGCTCGAGGCGGCGCATCCCGGCATGGGCGACCGCCTGCTCGACGAGGACGGCACGCTCCGCAAGTTCGTCAACGTCTTCGTCGATGACGACGACGTGCGTTACCTCGACGGCCTCGACACCGAGGTCGACGACGGGATCACCGTGTCGATCATCCCGGCCGTCGCCGGCGGCTGACGCCGAGCCCGGATCGTCGGACCGTCGGCGCACGGGCGAGCAACGGCATCGAGGCGACCGGCGGCATCGCCGCACACCACTAGGTTCTGAAGATGCGCGTGGTGGCGGCACCCGACAAGTTCAAGGGCACGATCACCGCCCGCGAGGCCGCCCGTGCGATCGGCCACGCCTGCTGGGAGGCCGGCATCGACTGCACCGAGGTGCCGATGGCCGACGGTGGCGACGGGTTGCTCGACGTGCTCGGCGGCCCGAACAAGACGGCCGTCGTCACCGGCCCGCTCGGCGACCCGATCACCGCGGCATGGCGTCTGCACCGCGACACCGCGGTGATCGAGATGGCGCAGGCGAGTGGCCTCGTCGCAGCCGGAGGCATCGACGGCAACGACCCCCTCGACGCGACGACGATGGGCACCGGCGAGCTGATCGACCAGGCACTCGACCACGGTGCCAAACGGATCATCGTCGGCCTCGGCGGATCGGCGACGACCGACGGGGGGTTCGGCGCGATCCGCGCGATCAACGCGATTCCCCGGCTGAAGCAGGTCGAACTGTTGGTGGCGTGCGACGTCACGACACCGTTCCTGCGCGCGGCGGAGGTGTATGGACCGCAGAAGGGGGCCTCGCCGGCGCACGTCAAGATGCTCACCGGCCGGCTCGAACGGCTGGCGCAGATGTTCATCCAGGAGTTCGGCTTCGACGTCACCACGATCGACGGAGGCGGCGCCGCCGGCGGCCTCGGCGGTGCACTCGCTGCGCTCGGGGGCCAGCTGATGCCCGGCTTCGAACTGGTCGCCGACGAAGTCGATCTGTACGACCATCTCGAGATCGCCGATCTCCTGATCACCGGCGAGGGCTGCCTCGACTCGACGAGCTTCGACGGCAAGGTCGTCGGCGGCTTGACGGCGCTCGCCCACGAGATGGACGTACCGATCGCGGCGATCGTCGGCACGGCCGACGCCGACGCGGTGGCACGATTCGGCACACACCTCCGCGTGGTGTCGCTCGTCGACGAGTTCGGCGACGAGCGCGCCCTGCGCGAGCCGCGGCAGTGCATCGAGCAGGCCACCGCCACGCTGCTCGCAGAATTCGGCTGACGAGCTGTCTGTCGCCCACCGCGCTCGCAGTCCCTCTGCGACCCTCGGTGACCGCAGGTCGGTGACTGAACCTCGTCAGCCGTCGGTGGTCGGCGGCTGCGTCGTGGGTGCCACGACATCGCCGCCTGCGACCGGTGGGGAAGTTCCGGTGGGCGGCGTCGACAATCCGCCCTCGGCCGCCAGTTGCTCGAGTGACTTGTCCGCCTGGTTGTTGCCGAGCACGACGAGCACGCCGGCATCGCCGAGCGACCCGTTCTCGGTGGGCGCCGGCGTGGTGACCGCCTCGACCGCGACCCCGCCGAGGACGAAGGCGACCGAATCCGCAACCGCTTTCGCAGCGGTGTTGGTCGGGTCGTAGTACACGACGCTGTCGTCGACCGTGCTGGCCGCGTTGGTGGGCGACCCCATCTGGAACCCGGCGTCGCCGAGCGTCTCGGACATCCGCCCGGCCGAACCGCCGATCGTGTTGCCGTTGGCGACCACCACCGTCGCACCCTCGGTGACCAGCACGATCGTCGTCGTCGTGGTCGGCGGGATCGTCGTGGGCAGCGCGGCGTCGAACGTCGTGGTCGTGTTCTGCTCGTCGGGCAGGTTCTGACCGGTCGGTGCCCCACCCGCCGTCGAGTCCTCGCTGGTGAGATCGCGCAGGATCAGGAAGCCGGCGACGACTGCGACGAGTGCGAGCACGATGCTCAGTGTCGAGCCGACGGGCGAGCCGCCGACGCCCTGGCGGGGCGCGCGTCGCGCGCCGGGTGTGACCCCGGTGCCGGTGGTGATGTCGTCGTTGCTCATGCCGGACCAGTATCGCCGGAACCGGCCGTCGCGTCACGATCGATCCGCAGCTTGCGGGCGCGCAGCCGCAGCCGCTTCAGTCGCCGAACGACGAGCGGATCGTGACCGAGCGCGTCCGGGTCGGCGAGAACGGCCGCCAGCTCCGCGTGATACTCCTCGGGCGAGCACTGGAAACGGGCCCGGACCACCTGGTCGCGCGGCTCTTCGTTGCTCCACCACGAGCGTTCGAAATCGAGCATGGCGGCATGTCGTTCGCTGAGCATCACTGCACAGACTGCCTGCTCCGCGGCGCAAATTACAAGCACCCGGCGAGATATGTTTCACACTCGTGCCCCAGTCATCTGCGCCCCGCCCGTTCATGATCGGCGTCGCCGGCGGCAGCAGCTCGGGCAAGACGACGATCTCCGAGCGCCTCGTCGCACTGACGGGCGAAGATCACCTGTCCCGGATCGAACTCGACTCGTACTACCTCGACCGGACGGGCGAGACCCGCGAGGAGCGAAGCACCGCCAACTACGACCATCCCGACGCGTTCGACTGGCCGCTGCTGAACGACCACATGGCTGCGCTCGCCAACGGCGCTTCCGTCGAGGTGCCGATCTACGATTATGTCGAACACAACCGCAGTGGCGCGACGCGTACCGTGCGGGCGAACAAGATCGTCGTCGTCGACGGCATCCTCGTGATGTGGGACCAGGCGCTGCGCGAACGCTTCGACCTGAAGATCTTCGTCGACACCGCACCCGACATCCGCTTCATCCGGCGTCTGCGGCGCGATGTCGCCGAGCGCGGCCGCACCGTGGAGAGCGTGATCGAGCAGTACCTCAACACGGTGCGGCCGGCGCACGAGCGGTTCATCGAACCGAGCAAGCGCTACGCCGACGTGATCATCCCCGAGGGCGGCCTGAATCGCCCCGCCATCGACGTGCTCCTCGCCCGGGTCCGCGAGCTCACCGCGTGATTCGGGCCGAATCACGCGGAAGAGGGGTGACCCGCGACCAGACATGCGGACGGGTCCGGTGTTGAGTTGGGGCGCTGGGGGCGTGAAACTGTGTCGATGACCACGTCGATGTCGATCTACGACGAGACGCACGAGCTGTTCCGTGAGAGCTTCCGCTCGTTCGTCGAGGCCGAGATGGTGCCGAAATACGCCGACTGGGAGGCCGCGGGCATCATGGATCGCGCGCTGTTCGTGGCGGCGGGCAAACACGGCTTCGTCGGGATGGCGGTACCCGAGGAACACGGTGGCGGCGGCACCCGCGACTTCCGCTTCAACGCCGTGATCGCTGAGGAGCTGGCGGCCCGGGGCATCAACGGCGCCGGCCTCGGCCTGACGCTGCACAACGACATCACGACCCCCTACTTCATCGAGTACTGCAACCCCGAGCAGGCGCACCGCTGGCTGCCGGGCATTGCGTCCGGCGAGCTGGTGACCGCGATCGCAATGACCGAGCCGGGCACGGGTTCCGACCTCGCGGGAATCACGACCCGTGCGGTGCGCGACGGCGACGAGTTCGTCGTCAACGGGTCCAAGACGTTCATCACCAACGGCATCAACTCCGACCTCGTGATCGTCGTCTGCGTCACCGACCCCGACGCCGGCCGGGCGGGCATGTCCCTGCTCGTCGTCGAGCGAGGTATGGACGGCTTCGAACGTGGTCGCAACCTCGACAAGATCGGCCAGAAGTCCGCCGACACGGCCGAACTGTTCTTCAGTGACGTGCGGGTGCCTGCGGCGAACGTGCTCGGCGAGCAAGGTCGCGCGTTCGACTACCTCGCGTTCAACCTCGCCCAGGAGCGGCTGTCGATCGCCGTGTTCGGTGTGGCGGCGGCACGCGCTGCGCTCGACTGGACCGTCGAGTACGTGCAGGGCCGCCATGCGTTCGGCACACCGATCGCATCGTTCCAGAACACCAAATTCGTACTCGCCGAGATCGCCACCGAGATCGCCGTCACCCAGCCGTTCATCGACCAGTGCGTACTCCGTCTCAACGCCGGCACGCTGACCGCCGCCGACGCCGCGATGGCCAAGCTGTGGGGCACCGAGTTGCAGAACCGGGTCACCGATCGCTGCCTGCAACTGTTCGGCGGGTACGGCTTCACGACCGACTACCCGATCGGGCCCGCCTACGCCGATGCCCGGGTCACCACGATCTACGGCGGCACGAGCGAGATCATGAAGACGATCATCGCCAAACACGTCCTCGGCTGACCACCTTCTGTCACCCCCACCGCCACAAGGGGGTCAGGCAGGTGTCAGAC
>JABDKP010000103.1 GCA_013002175.1 Ilumatobacter sp.
GTCTGACACCTGCCTGACCCCCGATCAGAGGCCGAGCCAGGCGGGGAGCTCGGCGATCGAGGCGAGTTCGGCGAACTCTTCTTCGTGGCGATCGACCTGTTCGAGCGACCACGTCAGGTGATACGGCACGTGCACGGCGAACGCCCCCAGCGCCAGCACCGGCAGGATGTCGCTCTTCACCGAGTTGCCGACCATCAGGAACCGCTCGGGTTCGACACCGAGCCGCTTGAGGATCTTGGCGTACGTCGGCGGATCCTTCTCCAGCAGGATCTCGATTTCGGCGAAATGGTGTTCGAGCCCCGACGTGGTGACCTTGCGGGTCTGGTGCACGAGGTCGCCCTTGGTGATCAGCACGATCGGCGTGGCCGCCCCGACAACTTCGAGCACCTCGGGAACGTGCGGCAGGACGTGCACCGGCTCCGTCAGCATGTGCTGGCCGATCTCGACGAGCTCCTCGATCACCTCGATCGGCACCGTGCGGTTCGACGCCACGATCGCCGCCTTGATCATCGAGATCGTGAACGCCTTGACGCCGTATCCGGACACGGACAGGTCGGCGCGCTCGACGCCGCGCAGCGATTCGTCGATGTCGACGCCGACCGGGACGTACGGGCCGACGAGCTCGGCGAAGCGCTGCTCGGCATGGTGGAACGAGTCCTCGCTCTGCCAGAGCGTGTCGTCGGCATCGAACGCGACGACGTCGAACTGGTCGATCCGGGCGGTCATCGTTCAGCGGTGGATCGCATTGAGGTAGTTGTACACGGTGATCCGGCTGACGCCCATCGCATCGGCCACGTCCTCCACCGCGCGGCGGAGGATGAATGCCCCGCGCTCGTCGAGCAGCCGGATCGCGCGCTGCTTGGCCTCGCGCGACAGCGTGGGCAGCTTGCCGCCGAGTTCCGCTTCGACCGAGTCGATCAGCCGATCGAGTGCACCGTGCAGCGGCGGCAGTCGCACCGCGGCGATCATCTCGCCGTCCCACATCAGCGGCACGTCGTGCGGCTCGGCATCGTCGATGCTGACGAATGTCGCACCGACCGCATCCACGACGGGCTTGGCCGCGCGCACCAGCGGATGCACGCCGGCCGTGTTGCGCCCCGTCGTCATCCGGCCACCCGCTGCGGTCGGCGGCACACGTCAGCGCCGGCGCTCGGGGCGCGGTTCGACTGGACGCGTGGGCTCACCGGCCCCAGGTTATGCGACCGCGGGGGAACCCCTCATCCGACGCCCATCACACGTCGCAATTCCTCGGCCCGCAGCGAGCAGTCGCGCCCGGCGACGCCGAACGCCTCGTTCAGTTTGCCGAGCGCGGACTTGAACGACACGTTCCAGTCCTCGACGAACCGCTCGCGGGCCGGGCCCTGCCATGTCGTGCCGTTGAGCACGCCATCGACGGTGCTCATGACCTGGTTGATGGCATCGATCTGACGGTTCAGACTGACGCCGAGGTTGCTCAGCTGCTCGGGGTTTGCTCCATACATCGACATCGTCGGTGCTCCTGTTGGGTCGGGGGCGCGACGGCCCGGATCATCTCAGCAGTGGGCACGTCGCGGCGGTCGGCGGAACGATCACGGTGGACTACCGTCGGTCCATGAGTTCGACGAAGCCGACCGCCGACCGGCCGCCCGATCCGCAGATCGCGTCGATTCGCGATCAGGCCGCGGGCCAGATGGACGACGCAGTGAGCCTGCGCCGGACGTTGCACGAGTGGCCGGAGATCGGCAACGAGCTGCCGATCACCCGCGAAACCGTCGCGGGCGCGCTCGACGACCTGCCGCTCGCGATCACGTTGCACGAGACGACGAGCGGGATCGCCGCGCTGCTGGAGGGCGACGCGCCCGGTCCGACGATGCTGCTGCGCGGCGACATGGACGCGCTCGAACTGCACGAGGACACCGGCCTCGAGTTCTCGTCTCGCGTCGATGAGGCGATGCACGCGTGCGGGCACGACACGCACACCGCAATGCTGGTCGGCGCGGCCCGCGTGCTGGCCGAGCGCCGCGGCGAGATCGCCGGACGCGTGCTGTTCATGTTCCAGCCCGGCGAGGAGGGGCACCACGGCGCACGGTTCATGCTCGACGAGGGGTTGCTCGACGTGCCGCCGATGTCCGACGGTTCCGAGTCGACGGTCGAGTCCGCGTTCGCGCTGCACATCACGTCGGCATTGCCCGCCGGGTGGATCGGAACGCGGGGTGGGCCGGTGATGGCCTCGGCCGATCGGGTGCAGATCCGCATCACCGGCAAGGGCGGACACGCCAGCGAGCCGTTCCGCGCCGTCGACCCGATCCCGGTCGCGTGCGAGATCGTGACGGCGTTGCAGGCGATGGTCACCCGGTCGATCGACGTGTTCGACCCCTCGGTGGTGACGATCGGCCGGATCGTCGCCGGCACGACGAACAACGTCATCCCCGAGACCGCCGAGATCGACGGCACGATCCGGGCTGTCAGCGAGCGCACCAGGGCCAAGGTCCACGACGGCATCAAGCGGGTCGCCGAGAACATCGCCGCAGCCCACGGCTGCGACGGCGACGTCGAGATCATCTACGGCTATCCGGTCACGACGAACGACGATCAGTTCGCCGAGTGGACGCTCGATCTGGCGGACGAGGTCGCCGGTGCCCCTCACGTCGTGCGTCTCCCCCACCCGGTGATGGGCGCCGAGGACTTCAGCTATGTGCTCAACGAGCTGCCCGGCTCGATGTCGTTCCTGGGTGGCACACCGCTGGACAGAGACCTCGCGAAGGCGGCGCCGAACCACTCGAACCGGGTGTACTTCGACGAAGGCGCGATGGAGACCGGGATCTCGCTGTATGCGGCCGCCGCGCTCCGCCGGCTGGCGCCGAGCTGACCCGAAATTTGCCGGTCTCCGCGCGCCCAGCGGGCCGAGAGCGTCAGATTTCAGGACGCGCGCGACTCAGCGTGGGCGGTGCTCGGTGCCCATCCCGGCGGTGATGAACAGCACGGTCGCCGTGTCATCGACGTCGGCGGTGTGCCACGTGCCCGGCTGATTGATCGCATAGTCGCCGGCGGTCAGGTCCACGCGCCCGGTGGTGCCGTCCGGGTACTCCTGGTGCAGCGTGACCCGGCCGGCGGTGCACAGCACGACCTCGCTGCCGACCGGGTGCATCTCCCAGACGTCCCACGACTCGTCGAAGGTGTGCATCGTCACCAGCCGGCCCTCGGCGCCGTCGGCCGCATGACGTTCGGAGTAGCCCCCGTACCACTCCATCTCACCGGTGAAGTGCGGCTCGACGGACGACGTTGCTCCGACGCCGAGGTGGATCGGATGGGCGGCGATGTCGGTCGGGTGTGCGTCCATCGCCCGAGTCTTGCCGTCCGCCCGCAGTGATGCGAGTCCGGCGCTGCGTCAGCGACCGTCGAAGTCGTCGGCGAACCGCAGGCGCAGCGTGACGAGCTGGAACGGCCGCAGCGTCAGCGCGACGATCCCGTCGGTGACTTCCTCACCACCGAGCTCGGACTCCAGCAGGTCGCAGCGGGCCGCCGCCCCGATGCGGTGCCGGGCCCGGACCGCGACCGCGACCCGGTTGCCGAGCGCCTCGTGCAACCTCACGATCACGTCGCCGCTGCGATCGTCGGCCCACTTGACGGCGTCGACCTCGACCCCGGCACCGGTCACCTCGACGAGCGGCCGGGGTCCATCGCGCGGTTCGCCCGACCCGTCGATCACGCGCAGCACGCCGTTCAGCCGGCTTGCCGCAGCGCGCACCTCGGCGAGGCCGGCGCCGTGGGGCCGGACCGCCAACGTCACCGCGTGCCGACCGTGATCTGCTGTCGGGTCGGGGTACTTGGCGGCACGCGCCAGGCTGACGCGGACTGCGCCGCCGAACACACAGTGGCCGTACCGGCCGTCGTTCAGCACCGCGACGCCGAAGTCCGGCTCGGAGAGGTCGACGAACCGGTGGGCGCACACCTCGAACTTGGCGGCGTCCCACGGGCTGGACGGATGGGTCGGCCGGTTGACGACGCCGAGTTGGACGTCGCACGCCGCGACCTCGGCGCGCACGTCGATCGGGAAGGCGATCGAGAGCAGGTGCTCATCGTGCTGCCAGTCGACGTCGACGTGCACGAACAGTTGGGGTTCGCCGGCGCGCAGCTCGTACGTGACCGTCGCCGTCGACGGGCCGAACCGATGCTCGGCCCGCACCCGGCCCACGAGCGGCCCACCGTCGTCGACCGTCAGCACCGTCTCGACGCCGGCCTGCCCGGCGATCGGCCGGCCGAGGTCGCGGGTCCACGACTCGAGGTCCCACGCGTCGTACTCGACCGGATGGTCGGGCGCCAGTTCGAGCACGGCACCGGAGGCTCCGGTCGGCAGCACCTCCCGGCGGCGGGCGATGTCGATCAGCGACGTCAGGTTGCCGAGCGCATCCCACCGCACGGCGAGCCCACCGTTGGCCATCGACGACTCACCGACGACGACGCGGTCGTGTGACTCGGACGCGACGACCGGGGCAACACCGAGCGCGGGCACGACCGCCTGGACGGCGACGGTTCCGTCGGCGAGCCGTTGGCCATCTGCCATGTCGTCGGCGTCCGGCAGGACGACGACCCCGTCGATCGGGACGTCGGCCGAGTTCGTCAGCCATCGTCCGGACGGCAATGCCCGTTCGAGCAGGGCGGTGATCCGCGCGTCGAGTTCGGCACCGACCCGGGCGAACACCTCCTCGGCGTCGGCGTGGACCCAGGCGATCGACGACCCCGGCAGGATGTCGTGGAACTGCTGGGTCAGCACCTCGCGCCACAGGTCGTCGAGCCCGTCGGCCGCGTCGGGGTCCTCGCTCGCCGCCGCCCACAGCTCGGCCTCGACGAGCAGCCGTTCGCAGCGCCGGTTGCCCAGCTTCGTCCGCAGCTGGCTCGTCAGCGTGCCGCGATGGGTCTCGAAGTACAGCTCGCCGCGCCAGACCGGGACGGGCGCGCCCCGGGTGACCTCCCGCTCGACGGCGCGGAAGAAGTCGTCGGACGACCCGATCTCCAGCGTGAAGCGCGGGTCGACGTCGGCGAGCCGGCGGGCCTGTTCCAGCATCTCGCGCGTCGGCCCGCCCCCGCCGTCTCCGTGGCCGAACGGCATCAGCGACGCCGAACTCCACGCGTGCTCCCGGAACCGGTCGAGCGACCCGACGATCTCGTGCGGTTCGAGCTGCGCGTTGTAGGTGTCGACGGGTGGGAAGTGGGTGAGGACGCGCGTGCCGTCGAGCCCCTCCCAGAAGAACGTGTGATGCGGAAACCGGTTCTGCTTGTTCCACG
>JABDKP010000111.1 GCA_013002175.1 Ilumatobacter sp.
CGGGTCGGGTGAGAAGTCCTTCGAGAAGCCGGGCCGATCGGTGGCCACGGTGAGATCGTCGGTGGCAGTGCCGCTGGCTCCCTCGCTCGACGTGAGGGTGCCGGAGGTGTTCACGTAGGTGCCGCCAGTCGAGGCGGTGACGTCGACGGACACCGTGCACACGGCGCCCGCCGGAACCGACGCATTCGCCAGGGTGATCGTTCCGCCGCCGTCCGGCGCGCTGACGTCGGGGCCGCTGCCGCCGACGTCGGCGCTGCAACTCGTGCTGGCGATGGCCGGCGTTGCGATCGTGACGCCCGCCGGCAGTGTGTCGCTGAACGCCAGTTCATCGGCAATCACCGCTTCGGCCGAGTTGTCGATCGTGAACGTCAGCGTCGTCGTGCTGCCGGGGCCGATCGTGCTCGGCGCGAACACCTTCGTGAAGAGAGGTGGCGCGGCATTCGCCACACCCGGCGCAACAGTGACGACGACCGTGCCGATCATCGCGGCAACGGCCGCGAACCGACCGACCCGATGACCCTTGCGTTCCGAACCGTGCATCCGACTCACGCGTCGCCTCCCCCTCTGCGGGCCGATGCTTGAATCACATCGACTCCGCCGAAGCTAGCAAAGTCCTGCTGGGCGGCCCCACACCGTGGACAGCACATCGCGTGCACCCTCATGGAGGTGACCGATCACCACTCGATCGCACGAAAATGCGCGCCTACAGTGAACCCGAGGGGTTCGAGGGAGGCGCGATGGCTGCGATCGAGGGTTCCGGTTTCGGTGGACGGCACGGGCTGGGCCAGGTCCGCGAGATGGCGGCGTTTCGGGAGTTCGTCGACAGCCAGCAGCCGCTCACCAACGGCGAGCGGGCGACGCTCGTCGACCAGGCCGAGATCCTCGTCCGCGACCTCTACGTCCACCTGCCGCTCAAGCGGGCGATGCACGCAGTCGACCCCGAGCAGCGGCTGCGCCTGCTTCGACAGCGGTCCGCCGGGGCCACCGATCGCGAGTTCCACAGCGAGTTCCTGGAGATCATCACCGGCCTCCGCGACCTGCACACCAACTACGTGCTGCCCGACCCGTACCGAGGACAGATCGCGTTTCTCGGCGTGCTCCTCGAGCGCTACTTCGAGGACGGGCAGCCACGCTGCATGATCTCGAAGGTCGCCGAGCACCTTGCGACCGACGCCACACTGATCGAGGGCGCCCTCGTCACCCATTGGAACGGCACCCCGATCGAACTCGCCGTGTGGCGCAACGCGGCCCGTGAGGCCGGCAGCAACAGGGCGGCACGCATCGCCCGCGGCATGGAGAACATGACGCTGCGTGTCCTCGCAACCTCGCTGCCGCCGGACGAGGACTGGGTCGACCTGCGCTACGAGGTCGCGGGCGGGACGCACGAGACCCGGCTCCTCTGGCGCGTCTTCGAGGGGGTCCGCGAGATCGTCGCCGACGCACCCGATCCGTCGGGACTCGTCGAGGACATGCAGACGCCGCTGCGCTACCAGGTCGCCGTCGATGCCCGCACCGAAGAAGCGCGGCGGGCGAAGAAGAGCTTGTTCTCCGGCAAGGCCGTCCAAGAAGAGGAGCGGGTCGCGAAGTACGACGGGGTACCGCGGACGACCGCGGCGCTGAAGGCGGCCGGGTTGATCGTCACCAGCCGACCGGACGACCTGACCGCGAAGATCGTGTCGACCTCCGACGGCGACTTCGGGTACCTCCGGCTCTGGACGTTCCACATGAAGGACGGCGAGATCGGCGAATTCGTCGGCGAGGTGGCGCGTCTGGTCGAGTTCGAGATGCCGCCCGAGGGGTTGATCATCGACGTCCGCGGCAACGGTGGCGGCTACGTCATCGCCGCGGAGTTCCTGCTGCAGCTGTTCACGCCGCGCCGCATCGAACCCGAGCCGGCGCAGTTCATCAACTCGCCCGCCAACGCCAGCCTGACCCGACACGTGGAGTCGATGAAGCCGTGGAACACGTCGATCAAGCAGGCAGTCGAAACCGGTGCCACGTACTCGACGGCGATCCCGCTGTCCGACCCCGACCTCGTCAACATGGTGGGCCAGCTCTACTACGGGCCGGTCGTGCTGATCACCGATGCGTTCTGCTACAGCGCCTGTGACATGTTCGCGGCCGGGTTCCAGGACCACGACATCGGCACGATCATCGGCGTCGACCCCAACACCGGCGCCGGCGGCGCCAACGTGCTCGGCCACTCCGACCTCCGCACGATGTGGCCGAACGGGCCGCTGAAGGCACTTCCGAAAGGTGCGCAGATGCGCGTCTCGCTGCGGCGGACATTGCGCGTCGGTGCCCGCGCCGGCGAACCGGTCGAGGATCTCGGCGTCAGGCCGGACATCGACTACGAGATGCGCCGCCGCGACCTGCTCGAGGGAAACCGCGACCTGTTGGACGCCGCCGGAGCGGAGTTGGCGAAGGGCAAGGTGCGTTCGTTGGCCGCACGGGTCGTCGCCGGGGCCGACCCGACCGATCCCGACCTCCAGCTCGAAGTCACCACCGGCAACATCTCCGAGGTCGACGTCTACGTCGACGGTCGCCCGAAGCGCCAGGCGAAGACGAGCGACTCGGCCCCCACCACGATCGCGGTGCCGTTCAGCCGGAGCGTCGAACGCATCCGGATCGAAGGGTTCGATCGCGGCACGCACGTCGCCTCGCGACTGCTGCGCTTCCAGACGTGAACGCGCCGTGCGGCGGGGTCAGCCGTCGTCGCGGACCGTCAGCCTGACCGACCGGCGTTCGTCCGGCTCGCTCTCCCACGGCCGCCCGTACCACATCACGATCGTCGCCGTCCCGGCCGCGCCGGGGGTGATCCGGAACCGCTGCCGATCGGACCCCCCGATCGAGCTGGTGCTGTCGGTCGCGTCCATCTCCGCACACTCGACGTCGTCACGGTCGATGTCGAGCGCCCAGACGTACCCGCCGCCGGGCTGGCCGGCCAACTCGACCACGAACGCCTCGCCGGGCCGCGCGACGATCTCGTCGATGTCCTTGTCGTAGACGCGCTCGCTCATGATGCCACCGTACGTCGAAGATGACGCCGAGGCTCAGAACGACAGCGTCAGCTTCAGACCGGGATTGGCGCGCAGCACGTCGAGCAGATCGCCGAGACCACCGCCGTCATCGCCGAATCCGTCGCCGACGTCCGCAAACGCGAACTCCGCATCCACGTCACCCATCGACGCGTCGCCCATCAGCGCGTCCTCGTCACCGTCGAACTCGGACTCGGCGGCGATCTCTGCGAGCGCAGCCTCCGCGCCCTCCATCCCTTCTTGGAACTCGACGGACCCGCCGAAATGGTCGTCGGACCAATCGTGCGAGTCGGCGACGGCGGCCAACGCCGCCTCGGCCTCACCGAGGTCCGGCTCGTCGCCGGTGTCGCCGAACGCGATCTCGTCGTCGTCGTCGAACTCGAACAGGTCAGACATGGGCACCTCCTGGGCAATGGTCGATCACGGCTCGTCGCAGCGTCAGCATCGCAGTGCACGGCAGAACGGTCGGCGGTACTGCGGGCAGCGCCGCAGGATGGCATACACCTGCCGGATCACCCGGATGTACGACGCCGGGCAATTCGGTCGCCGACCACGACGACCGCACAGGTAGTAGCAGAGGCACGCCCGGAAGCGCGGGTTGCGCCGTGCGAGGAGCAGGACTCGTCGGAGGAACGGCAGATACCGGCGGCACGGGTCCTGCGTCTCGTCGTCCGGGTCGGGTTCGGGGTCCGGCTTGACCGGGCAGTCGACGTCGACGCCGTAGAACGCGAACGTCGTGTCCATCTCCGCCTGTCCG
>JABDKP010000155.1 GCA_013002175.1 Ilumatobacter sp.
TGCATCCCGCAGGCCGACGACTTCCAGTCGAAGCTGACGCTGATGTCCGAGTCGCTGCGCAACGACGGCCGGATCTGGGTGCCGAAGAACCCGGACGAGACGCGCTCGCCCGACCAGATCCCCGACGCCGATCGCGACTACTACCTCGAGCGGATCTACCCCAGCTTCGGCAACCTCGCGCCACGCGACGTGTCGTCGCGGGCCGCCAAGCGCGCCGTCGACTCGGGCCAGGGGGTGGGCCCGCTGAAGAACGGTGTGTACCTCGACTTCGCGGACGCGATCGACCGCCTCGGCCTCGACGTGGTGTGGGAGCGCTACAGCAACCTGTTCGAGATGTACGAGCGGATCACCGGCGAGGACCCGCGGGTCGTGCCGATGCGGATCTACCCCGCCAGCCACTACACGATGGGTGGGCTGTGGGTCGACTACGAACTCCAGACGACGATCCCCGGGCTGTTCTGCGCAGGCGAAGCCAACTTCTCCGACCACGGTGCGAACCGGCTCGGCGCCTCGGCGCTGATGCAGGGTCTGTCCGACGGCTACTTCGTGCTGCCCTACACGATGGCGCCGTACCTCTCCGAATGGCTCAACAAGCCGATCCCGGACACGTCGCACGAAGCGTTCGCGGCCGCCGAGCGCGAGGCGACGGATCGCTTCGCCAACTACCTGGCGATCAACGGCACCCGCGGCCCGGACCACTTCCACCGCGAGCTCGGCAAGATCATCTGGGACTACTGCGGGATGGATCGCAACCGCGCCGGCCTGGAGAAGGCGCTCGGCGAGATCCCGGCGCTGCATGCCGAGTTCAAGCAGGACCTCAACGTCACCGGGTCGGGCACGAACGTCAACCAGACGCTGGAGAAGGCAGCTCGCGTCGACGACTTCTTCGAGCTCGGCATGCTGATGTGCCAGGACGCCCTGACCCGCGAGGAGAGCTGCGGTGGGCACTTCCGGTCCGAGCACCAGACCGAGGAGGGCGAGGCGAAGCGCGACGACGAGAACTTCGCGCACGTCACCGCGTGGGAGTGGAGCGGCGATGCGGCCTCGCCCATCGAGCACCGGGAACCGCTCGAGTACGAAGTGATGCAGTTCCAGACCCGGAGTTACAAGTGAGCACCCTGACCAACATCACCCTCAAGATCTGGCGCCAGGACGGACCCGACGCGCAGGGTCGTTTCGAGACCCATCACATCCCGGAGATCCCCGCCGAGGCGTCGTTCCTCGAAATGCTCGACGTGCTCAACGAGCGGCTGGTCTCGGAGAACAAGGAGGCGATCGTCTTCGACCACGATTGCCGTGAGGGCATCTGCGGCACGTGCTCGCTGATGATCGACGGGCGGGCGCACGGGCCGCAGCAGGGCACCGCGACGTGCCAGCTGCACATGCGGACGTTCGCGTCCGGTGACGAGATCGTGATCGAGCCGTGGCGGGCCGCCGCGTTCCCGATCCTCAAGGACCTCATGACCGACCGGTCGCCGCTCGACCGGATCATCGAGACGGGCGGCTTCATCACGGCGGCCACCGGCGGTGCCCCGGATGCCAACCTGATCCCGGTCCCCAAGCCGGTCGCCGACGCGGCGATGGACGCGGCCTCGTGCATCGGCTGCGGGGCATGCGTCGCGGCCTGCCCGAACGGCGCCGCCAACCTGTTCACCGGTGCCAAGATCGCCCA
The DNA here is from genome assembly GCA_013002175.1 of Ilumatobacter sp. Taxonomy (GTDB): domain Bacteria; phylum Actinomycetota; class Acidimicrobiia; order Acidimicrobiales; family Ilumatobacteraceae; genus Ilumatobacter_A. The sequence goes on from JABDKP010000155.1 coordinate 1,673, forward strand.
CCTCAACCTGTTGCCGCAGGGCCAGGCCGAACGCTTCCAGCGCTCGGAGGCGATGGTCGAGACGATGGACGAGTACTTCGGCTCGTGCACCAACCACGGCGAGTGCGAAGCGGCGTGTCCGAAGGAGATCTCGATCGACGTGATCGCGGTGATGAACGCGGATTACCTGAAAGCCAAGTTCACGAACCGCAACTCGCTCTCGCGGACCTGAGCCCCTCGAAAATCTGACGCTTGCGGCCCGCCGTGCGGGCCGAGACCGCCAAGATTCGGAGACGCGGGGGAAAGCTTGGGATCGCCCCCTCCGCAAACTTGGCGTTGTGCGCCCGGGGAGCGGGGGCTGAGCGCCAAAATTCGGGATCAACCGGGCGGGAGCGCCAAATTCGGGATCAACCGGGCGGGAGCGTCACGGCGGTGACGTACCGGTTGTGGCTCGTCGTGTCGCCGCTCGTCATCACGAGCTCGATCGCGAGCTCGCCGAGCGTGTCCGGCACGGTCAGGTCGACCACGCCGGACTTGACGACCTGATCGGCTTCGACCGGCCCGCCGAAGCGCCACTGCTGTTGGCCCCCTGCCCATGACGCCGTCACATCGACGACGGCGAAGTCGAGGTCGGCGCGGCCGTCGTTGATGACATGCACGTCGAGCTTCAACCGGTCGGCGGGGTTGACCCAGGCGGGCGGCTGTTCCATCACGATCAGCACGGGCGCGCACGCGCGCTGCACGACCGCGTAGGCGTCCTTCGGCCGGCGGGCGTGGTCGACGACGCTCGCGGAGATGACCGGGGCGGGGTCGGCGAGCGCATAGAAGCAGAAGCCGCCCGTCGGACGGTACTTCAGCCGGCGCAGCGTCTCGATCTGCACCTTCAGCACATGCGATTGGTAGTACTGCGTCGTGTCGCGCCACTCGTCGAAGCTCGCATAGTCGGCGGGCGGGAACATCGCCTCGAAGTGCTCGCGCTGGTACCCGAACTCGCGCTCGAGACGTTCCCAATCGAGATCGGGCCAGTCGTGGGCGCGCAGCTGCTCGTCGATGAACGGAGCGGTCGTCGGTACCGAGTGCGCACCGAATTCGGAGACGAACCGGACGAGGCGCGGCACCCGCGACGCGAACGTGGCGAGGTCGGTCGCCTCGCCCCGCTGCCACCCGAACCAGAGGTGGGTGTCGGTCCCGTCGAGCTGCGGGAAGTGCGGGAAGATCCCGGAGTGGGCGACCGTCTCACGGCTCGGGTCGGCTTTCTCGAACGAACGCTTCACCCAGCGGTCGAGGACGGTCTTGTTCCACGACGGCAACTGGTGGGCGACGACATGGCGGACGCGCCGCTTCCAGTCCGAGCGTGCGACGCCGGTCGTGGCGGAGGGGTCGTTGTGGGCGGTCCACTGGATGATCGACGGATGGTGGCCGAGCGAGTCGACGGCGGCGCGGGCCTGCTCGACCGCCTGGCCCCTGACGCTGCGGGCGTGGCCCCACTGCAGTGGGAAGTCCTGCATCAGCAGGACGCCGAGTTCGTCGGCGGCCCGGTACACCTCGCGGTTGGCGATGTGCCCGTGGATCCGCAGGACGTCGAGCCCGAGGTCGACGGCGAGCTCGACGTCGCGGCGGACCGCGGCCTCGTCCGCCTCGGCGAGCCCGGCGCGGGTCGGGAGCAGGTTGGCACCCTTCAGGAAGAGTCGCTCGCCGTTGACCGAGCAGATCCACCGATCCCAACTGATCTGCCGCAGTCCGGTGCGTCGGACGCGTCGATCGCTGACGTCGCCGTCGACGACGACTTCGACGACCACCTCCGTCAGCGACTGTTCGCCCAGCGACCGTGGCCACCACAGTTGTGGATCGGGAACGTCGATCGCCCAGTCGATCTCGTTGCGGCCGGACGCGATGACGTGGTCCTGCTCGTCGTACACCTCGCCGTCGACCAGGGTGCGGACGAGCACCTTGCGCTGTTCGTCGCTGTCCAATCGCGACGACAGCCGCAGGTGGGCTCGGCTGTGGTCGGCGTCTCGGCAGATGACACGGAGGCGGTCGATGCGGACGGCGCCGGTGTCGTAGACGTGCACCGTGCGCCAGATGCCGCCCGGGTTCCAGTGCCGGTCGAGCCCGTTCCAGTGCTGGAAGACGCCGGTGATGTTGCGTCGGTTGCTGACGCCGGCATGGGGCGCGCAGGTCACCTCGATCGCCAGCACGTGCTCCTCGTCGATCGTCGATAGTGCGGTGACGTCGAAGCTGTGCGGAAAGAAGTAGCCCTCCGGGTCGCCGAGATATGCGCCGTCCAACCAGACGTCTGCCTGGTAGAAGATGCCGTCGAGGGTGACCCACCGACGCATCCCCGCCGGAGGAGCGTCCGCGCGGAATCGCCGGCGGTACATGATCGGCCCGTCGCTGGCGGCGAACTTGGCGTGATCGCGCCAGTGCCCGGGCACCTTGATCGGCTCCCAGGTCGAGTCGTCGGTTTCCAGCCCGATGCCATACCGGCGAACGTCGTCGTCGGCCTCGGTTGCCACCCACTGGCCGCGGAGGTCCATTGGTGACGAGCGTACCCACCCGGTTCCCGCATGAACCCCCGTGCGGCGCCGGGCTAGGTTCGGGCCATGGCTGACGCATCACCCGATCGACCCTCCACGCTCGGCGAACTGCGCGCCTCCGGCTGGGTGTCACGACCGGTCAAGCAGGAGGTGCGCGAGCACGCCGTGCGCAAGATCGCCGCCGGCGAAACGCTGTTCGACGGCGTCGCGGGCTACGAGGACACGGTCATGCCGCAACTCGAGAACGCCCTCCTCGCGGGCCACGACGTGATCTTCCTCGGCGAGCGCGGCCAGGCCAAGACCCGGATGATCAGGTCGCTGACCGGCCTGCTCGACGAGTGGATGCCGATCATCGCCGGCAGCGAGATCAACGACGACCCGTACCACCCGGTGTCGCGACATGCCCGTGACCTCGTCACCGAACTGGGCGACGACACGCCGATCGCATGGGTCCATCGTGACGCGCGGTACGGCGAAAAGCTGGCGACCCCGGACACCTCGATCGCCGACCTGATCGGTGAGGTCGACCCGATCCGCGTCGCCGAGGGCCGCTACCTGTCCGACGAGATGACGCTGCACTACGGCCTGGTGCCGCGCACGAACCGCGGCATCTTCGCGATCAACGAACTCCCGGACCTCGCCGAGCGGATCCAGGTCGGCATGCTGAACGTGCTCGAAGAGCGCGACGTCCAGATTCGCGGCTACAAGATCCGGTTGCCGCTCGACGTGATGTTGCTGGCGTCGGCAAACCCCGAGGACTACACCAACCGCGGGCGGATCATCACGCCGCTGAAGGACCGCTTCGGCAGCCAGATCCGGACGCACTACCCACTCGACGTCGGCACCGAGGTCGACATCATGCACCAGGAGGCGATCCGGCTGGACGTCGAGGGCGGTGACGGCACGATCAAGGTCGACGTACCGGGCTATCTCGCCGACGTCGTCGCCACGTTCAGCCATCTGGCGCGGGCGAGCAACCAGGTCAACCAGCGCAGCGGCGTCAGTGTGCGCCTCAGCGTCAGCAACTACGAGGCGCTCGCCGCCAACGCGCTGCGTCGCGGGCTGCGCGCCGGCGAACGTTCGGTCGTCGCGCGCGTCGACGATCTCGGTGCGCTCGCCGCGAGTTCGATGGGCAAGATCGAGATCGAGTCGATCGACGAGGGGCGCGACGGCGCGATCATGGAGAACCTGATCAAGGGCGCGGTGCTGACGGTCTTCAAGGACGTCGTGCCGCCCGAGCTGACCCGCGCCGTCGTCGACGCGTTCGAGGAGGGAGCGATCGCGCACACCGGCGAACTGATGACGAGCTCCGAACTCGCCGCGGTCATCGAGGACGTCGACGCGATGCGAGCCCCGGTCGCCGTCCTGACCGGTGGCGACGAGTCACCCCCGGCGGTTGCGGCGGCGGTCGAGTTCGTCCTCGAGGGTCTGCACCTCAGCAAGCGACTGAACAAGGACTCCAGCGGCGCATCGGCGACCTACCGCGGACGGACCTGACCCAGCGTTCCACCCGGTCAGTCCGGGGTCGGAGGGAGGAATGCCGAGGCCGCGGGTTGGGGCGAGCGGTCCTTGTCCAACAGTCCGACGGGGGAGTCGGGGCCGGCGATCGCCGGATCGAGAAAGCAGACGCCGATGTCGACCCCGTCCTCGATCGCCGCGTCCACCGCGTCGACGAACCGGCCGACGAGCAGGCCGTTGACGTCCGGGTCGGTATGGTGCGGCGAGTACTCGCTGACGACGAGCGGGATGTCCTCCGCGAGTTCCGCGGCCCGCATCAGTGCGTCGCCGAGTTGCCCGCCGACCGCTGCCAGTTCCTCCTCGGTCGGGTCGTGATCCGGAGCGACGTCGGTCGACATCGCGAGGCCGATGCGGTCGGCCTCGGCGAGAAAGCGCTGGATCGTGTCGAGCCGGTCGTGGCCGACGGCGGCGACGACGGGAGCCTCGCCGCCGTCGAGGACGGTCCACGTGTCGCTCCACGGCTGCTGTGGCAGTGAGTCGGGAATGGCGGCGAACGGGATCCACCCGCTGATGCGGTCTCCGAACCGGTCGGCGACACGCTCGACCCAGCGAGGCCACCAGGTGGTCACCGTGTCCTCGTCGGCGAGGCCGCCCTCGTTGTCGATCCAACGCGGGCTCGCGCCGTCGTACAGCGTCGCCCACACCCGCAGCTCGATCGCGGCCGCGGCGTCGACGATGTTGTCGAACCGCTCGGACCAGTCGCCGTCGAGGTCACCCGGCTTGGGTTGGAGGCGAGCCCAGTCGAGGGTGAGCCTGAGGTCGGTGACGCCGAGGTCCTGCAGCAGTGCGAGGTCGTCGGGCCAGCGCTTGTAGAACCCGTTGCCTGCCGACGGGCCGAGGTTCGACGTGTCGGCGTGACCGAGGGTGGTGGCGGTGGTGAGCGTGACGCCGCGGTGGAAGGTCATAGGGGTCCGTTGGGTGGAGGTTCGGCGGCGTCAGATGAACGGGGTGCGAGTCCAGAGGTCGCTCGTGTCGGCCTGGGGCGCCTGGGGCACGCCGCTGAGTTTGACGACGTCGATCATCCCCGGGAAGCCGCGCAATTCGATCTCGCCGATCGGCGTCGCGGTCACGCCGTCGGGCAACCGCTGGATGTGCATCGTCGGCATGAGTGCTTCCACGCCCGTGGCATGGTCGCACAGTCGCGCCGCCATGTTGACGGCCGAGCCGATGTAGTCGTCGCCCTCGAACAGGAGGGCGTGTCCGGTCGCCAGCCCCGAGCGGATGTTGAGCGGCGCGCACACGTCGGCGGCGCGCTTTTCCAGGTCGAGCACGAACTCGATCGCGTCGTTCTGGTCGACTGCGACGACCATGCAGCCGTCACCGAGCCACTTGGCGATGCGCACGCCCCGCTCGGATGCGACGGCCCGCACGATCGTGCGGAACGCGCTGAGGATCCGTCCGGCCGCGTCGTCGCCGAACGCGGCCGTGTAGTTCGTGAACCCCGACAGGTCGACGAAGACGAAGGTGCGAGGCACGCGCATCCGCATCACCCTACGCGCCCGCTTCGTGGCTTGCATCGGTGCCCCGGTGGCGCGTCGGTGGCCCGGTCGGGTCACCCACTAGGTTCGCGTCATGGCCTCACGGTTCACGTACTCGCGATGGGACGGCACCCAGACCGGCTTCGAATTCGACGCCGACGCCGCCTTCGACGAGCTGACCGACGAGCTGCTGTACCACGGCGACGTCAATGCGGCGCTGCGCCGGATGATGCAGGACGGGATGCGTGACCGCGACGGCAACCAACTGCAGGGGCTGCGTGAGCTGCTGGAGAAGCTGCGCGCCGAGCGGCAGGATCGTCTCGATCGGCACGATCTCGGTGGGGTCTACGACGAGATCAACGACGAACTGAACGACATCGTCGACGAAGAGCGCCATGCGGTCGACAACGCGTTGCGCGATGCACTGAACTCGGGCGACCCCCGCCGGGCGGAGACGGCGCGGGCCGCGGCGGACGACCGCAACCTGCGGCTCGATCTGCTGCCCGACGATCTCGCCGGCAAGGTGCGCGAGCTCGACGCGTACAACTTCGAGTCCGACGACGCGAAGCGCCGGTTCGAACAGTTGATGGAGAAGCTCAAGCAGCAGTTGCTCCAGCAGACGGTCGACCAGATGTCCGGAGCGATGCAGAGCATGGGCCCCGAGGACATGGCACGGATGAAGGACATGATGGCCGCGCTCAACGAGATGCTGGAGAAGCACCAGCGCGGCGAGGATCCCGGCTTCGAGGAGTTCATCGAGAACTACGGGGACTTCTTCCCCGAGAACCCGCAGTCGGTCGAGGAGTTGCTCGAGCAGATGGCGCAGCGGATGGCGGCGATGCAGGCGATGCTCAACTCGATGACGCCCGAGCAGCGGGCCCAGCTCCAGCAGTTGTCCGACCAATTGCTCGACGACATGGACCTGCAGTGGCAGCTCCAGCAGCTCTCGGGCAACCTCCAGCAGATGTTCCCGCAGATGCAGTGGAACAACAGCTACGACTTCGAGGGGCAGGACCCGCTGGGCATGGGCCAGGCGATGCAGGCGATGCAGGAGCTCGGCGACCTCGACCAGCTCGAGAACCTGCTGCGGAACGCGGCGAGCCCGAGTGCGCTCGCCGAAGCCGACATGGACAAGGTGCGCTCGTTGATGGGTGACGATGCGGTGCGGTCACTCGAACGGCTCGCGCAGCTGACGAAGCAGCTCGAACAGGCCGGCCTGATCGAGCAGCGTGAGGGCCGGCTGGAACTGACCCCGAAGGGCCTCCGCAAGATCGGTTCGAACGCCCTCCGGGAGTTGTTCTCCAAGTTGGCCAAGGACAAGATCGGCCAGCACGAGACGAGCGACATCGGCCACGGCCACGAGCGCACGTACGACACCAAGGTGTACGAGTACGGCGACCCGTTCCAGCTCGACCTGAACCGCACGATCCGCAACGCCCTCCGCCGAGACGGTGGCGGTACGCCGGTGCGGCTCTCGCCGGACGACTTCGAGATCGAGCGGACCGAACACTCGACCCGGTCGGCGTCGGTGCTGATGCTCGACCTGTCGCTGTCGATGCCGATGCGCGACAACTTCCTGCCGGCCAAGAAGGTCGCGATGGCGTTGCACAGCCTGATCACGTCGCAGTTCCCGCGCGACTACCTCGGCATCGTCGGGTTCTCCGAGACGGCGCGGGTGCTGCAGGCGCATCAGTTGCCCGAGGTGTCGTGGGACTTCGTCTACGGCACGAACATGCATCACGGCTTCACGCTCGCCCGTCAGCTGCTGAGCCGCGAGTCGGGCACGAAACAGATCATCATGATCACCGACGGCGAACCGACCGCCCACATCACCCCTGACGGCCATCCGTTCTTCAACTACCCGCCGGCACGCGAGACGGTGGAGGCGACGCTGCGCGAGGTGGTGCGGTGCACGAAGGCCGACATCCGCATCAACACGTTCGGCCTCGGCGCCGACGGGTCGCTGCGGGCGTTCATCGAGCAGATGACGTCGATCAACCGGGGGCGGGCGTTCTTCACGACGCCGGAGAACCTCGGCGACTACGTGCTGGTCGACTTCATCGAGGGCAAGCGGGCGCTCGCCCGTACGTCGCGACACGCGGGCTGAGGCGGGTCCGGGTCGGGCGATTCCGCACCGAGTGCGTGACCCCTCGCGCGACGAGCGCGAAATTTCTGAATGCGCGCTTGCGAAAACGGCACCGCCTCTGGCAGAATGACGTTGATGTAGTTACAACGATGTCGAGCTGATGTCAAGCATTTGAACATCGGGAGGGGCGAGGCCGCTCAGACCGTCATCTCTCCGTCAACCATCCGTCATCGATCAGCCGCCAGCACGACACCATCGTCACTACGAACCCACCTTGCCGGGCCCAGCAGGAGGTCCCCACAATGCAGTTCATCACCACCTCGAGCATCACCGTCAGCGCGACGCCCGTCGAGCCCGAGGCCGATTGGCACGATCACGCCAACTGCCTGGGCGTCGACCCCGACCTGTTCTTTCCCGAGCGCGGTGCGTCCACCCGCGAGGCGAAAGAGGTCTGCCGCGGTTGCGTCGTGCAGCACGATTGTCTCGAGTTCGCGTTGCAGAACGGCGAGAAGTTCGGCATCTGGGGCGGCCTGTCCGAGCGCGAGCGTCGCCGGATCCGCCGCCAGCGCGCCCAGGTGGCGCGCAGCATCATCGGCGCATGACGCTGCGGCCCATCGGTTGTCGACGTCCCCGCGAGGGCACCAACGTCGCAGCCGTGGGGTAGCCTGATCGCATGTTCGGATTCACACTCGGTGGCCCTGAGGGCATCATCCTGCTGGTTCTCGTGCTCGTGCTGTTCGGCGGGTCGCAGCTGCCCAAGCTGGCGAAGAACCTCGGCAAGGCGCAAAAGGAATTCAAGGACGGCATCGCCGAGTCGAGCGAGCCGACGAAGGAAGACGCCACGACCCCCGACGCCGACTGACGCCGCTGCGTTCCGGAGGGCCGCCTGCCGGCGGGCCCGCACCGACGTTTCGTTCCACTGACGCCCCGTGCTCATCTCGCGATGTGCGGGGCGTTTGCGCGTCAGCGCTCGACAGCCGTCAGCTCCGCGGCCGCGTCGTCGCGCCGCCGCTTGAGGATGCGGCGGCGCTCACGCTCGCTGCACCCGCCCCACACGCCGTGGTCGATCCGCGCGTCGAGGGCATACTCGAGGCACTGCGTCAGCACCGGACAGCCGCGACAGATCTTGCGTGCCTTGTCGACACCGACGCCATCGCTGGGGAAGAACGTGGCGGGGGGATGCAGCCGGCAGTTGCCGTCGGCCATCCATGCCGTCTCGGAGTCGGGGTCCGGTGGCGCGGTCTGCAACTCGGGTGGCCGGCCGTTGGCGGCCGAACGCGTCTCGGTGTCCGCCGTGACGGCTGTCGCCGGTGTGGTTGCCTTCGTTCGCTTGATCATGGCGGTCGGTCCTCTCGACGAATGGGCCAATGTCATTGTGACGTCTCGGGACCGCTGATGGTTCCCGATTTCTCGTTCGTTTCGATGTCGCTGTCTGGGCGGTCGGCTCGGGTGGCGGCGTTCGGATCCGGTTCACGACGGCGTTCCCGCCGCCACCCGAGTACTCCCTCTCGTAGCGGAGTTGATGGCAAACTGTAACACGTTCGTAATCAGAGTGCGAGCGTTTCGTCGGTCGGCCCGGGCTCGGGTCCGCGCACGGCGATAGCGTGCCGTGTCATGACTGACGCTGCTGTCGAGCCCCAGGCACCACGAGGCCACGCCCGGATCGTGTATCACGGGCCGGTGTCCCCGCACTGGGAGGTGTACGGCGACTGGGGCGACCGGCAAGCCCTCGACGAGTTCCGGGCCAGGGTGCTCGCCCGGCTCGTGCTGCTGCCCCGCGACGATCCGCAGTTCCGCCGCAACAAGGAACGGATCGTGCGCGACGCCGAGCGTGAGCTCATTTCGATCGAGTGGGACCTCGGCCGCCCCGAAACCGACTCCTGAGGTCACGCTGCTCGTGGCCGAACACGCGGCGCCGCGGGGGCGGTGATGGACGAGAGATTCCTCAATCGCGAGCTGAGTTGGCTGGCCTTCAACGAGCGCGTGCTCGAACTGGCCTCGGAGCCGGGGATTCCGCTGCTCGAACGCGCCAAATTCTGTGCGATCACGTCGACGAACCTCGACGAGTTCTTCCAGGTCCGTGTCGCGGCGTTGAAGGATCAGCTGATCGCGGGCATCGACAGGCCGACGTGGGACGGGCGCACGCCGGCGCAGCAGCTGGCCGAGATCGCCGAGTGGGTACCGCAGACGATCGCCCGCCTGGACGTCGCGTTCGTCGACACGCTCGTCCCCGAACTCGCGGCCGCCGGCGTCGAGATCATCTCCTGGAACGACACGACCCCCGACGAGCGCCGGGAGCTGGAGCGGATCTACGAGGACCGCATCTTCCCGGTGCTCACACCGCTCGCGGTCGATCCCGGTCACCCGTTTCCGTACATCTCCGACCTCGCGCTGTCGCTCGCGGTCAACGTCGCCGATCCCGAGACCGGTGACCGTCGCTTCGCGCGGCTGAAGATCCCGGACGTCTTCCCGCGCCTCGTCGAGTGCTCGCCCGGTCGGTTCCTTCCCGCCGAGCAGCTGATCGCGGCGAAGCTCGATCGTCTCTTCGTGGGCATGATCGTCGAGGAGTGGGCGGCGTTCCGGGTCAGCCGCAACGGCGATCTCACCGTCGAGGAGGAGGAAGCCGACGACCTGCTCGCCGCCGTCGAGATGGAACTGCGCCGCCGCCGGTTCAACCAGGCGGTCCGGCTCGAGGTCGCCGCCGACATCGGCGATGAGATCCTCGACCTGCTGATGCGCGAGCTCGATCTCGAACGGGCCGACGTGACGTTCCACCGGTCGCCGCTCGATCTCAGTTGCCTGTTCCAGCTGATGTCGCTCGACCGTCCCGATCTCAAGGACGAGGCGTGGACGCCGGTCATCCCGGGCCGCATCGCCGCGGCCGAGGAGGGCGACCGTCCGATCTTCGACGTCGTCCGGCACCGCGCCCTGATGGTCCACCACCCGTACGAGAGCTTTTCCAGCAGCATCGAGGAGTTCATTTCCCAGGCGGCGGACGACCCGCGGGTGCAGTCGATCAAGATGACGCTGTACCGCGCCGGCGGTGACAGCGCGATCATCCGCAGCCTGATGCGCGCCGCCGACAGCGGCATTCAAGTCGCGGTGCTCGTCGAGATCAAGGCACGCTTCGACGAGGCGACCAACGTGCAGTGGGCGAAGCAGCTCGAACGCGCCGGCGTCCATGTCGTGTACGGGATGGTCGGGTTGAAGACCCACAGCAAGGTCGTCCTCGTCGTCCGCGACGACGGCGACGAACTGCGCCGCTACGTCCACATCGGCACCGGCAACTACAACTCCAAGACCGCGAGGATCTACGAGGACATCGGCGTGATCACCTGTCATCCCGACATCGGCGCCGACGCCGCCCAGCTGTTCAACCACCTCACCGGCTACAGCCGCACGAACGACTATCGCGAGTTGCTCGTGGCGCCGCGCGATCTCCGGCGCCAGATCCTCGATCTGATCGATCACGAGGCGTCATTCGGTCGGGCCGGGCACATCACGATCAAGTGCAACTCGGTCGCCGACGAAGAGATGGTCGAGGCGCTGTACGCGGCCAGCCGAGCAGGTGCCAGGGTCGATCTGCTCGTGCGGGGCATCTGCTGCCTGCGCGCCGGCGTGCCCGGCCTGTCCGAGACGATCCGGGTCCGCAGCATCCTCGGCCGCTACCTGGAGCACAGCCGGATCTACCGTTTCAAGAACGGCAACGTCGTCGTCAACGGTCGCGTCCCCGGGGCCGTCAGCGACGAGGTGTACCTGATCGGGTCCGCCGACCTGATGCCGCGCAACCTGCACCGGCGCGTCGAGGTGCTGGTGCCGATCAATCACGACCGGCACCGGGCCTGGCTCGATCAGGCGCTGGGCTTCCAGCTCGCCGACGACATCGTCGCGTGGGAACTCCGGCCGGACGACACGTGGGAGCGGATCGGACCGACCGACGCGTTCGAGCCGCACGCGCAGGAACGGATGTACCGCTGGACGGCTGAACAGCAGTCGCTCCCGAAGCGCTGACCGCCCGTCGGGAGCGGAGTTTTCCGCCCCGCCCACATCAGTTCACGTCTCGTTCACCTCGCCTCACCGGTCGATTCACGTTGGTTTCGTAGCGTGCGCATCGCCGGCCCGAGATTCCGGGCGGCAGCGTGACCACATCCCCCTACGAACGGAGTCCCGAGCGTGAATTCCCCAAAGCGTCGCATCCTCGCCGCCGTGGTCGGTCTGGCCCTGACGGCTGCCGCCTGCGGCAGTGACGACGAGTCGAATGCAGCATCCCCCGCAACCGACGGCTCATCCGACGGAGCAGCTCCTGCCCCCGACGGGGCGTTGCCCGGCGGCACGGTCTTCGTGTCCGGCTCGTCGACGGTCGAACCGATCTCGATCCGCGTCGGTGAGCTCGCCGGCGAACTGTCGGGCGGCGAGCTCGACGTCGTCGTCGAAGGCCCCGGCACCGGCGACGGGTTCAAGAAGTTCTGCGGCGGCGAGTCCGACATCTCGGGCGCGTCCCGTCCGATCAAGGACTCCGAGGCCGAGACGTGCGCGTCCAACGGGATCGAGTACGTCGAACTCGAAGTCGCGATCGACGGGCTGTCGGTGCTGACGAACCCGAACAACTCCGCAGTGGACTGCGTCGACATCCCGACGCTCTACGCGCTGCTCGGACCGGAATCCGAGGGGTTCGACAACTGGAGCGACGCGACCGACCTCGGTGCCGCAGTCGACGCCGCAGGCCCGTTCCCCGACGCCGAGCTCGAGGTGTTTGGCCCTGGTGAGGAGTCCGGAACGTACGACACGTTCGTGGAGTTCGCGATCGAGGGCCTTGCCGAGGAGCGCGTGGGCGAAGACAGCATCTTCACTCGGGCCGACTACAGCTCGAGCGCCAACGACAACTTCATCATCGAGGGGATCGCCGGCAGCGACACCAGCCTCGGCTGGGTCGGCTACTCGTTCTTCGATGCGAATCGCGATGCGCTCAAGGCACTCTCCATCGACACGGGCGGCGGC
>JABDKP010000158.1 GCA_013002175.1 Ilumatobacter sp.
ACCGAGCTCTCCCGCCAGGTGGCGTCGCTCGGCATCTACCCGGCGGTCGACCCGCTGGCGTCGACGTCGACGATCTTGTCGCCGGAAGTCGTCGGCGAGCACCACTACAACGTCGCCCGCCGCGTCCAGGAGACCCTGCAGCGCTACAAGGAACTGCAGGACATCATCGCCATCCTCGGCCTCGACGAGCTGTCCGAAGAGGACCGCCTGATCGTCTCCCGGGCCCGCAAGGTCGAGCGGTTCCTGTCTCAGCCGTTCTTCGTGGCGAAGGTCTTCACCGGCCTCGACGGCGAGTACGTGCCGGTCGCCGAGACGGTGGAGTCGTTCGAGGCGATCATCAACGGCGACCTCGACGAGGTTCCCGAGCAGGCCTTCCTCAACGTCGGCAACGTCGACCAGGTGCAGGCCAAGGCAAAGGCCCTGCAGGAATCCTGACCGTCACGCCCGGCGTCGCAGCCCGGTCAACTCCCGAAGGAACATCGCATGGCCATACCGATCAAAGTCGAAGTCGTCTCACCCGAGAAAGTCCTCTACTCGGGCGAGGCGGACATGGTGATCACGCGCACTGACGGCGGGGGCGAGATCGCCTTCCAAGCCGGTCACGCCGCGTTCCTCGGCGTGCTCGTCGAGAACCACACCCGGGTGTACCAGACCGACGGCAAGGTCCAGAGCCTCGCCGTGCACCGCGGGTTCGTGGAGGTCAGCGGTTCTCCGACGAAGGTGTCGATCCTGTCCGACACCGCCGAACTCGCCGAGGACATCGACATCGAACGCGCCAAGGAGGCGCTCGACCGGCATCAGCGGATGCTGCGCGAGCAGAAGTTCGACAACGACGTCGCGGACGCGATCTCCGGCAAGGCCCGCGCCGAAGCGCGCCTGACGGCCACCGGCACGTCGTTCCACGCCTGACACCCGCCGCCCCGCCGTCCTCCTTCCAACCAACGCGTGAGGTTTCTGCGCGCCCAGTGCGCAATGACCTCACGCGTTGGATGAATGCAGCGGTCAGCGCAGCGGTGCGAGCGCGGCCCGGCCGCGGAATTCGGCTGCCTCACCGAGTTGGGCTTCGATCCGCAGCAGCTGGTTGTACTTCGCGACGCGGTCCGATCGGGCCGGTGCGCCGGTCTTGATCTGCCCACAGTTCGTCGCGACCGCGAGGTCGGCGATCGTCGCGTCCTCGGTCTCGCCCGAGCGGTGGCTCATCACCGACGTGTAGCCGTTGCGCGTCGCGAGCTCGACGGTGTCGAGTGTCTCGGTGAGCGATCCGATCTGATTGACCTTGATCAGGATCGAGTTGGCGACGTCGCCGTCGATGCCCTGGCGCAGCCGGACCGAGTTCGTCACGAAGAGGTCGTCGCCGACGAGCTGGACACGGTCGCCGACGGCCGCAGTCAGCGTGGCCCAGCCGGCCCAGTCGTTCTCGTCCATCGCGTCCTCGATCGACACGATCGGGTAGGTGTCGACGAGCCGCGTCCAGTAGTCGGTCATCTCGGTGGGTGACAGCACCTTGCCCTCGCCCGTGAGGTGGTAGGCGCCGTCGGAGAAGATCTCGCTCGTCGCCGGGTCGAGGGCGATGGCGATGTCCTCCCCGGGCGTGAACCCGGCCTGCTCGATCGCTTCGACGAGCACGCGGATCGCCTCCTCGTTCGAGTCGAGGTCGGGGGCGAAACCGCCCTCGTCGCCGACGGCGGTCGACAGGCCCCGGGCGGCGAGGACGCCCTTGAGCACGTGATATGTCTCGGTGCCCCACCGGAGCGCTTCGGAGAAGCTCGGCGCCCCGACCGGCATCACCATGAACTCCTGGAGGTCGATCGAGTTGTCGGCGTGCGCACCACCGTTGATCACGTTCATCATCGGCACCGGCAGCACGTGGGCGTTCGGGCCGCCGACGTACCGGTACAGCGGGACGTCGAGCTCGTCGGCGGCGGCCTTGGCGACGGCGAGGCTGACGCCGAGTACCGCGTTGGCTCCGAGGCGAGCCTTGTTGTCGGACCCGTCGAGGTCGATCATCACCCGGTCGATCGTGCGTTGATCGAGCGCGTCGAAGCCGTCGAGCGTGTCGGCGATCTCGCCGTTGACGAACGCGACAGCATCGCGAACGCCCTTGCCGTTGTAGCGGTCGCCGCCGTCGCGCAGTTCGACCGCTTCGTGCTCGCCGGTCGATGCGCCCGACGGCACCGCGGCACGCCCGCGGGCGCCTGAATCGAGTTCGACGTCGACCTCGACCGTGGGGTTGCCCCTCGAGTCCAGGATCTCCCGGCCGATGATGCTCAGAATTTCGCTCATTGCCCCGACGGTACCGTGATCACGTCGGTTCCTCCGCCGTCTCGGACGCGTCGATCGATGGTGAGTCGGAGTACATCGTCCGCTCGACCGCGACGAGATCGGCCAGCTCCGGATCGTCGTCGACGTGCAACAGCTCGTTCGGGGCATTGACGAGCACATCGAGGACGTACGAGTCGAGTGCAACGTCGAGCGGGACATCCGCGTTGCGCTGCTGCGAGAGGAACCATCGGTGCTCGAGCAGCTGGTGGTAGATCTCCGCCGCTTCGAGCTTCGCGAACATCTCGCGTGGGATCTTCGCGATCAGCGGTTCGAACCGCTGATCGAGCCAGCGGACGGCGACGACGTTGTCCGGCAGGTTGCGCAGCGGGTAGCCGGTCTCCCGGCCGGCCGCGAGTCGCTGCTGCTGCAGTTCGCCGCCGAACGCTCGGATGTCCGCCAGCAGCCGGCGGGCCTGGTTCTCGGTCGTCTCGAGCCCGGTGAGGTTCTTCAGCCGCTGGCTGTGGTAGCCGTGTTCGACGACGCGCGGCACGTACCGCAGACGGTCGCCGGTGCCGTCGTCGACGATGTCCATCTCCTCGACGTCGAATCCGAGTTCGTGCAGGCGCTCGAGGCGTTGTTCGATGCGAAACGTCTCGCCGGGTGCGAACTCGGCCGGCTCGGTGAGTTCGGACCACAGGTTGCGGTAGCGCTCTTCGATCTGCATCGACACTTCCCACGGGTCGATCGCCGCCGCGAGCTGATTGCCGGCCTGCAGGTCGAGCAGCCCGCCGGCGACGTTCTCGGTGGCGATCTGGAGGTCGAGCGAGCGTTGGCCGTCCGACAGCTCAGGGAACTGCTCGCCGGTCTCCATGTCGATGACGTAGGCGGACAGCGCCCCTGCGTCGCGCCGGAACAGCGTGTTGGACAGCGAGCAGTCGCCCCAGAAGAAGCCGGCCAGATGCAGCCGCACGAGCAGTCCGGCCAGCGCGTCGAGCACGCGTTCGCCGAGGTAGGGGATCGTCAGGCCCCGTCCGGACAGCAACGTACGGTACGGGATCGCGTAGTCGAGGTGGCGGGTGACGAGCATGCCGTCGGTGCGGTCCGGCTTGTCGGTGATCGCGGCCACGACCTCGGCGGTCGGCAACCCGTGGTCGTCGAGCTCACGCAGCAGGCGGTATTCACGTTCGACGAGGTTGTCGGGAAGTTCCTTGATGACGTAGCTGACGTCGCCGAGCTCGATCAGCCGTACGACATGGCGATGGAGGCCGAGCACACCGTGCATCCGGGGGAGCGTCCAGGCATCCAGCCGGTCGCCGAACGGGAGCGTCGCGACGCCCGGGTGTTCGGAGGGGTTGGCGAGGATCAGCCGCACCCGCCCATTGTGCCGTCGAAGAGGTCGAATGCCCAGTTGGCGGCCGTCACGAGGAAACCTTCAAGCCGTCCTCTGCGGGTGCCGATGACACAACATGGAAGCTGCCGACCCGCGCCCTCGCGACCCAGGCGACGGCGCCCTGCCGCCCCCCGGCGGACCGTCGCCGACCAGCGTCGTGTCACTCGCCGAAACGCTGGCGCCCCCCGGCCCCGGCGCGCTCACCGTGGTCGCCGACCTCGATGCCGATCCCTACGCCCCGCCGATGTTCCAGGTTCCCCCCACGTCGGCGTCGCCTGGCCACCGTCCGGCCCCACCGGCCGCGCCCGAGCGAATCGTGATGTGGCCATTCCGGCTCGTCGCAATCGCCGGAGTGGCGCTCGGCTTCGTGCTGTACGGCTGGCAGGTCTTCCGCGCGATCGACGAACAGGAACGGCTGAGGGCGCTCGAATGGGCACCGTTCCTCGCCGGTGCGGCCGGGGCGTTCGGTGTCGTGCTGTGGACGTACGTCGTCGTCGAGAATGCCCGCCGTGTCTATGCGCCTGCGACGGTGTCGGAGCCGCCGGAACCTGGTCGCGCCGCGTCGAGCTGGATCGTGCCGATGATCTTCGCGACGTTGGCCGCCGTCATCGTGTCGGTGCTGACGCAGCGGGTCGAATCGCCGATCGAAGGCACGGAGAACTCCCTGCCCCTGGTCCTGGGCATCGCTGCGATCCTCGTCGGGTTCCCGCTGCTGTACTGGCCGGTCAACTACCTCAGCGGTGTCGTCCGCAAGGTGGGCGGCAAGGGCGTCAGGCTGGGCGAGTGGCTGCTCGTGCCCGTCGTCCTGGCGGTCGTCGGCGCCGCGATGATCTACGGTCTGCGCGCCGGCATCACGTTCGGTGACGAGACCGACGGATTCGCACCGACGTGGGTCGTCGGAGTCGCGGCGATCGTGCCGGCGACGGTCGTCGTGCTGCTCGGTTGGCGAGCGGCGGTCGGTGTCGAAAACGACATCGTGAAGGCATTCGATCGTCGAGCCGGGACGAACTCGTCGTTCACCGGCAGGCGTGGCAAGTTCGCGTCGATGTTCGCTGACGACGGCCCCAACCACATGGCCTTGCGCAACATCGGCCACATCCGGCAGATCCCGGGCGGCAACGTCGTCGGCATGGTGATCACGGCCGCGCTGGCCGGGCTCACGCTGCTGAGCGTCGTCGGCGCCGTCGTGATGTACCTGTTCTGGCAGGAGAGCAACGACGGGCTGCTGCTCCCGAACCAGATCGACCGGGCCTGGAACGTGCTCGCGTCGCTGCAGAGTGCAGAACGGACGGTCGCCTTCGTTGCGCTGGGCATCGCGACCGTGTGGACCGCGATGACGGTGATCAACGTGCGGATGGCGTCGGCTCGCCGACGGAATCCCCTGATCAGCGCGCTGGCGTGGCCGGCCGCCGGCGCCGGTATCTGGATGATCGGCGACCGCTTCGTCTCCGATGGTTCGGCCCACCAGGTCGTCGCCGGTTTTGCCGCCCAGGCAGTGCTGTTGTATGTGCCGTTCGTGATCCTCGAGCGATCCGCAGACGCGGTCGGGGCGCGCCGCAACCCGATCCGGTTCGCAGCGGCGATCGGCGTCGTGCTGCTCGTGCAGATCCAGGGCCTCGGTGGCCTTTCGACGTTGGCGCCGTCCAGTGACGCGAGCGAGCTCGGACCACTCGTCGGCTACCTCGCCCTCGGCGCACTCGTGCAACTGCTGGCGATGTTCGCTGTCACGGACGCCACCCGGTCGCTCGGTGAGATGACCGCACACGTCGCGGACGTCCACAACGAACTGGTGGCACAGCGCGGAGGCGCTGCGCCTCCCGGGGCTGTGCCGTACAACTTCGTCCCGGACCGGGCCTGATCGACGATGTCAGATCCGCTCGCCGACCCGCCCGACGACGATCCACCGAAGCGTGACTCCGACCCCGACGGGCCGCGACTGCCGGCGTCCGTCGGATCGAACCCGTCGATCGTCGTGCCGCCGTCGCACGCCGAGCCCGCCGAGCCGGACACGCCCGTCGGTCCGGACAGCGCACATGACCTCGTCACAGGACACGGCAGGTTTTCGCCACTGCGGTCGGACCCACCGCCGCTGCTGTTGACCACGTGGTGGCTCAGGTACGCCCTGTTCACGACGCTCTTCGCGGCGCTCGGGTCGACCGTGTGGACCGAATACACCGGCGAGGCCGGCGACATCGGCACCTCGGTCGTCGTCATCGGTTCCCACGTCAGCGCAGCGGTGTTCCTGGTGGCGTGGAGCGTGCTGGCGATGCACAACGTGGAGACGCTCGTTCCGGCGAGGCGGTACCAGTCGAAGTCACGCGGCTGGCTTGCCGCGGTGCTGTGGATGCTCGCGTTTGCCGCGCCCGCCGGCGTCGCATTGATGTACGACCGCGTCGGCGACCGTCTGGCCGACAGTGAGGACCGGCTCGCCGTCGTCGCGTTCGTCCCCGCGGTGTTCACCGCGTTCGTGCTGGTGTGGCTGCCGTTCCGCTACTGCGCCCGACATGCAGCTCGCGTCGGGGCGCCGCACCGCACCGTGATCGCCTGGTTCTGGGTCACGCTGCTCGCCCTCGTGGGCGCGCTGGCCATCGACGCTCTCGGGATGCAGGTGCTGCTCGAACAGGACGGGTTGACCGCAGCCGATCGCACGATCGGCGTCGCCGTCGTCTACGGGTTGCCGATGCTCGTCTTCGCGCTGGCGACGGCCCGGGCGACGACGGTGTTCGACGAAGTGGTCGATCTCCGTTG
This sequence comes from Ilumatobacter sp., assembly GCA_013002175.1. Taxonomy (GTDB): domain Bacteria; phylum Actinomycetota; class Acidimicrobiia; order Acidimicrobiales; family Ilumatobacteraceae; genus Ilumatobacter_A. The sequence continues at coordinate 6,401 of JABDKP010000158.1, forward strand.
GCGGCGATGGAAGAGCGAGTGGGAACAGACCCTGCGTGACCTTGCTGCGCAACCGACGCCCGGCCCCGAAGCGTCGCCGACGCTGCCAGCGCGCGAATCCTGACGACTCAGCCGCGTTTGACGTCGTCCCACAATGCGTCGAGGACCGGCAGGCCGGCGGAGCGCAGATCGATCGCGCGATCTCGCGCCAGCGTCTCCACGCGCTCGAACCGGGTGCGGAACTTGTCGCTGGCGTCACGCAGCGCGAGCTCGGCGTCGACGCCCAGGTGGCGGGCGACGTTGACCACCGCGAAGAGCAGATCGCCGAGCTCCATCCGAACGTCGTCGGGGGAGCCGTTCGCCATCGCATCGGCGAGTTCAGCGCGCTCTTCGGCGATCTTCGGGAATGCGCCGGCGACGTCGGGCCAGTCGAAGCCGACCTTCGCCGCCTTGGTGCCGAGCTGCTGCGCGTACGCCAGCGACGGCATCGAACGGGCGATGCCGTCGAAGACCGACGTGCGGGCCTTCTCGGCCCGCTTGATGTCGTCCCAGTTCGCCACCACCTCGGCGGTGCCCGCGACGCTCGTCTCGCCGAACACGTGGGGGTGACGCCGAACGAGCTTGTCGTGAATGCCGTCGGTGACGTCGGCGATCGTGAAGCGGCCCTCCTGCTCGGCGATCGTGGCATGGAACTCGATCTGGTAGAGCAGATCGCCCAGTTCCTCGATCAGATCGGCGTCGCGATCGCCCCCGGGATCGTCGAGTGCATTGAGCGCATCGATCACCTCGTAGGTCTCCTCGAGCAGATGGGGGATCAGCGTCTGGTGGGTCTGCTCGATGTCCCACGGGCACTGCTCGCGCAGCGTGCGGGTGAGTTCGTGGAAGCGGACGTAGCCGCGGCCGACGGGCGTCGCGAGGTGCGGTACGTACAGGGCGGTGAGGTGGTCGGCGTCGAGCGTGCGGTCCAGCTCGGACCATCGCGTTTCGACGATCCGTTCAGCGGGCGTTCCGAGTGCCTGCAGGATCGTCACCGGTTCGTCCCCGGTCGCACCCTCGACGGCGAGCTTGATCTCGGACAGCACCCAGTTGGCGTGGGTGTGCGCGACGAGTAGTGGGCCGTGATCGCCGGCGGCTGCCGCTGAAAAGTCGTGACCGTCGACGAGCCGGACGCCGGACTCGATCGGGTCGATGCCGAGGCGAGCCCAGACGAGGTCGAGGAACGACATCGCCGGCCGGACCTCGACGGTCAGTTGGCCGTCGGAGGCCGCCCGCGCCCGGAGCTCGCGGACCGTGCGTTCGAGCACGAGCGGCGAACCCGGAACGGCATACAGGATCTCGCGGTGCACGTGCGCCGCTTCGGTGAGTGCGTCGGCGATTGCGACGTACACCTCGTCGAACGTGTCCGCTCGTTCGTACACGTCGTCGAACGACGTCGCCGGCTCGACGAGGTGCGCGGTGGGATGGCGCGCGGTGCGGACGTACCGGTGGGTGGCGTCGGCAATTGTCCGCCGGGTGTGGTCGTCGACGTAGCGGTCGTCGCCGGGGCCCAGCCCGACGACGATGATCCGTGCCGTCATGACCGCCCGTTCAGCCGAGCGGGACGACAGCGCCGACGGACGTTTCGTAGGTGCCGTAGCGCGGGTCGACGTGGATGTCGAACCCGTCGAGGTCGACGTTGAGGTTGGCGAGCACCAACGCGGTGTCGTCGGGGCCCAGCTCGTCGTAGGGCACGAATCGGCTGACCGCATGCGCGGCGCCGCTCTCATCGAGTTGGACCGACGTGAGTCGGTTGCCGTCGTCGAGTTCGACCAGCGAGTCGACGAATGTGTTGCCGGTTCCCAGTGGCAGCTGGTTCTCGGGGACGCACGGGAACCGACCCGTGGTGCCGTCGAGCGACGGGTCGATGTTGCGCTCGCCGTACACGGCGGCGAAGTCGGCACCCGCGCGCAGCTCGTCGAGGGCGGCCGCAGCCGCCTCGGTACTGTCGACGACGATCACCTCGAAGCAGATCGAGCCGCTCGCGAACAGACCCTGCGCGTAGGCGGCGGCAGCGAGCCCCGGGTCGACCCCGACCGCGACCTGCTCGCCGATCCAAGCCCCGATTTCCTCGCGCACGGCGTTGGCGTCGAGCGCCTCGCCCTGGGGTGCGCCTCTGGCATCGACGCGGTCGCGAAGCCGTTCGCTGGACAACTCGACGTCACCGACCCGGGCAACGGCATCGTTGTCGGAGAACGTGGTGCAGCCGGTGCCGAACGTGGCGCCCAGCACGGCGACGGCGAGCAGGGTCGTCATGCGGCGATTCACGGCCCGCACGTTATCGCCGCGTCCCCGAGGTGTCGCTGGCAGCCGCCCCGCCGCCATCGGTGACGGTGTCGGTGACGGCGTCGGGAGGGATCAGCTCGTCGAGGAACTGCACGAGGTGGGTCGCCGGGTCGACCGCCCGCGGACCGCGCCGGGGAAGCGGCACGACGAGTTGCGCGAGGTCCTCTTTGTACTTCGCCCCCTTCGACAGCCGCCGCAGCCGGATCGTCTCACTCAACTTCAGTTCGATCGGCGCAAGGCGCGCCTCGGTCTCGGAGATCTGGATGTCGCGGATGCCGAGCCGATGGCAGGCGGCGCGCATGTAGCCGACCTGCAGGAGGGCCTCGGCCGGCGCGGGCAGGGGTCCGTAGCGATCTTCCCATTCGGTGCGGATGTCGTCGACCTCCGCTGCGTCCTCGACTGCCGCGAGCCGACGGTAGGCCTCGAGCCGCAGTTCTTCCTTGGCGACGTAGTCGGCGGGGAGGTACGAATCGCTCGGGACGTCCAGTTTGATCTCGGCCGGGGCGGTGGGCGGCGGCTCACCCTTCATCTCGCTGACCGCCTCGGTCACCATCTGGCAGTACAGGTCGTACCCGACGGCTGCGATGTGCCCGGACTGCGATTCGCCGAGCAGGCTTCCTGCGCCGCGGATCTCGAGGTCGCGCATCGCGATCTTGAAGCCGGACCCGAGGTCGGTCGACTCGCCGATCGTGCGCAGCCGTTCGTACGCCTCCTCGGTCAGGACCTTGTCGCGAGGGTGGAAGAGGTAGGCGTACGCGCGCTGGCCGGACCGTCCCACCCGGCCGCGCAGCTGGTGCATCTGGCCGAGGCCGAGCAGGTCGGAGCGCTCGACGACGAGCGTGTTGACCGTCGGCATGTCGATCCCCGACTCGATGATCGTCGTGCACACCAGCACGTCGTAGTTGCCGTCCCAGAAGTCCTGGACGACGGTCTCGAGCGTGCCCTCGTCCATCTGGCCGTGCGCGACGGCGATGCGGGCCTCGGGCACGAGTTGGCGCAGCCGGGCGGCCGCGGTGTCGATCGAACGGACGCGGTTGTGCACCCAGAAGACCTGTCCTTCGCGCAGCAGCTCGCGGCGGATCGCCTCGATGGCGACGCGTTCGTCGTACTCGCCGACAAACGTGAGGATCGGTTGGCGGTCTGCCGGTGGCGTCTGCAGCAACGAGAGGTCGCGGATGCCGACCAACGACATCTCGAGCGTCCTCGGGATCGGCGTCGCCGACAGCGTCAGCACGTCGACGTCGGTCTTCATCTTCTTCATCGTCTCCTTGTGCTGTACGCCGAAACGCTGCTCTTCGTCGACGATCAACAGGCCGAGGTCCTTGAAGTTGATGTCGGCCGCCAACAGCCGATGGGTGCCGATCACGCAGTCGACCTCGCCCGACTTGACGCCCTCGATCACCTGCTTCGCCTGGGCGTTCGTGAGGAACCGCGACAGCACCTCGACCCGGATCGGGTACCCGGCGAAGCGGTCGGCGAACGTGTTGCCGTGCTGCGTCGCGAGCAGGGTCGTCGGCGCGAGGACCGCGACCTGCTTTCCGTCCTGGATCGCCTTGAACGCAGCCCGGATCGCCACCTCGGTCTTGCCGAATCCGACGTCGCCGCACAACAGCCGGTCCATCGGGTTGGCGCGCTCCATGTCGGACTTGATCGCGTCGACGGCGGTGCGCTGGTCGGGTGTCTCGACGAAGGGAAACGCATCCTCCATCTCGCGCTGCCACGGCGTGTCCTGCGCGAACGAGTGCCCCTCGGCCGTGATCCGCCGCTGGTAGAGCAACACCAGCTCCTGCGCGATCTGGCGGACCTCGGACCGCACCCGGCTCTTGGCCTTCGCGAAGTCGGACCCACCCAGGCGATGGAGCGTCGGTGCCTCGCCGCCGACGTACTGACGCAGCGTGTCGATCTGATCGGACGGGACATACAGCTTGTCGCCGCCCTTGTACGAGATCAGCAGGTAGTCGCGTTCGACCCCGCCGATCGCCCGTTTGACCATCCCCTCGTACCGACCGACCCCGTGCTGATGGTGGACGACGAAGTTCCCGGTGGTGAGGTCCTGGAACGTCGTCGCGCCCTCGCGCTTCTGTCTGGGGCGAGCCCGCCGGTGCGCGCGACGCCGTCCGGTGAGGTCACTCTCCGCGACGATCGACACGCGGGCGTTCGGCAGCGTGCAGCCCCGGTGGAGGGGAGCGACGACGATGTGTCCGCCGGGCGGGAGCGCATCGGGCTCGCCGTCGGCGACCGCGAAGTCGAGCCCCTGGTCGAGCAGCAGTTCGTGGAGCCGGTTGGCCGAACCACGGCCGTCGGCCGCGACGACGACGCGGAACCCGTCGCCGATCAGCTGTGTGAGGCGTTCGGCGAGGCCGGCCCCGTCGCCGCCGACCGGCCCCCAGCCGGATGCCTGGACGACCGGCGTGTCCGGCGAGTCCGGCGCCGAATCGATCGACCAGAACGACGCGCCGTCCGTGCCGCTGAGCAGCGTGTCGGGCTCGGCATGCAGGCGCGGGAAGGACTTGTCCGGGTCGCGGGCCCAGGTGCCGGCGAGCGTGCGGGCGAGGTCGTCCTCCTCGGCGATCAGGTCGACGGCGCGGTCACGCATCCGCCGCGGCTCGACGAGCACGACCTTGGCAGTGTCGGGCAGGACGTCGGTGAGCAGCCGATCGTCGTCGACCAGCCATGGCATCCAACTCTCCATGCCGTCGAAGTGCACGCCTTCCGCGAGCCGCTCCCACTGCTCGCGCCCCCACGGTTCGGTCGCGACCAGCCCTGCCGCCCGCGCCCGGACATCGGCGGTCGGCATCAACTCGCGAGCCGGAAAGATCAACGCCTCGCCGAGGTCGTCGATCGAACGCTGGTCGTTCACTCCGAAGCGGGTCAGGCGGTCGACCTCGTCGCCCCAGAGATCGATGCGGATCGGCGCGTCGGCGGTCGACGGGAACACGTCGAAGATCGCGCCGCGCCTGGCGAACTCACCACGATGCTCGACGAGTTCTTCGCGGCGATACCCGAACTCGACGAGTTGCGCAGCGAGCTGCTCGGGGTCGATCTCCGCGCCGGGGCCCACGATGATCGGTTCGATCTCGGTGGCGCCGGGCCCGAGCTTCTGCAACAGCGCTCGCACCCCGGCGACGATGATCTTCGGGGTTCGGGTTTCGTTCCCGAGCCGCCAGAGGATGTCGAGTCGCTGGCCCATCGTCTCGACGCTGGGGCTCACCCGCTCGAACGGCAGCGTCTCCCAGCCCGGGAAGTGGAC
>JABDKP010000168.1 GCA_013002175.1 Ilumatobacter sp.
TCGAACTCAACGTCGCCGCGCTCACCCGGCTGAGCCATGCCGCGCTCGCGGCGATGGTGCCTCGCGGCCGCGGTTGGCTGCTCAACGTCTCGAGCGTCGCGAGCTTCCAGGCGACACCGCGGCTCGCGGTCTACGCCGCAACGAAGGCGTACGTGACCAGTCTCACCGAGGCCCTGCACGAGGAGGTACGCGGCACGGGCGTCCACGTGACGGCACTCTGCCCCGGTCTGACCAAGACCGAGTTCCAGTCCAACAGCAACACCGAGGGGTACGAGCGCGACATCCCGTCGATCGCCTGGACGAGCGCCGAGCAGGTCGCCGACGAGGGGCTCAAGGATGTCGCGTCCAACCGGGTCATCTCGGTGCCCGGCCTGCAGTACAAGGCGCTCGTCGCCGCATCGACGGTGACGCCGCCGTTCGTCAAGCGTGTGCTGAGCCGCGTCGCCCAGCGATTGGACTGAGCGCCTGCCCGAGCGCAACTTGTGCCAGTTGAACGTGACCGCGCTCAATGCGACGGTCGAGACGTACCTCACGTTCTGGCCCGACGGCGCACTGCCGTTGGCCGCCAACCTCAACCCGACGCCGGACCAGCCGCCGATTCCCAATGCGGTGACCGTGTCGCTGTCGCCGGCCGGCAGCTTCCGGGTCTACTCGACGACGCCGCGCTGTGGGTGATCTGGATCGCCGCGTAGCCCGCAGTACCTCAGCGGTGTCCGGCCGGCGCGCCGCTGGCCTCACGGTCGGCGGCGACGAAGCAGTCGCGCAGTGCGTCGACCATCTCGGCGCGCGCGGCCCGGCTGGACAGCAACAGGTCGACGGCGGTCAGGGACGTGTGGATCTGGCCGCGGCAGCGGATGTGGCGAACCGGAACGCCGGCCGCTGACAGCGCTTCGGCGTACGCGTCGCCCTCGTCGCGGAGCGGATCGAACTCGGCGGTCACGATCGTCGCCGGCGGCAGGCCGTCGAAGCGTTCGGCGCGCAACGGTGACGCCCGCGGGTCGGTGCGGTCGGCGGGGTCGGCATAGTGACCCCAGAACCACTCCATCAGGGCAGCGGTCAGCACGTACCCGTCGGCGTTGTCACGGAACGAGGCGGTGGCCATCGCACCGTCGGTCACCGGTGCGACCAGCAACTGCCCGACGATCGGCGGGCCACCCATGTCACGCAGCTCGGTACACGCCACCGCGGCGAGGTTGGCGCCGGCACTCCAGCCCGCGACGGCGAGCTGCCCGGGGACGCCGCCGAGTTCCTCGGCATGCTCGGCCACCCAGCGCACCGCAGCGACGGCGTCGTCGGGCGCGGCCGGGAACGGGTGCTCGGGCGCGTGCCGGTAGTCGACCGACACCACGACGACGTCGGCGCCGGCGCACAAGTGGCGGCAGAACGGGTCGTCGCTGGTGGCGCTCCCCAGCACCCAGCCGCCGCCGTGGAAGTACACCACCACGGGGTGCGGGCCGTCACTCGCCGGCCGGTACAGGCGGTACGCGAGATCGCCGGTCGGGCGGGGCAGCGTGCCGTCGACCGTCTCGCCGACATCGGGGCCGGGCGGCCGCTGCGTCGCCATCGCCTCGGAGAACGCCCGCGCGTCCGCGACCGACAGGGTCTCCATCGCCGGCAGATCGAGTTCGGCCATCATCTCCAGCATCAACGTCACGTCGGGCTGCACCCGCTCGATCACGCCGTCGTTCGTCTCCGTGCCGCCCGATCGGCCGAGCGTGAAGCCGACGTACCCCTCCGCGACGACCTCGTCGCAGGTCCGGCGATACCGGTCGACACCGCCGACGTACGGCAGCACGACCCGCGGCTTGCCCGGCACGTTCGCGCCCATGTACCACGAGTTCGCCTGGGGGAACAGCGTGATGTCGGCGAAGTCGTTGGTGTGTTGGACCCAGCCGTTCTCGGCCGCCGGCGTCGGCTCGATCACGTCGTACCCCTTGTCGCGCAGCTGCCCGATCGTGTCGCACACCCAGTCGACGTGCTGTTCGATCGAGACCGCCATGTTCGAGAGCACCGACGGGCTCTGCGGGCCCGTGATCATGAACAGGTTCGGGAACCCGACGGTCATCAGCCCGAGGTACGTCTTCGGTCCGTCGGCCCACCGCTCGGCCAACGCCACGCCGTCTCGACCCTCGATGTCGACGGCGACGATCGCGCCGGTCATCGCGTCAAACCCGGTGGCGTACACGAGCGCATCGAACTCGAACCGACGCGCCGCCGTCTCGATGCCGTCCTCGGTGACCGTCGTGATCGGCTCGCGCCGCAGGTCGACCAGCGAGACGTGCGGCCGGTTGAACGTCTCGTAGTAGCCGGTGTCGAGGCACAGCCGCTTCGTGCCGACCGGATAGTCGGTCGGGCACAGTGTCTCGGCTGTCCCGGGATCGACGACGATCGAGCGGATCTTGTCCCGCAAGAACTCGGCCGCCGTCGCGTTGGCCTCCGGGTTGATGATGATGTCGTTGAACGACGCGAGCAGGGCGAAGATCGTGCCCTCCTCCCACGCCGCCTCGAACCGCCGCTGCCGCTCCTCGTCGCTGACCTGGAGCGCGCTCTCGGTCGGCACCGGGTACGGCACGCCACTGCGCGACCACCGCGCCGCCTCGCGATAGCCCGTGCGGTCGGTCTCCACCGCGACCTGCTTGTCCGGGTCGACCGGCCCGTTGTGGGCCGGGATCGAGAAGTTCGGTGTGCGCTGGAACACGACGAGCTCGGACGCCTGCTGCGCGATCAGCGGGATCGACTGGATGCCGGACGAACCCGTGCCGATCACGCCGACTCGCTTGCCCGAGAAGTCGACACCCTCGTGCGGCCAGCGGCTCGTCGAGTAGACCTCACCGCCGAAGCGATCCGCGCCGGGCACGTCGGGCGTCTTCGGTGCGGACAGACAGCCGGTCGCCATCACGTAGTGGCGGCACGTCAGCTCGTCGCCCCGGTCGGTGCGAATCCACCACAGCGACGTCTCCTCGACGTACACGGCCTTGTCGACCCGCGTCGAGAACTGGATGTCACGACGCAGGTCGTGCCTGTCGGCGACGTGCTGGAGGTAGCGCAGGATCTCCGGCTGGGTGGCGTACCGCTCGGACCACTCCCACTCCCGCTCGAGTTCGGGGTCGAAGCTGAACGAGTAGTCGATGCTCTGCACGTCGCACCGCGCGCCCGGGTAGCGGTTCCAGTACCACGTGCCGCCGACGTCGTCACCGGTCTCGAACCCCCGCGCCGACACGCCCATCTGCCGCAACCGGTACAGCAGGTACAAGCCTGCAAAGCCCGCGCCGACGACCACGACGTCGACGTCCGGCCCTCTGGTCGCGTCGGTGTCGTCGGTCATCTCGGGCTCCTCTCGCATGCCGCGGCCATTCGACCAGGTTTCTGCGACCGGCGACGACCCGTGCCTGCGATGGGCGGCCCGCGAGTGCTCAGTCGGCGGCGGACAGATGCACGAACCGCGGCGGCGCGGCCATGAATGGGCCGATCGCCTCCATCATGCCGCCTTCCACGCGCCACGCGAGGTACGACTCCTGATCCTCCTTGGCCCTCCACTTCTCCCAGAGCATCACGGTGTCGGGATGGTCCTGATCGGTGTAGGTCTCGACCAACTCGCATCCCTCGTACGCCCTGGTGTCGGGAAGCACCGATCGCAGGACGCCCGCGAACTCGGGGCCCTTCCCCTCGGCGCAGCTGAACTCGATGAGCACGGTGTGTGACATTGCGGCCTCCCTGTTGCTGACGGTGTTTCCACGCTAGTCGGTCGGCGTGGGGCGGCGCGCGGGCCGTGCAGTCGCAGCACTGTGGGACAATGGTGCGATGGTCGTCGAGTCCTCCGCACCCAGCTCCGCCGAACTCCCCCCGTCACCGCCGTGGCGTGGCGTCAACCATCTCGCCCTCGTCACCCCCGACATGGACGCGACCGTGCGGTTCTACACCGGCGTGCTCGGGATGCCGCTGGTGATGACGTTGATGGCCGGCCCGATGCGGCACTACTTCTTCGAGATCGCACCGCACAACACGATCGCGTTCTTCGAGATCGCCGGGGCCGAGACGTTCGCCAAGGGCGCCGGCTCGCCTGCGCCCCATCCGGTGCAGATGGACCACATCTCGCTGAACCTCGACGACGAGGCAGCCCTCGAAACACTGCGGGGCCGGCTGCTCGCCGCCGAGTGCGAGGTCACCGACGTCGTCGACCACGGCGTCTTGCGATCGGTGTACTTCAGCGACAACAACGGCATCGCCCTCGAAGCCACCTGGTGGGTCGACGACGGCACCGGCCGCCCGTTCGACCCCGACGACGCCGACCTGTTCCAGGATCCGGATCCCGTGCCGGCGATCGCCGAACTCGCCGGGGGCAGCATCGGCGCGCTCCCCCGCACCCGCCTCGTCTAGCGAACGTCCGGGGGCGACCGACGCGACGCCGACGATCCGGCACGATTGACCAACGCCTCTGTTGCGCTGGAGTCGTGACCTGCGACGGTCGATCGTGGAGGTGTGTGATGCGACGGCTGGTCGTCGGAGTCGATGGAACCGATGCAGCGCGCGTGGCGCTGGAGTGGGCCGCCGAGACGGTCGGGCCCGAGGGCCACATCCACGCGATCGTCGCCGTCGATCCAGCGACCGAATTCGTCGTCGACGTCATGACCGGCGATCCGCAGATGTTCCTGACGACCGTCTTCCGCGACCTCGAGTCGGAGTGGACACGGGCCATCCATGGCAGCGTCGCCGAACTCACCACAGATCTCGTCGAACGGCGGGCAGCCGACGCCCTCGTCGCCGCGGCGGCGGAATTCCATGCCGACGCCATCGTGGTCGGCGCGCATGTCACGCATCTCGGCCCTCGCAGACGGATCGGATCGACGACGCGGCACCTGTTGCGCAAGCTCGACGGCCCACTGATCGTCGTGCCGACCGGCGCAACCGACGGGCTGCGCGTCGCCGATCGAGACCAGCTCGTGGTCGGTGTCGGACACAGCGACGCCACCGATGCGGCAGTTCGCTGGGCAACGGAACTCGCGGATCGGCGCAACCTCGGCGTGGCCCTCGTCCGCGCGATCGGCAATGCGGCCGACCCCGCCGTCGATGACCTCGTCGGCCTCGCAGAACTCGTCCAGGAGTCGAGCGGACACGAGCTGCCGATCGATGTGGCAGCGGTGCCGGGGATGGCTGCGGTGCGCCTCGCCGAAGCCAGCCAGGGCGCTGCGCTGCTCGTCATCGGCCAGCACCGGTCCGCGATCACTGCGGGGCGTCACGTCACACAACCCCTCCGCCACCTGCTCACCCACACCCACTGCCCGGTCGCGGTCGTCCCCGAATGGGTCGCCGGCAAGCTCTCGCCCGACGAGCCCGCTCCGGCCGTGCGGCGTGACGGCGAGTGATCTCCAGCGCACCGGACAGCCCCGCCGGGACGAAGGCCTCTGGCATCCGGCACCCGCATCGACGCGAAGTGGAAGCCGAAAGGTACAGCGCTGATCGGGCGGCGTTGCGCTCGACAGGTACAGCCGGCCGGACCAGAACCGAGGCGACATGAGCGACACGAAATACCTGTTCAGACGGAACCGGACCTGGTGGGTGAAGGTCGCTGTCCCGGCGGCACTGCGCGACGAGCTGGGCTACGACCTGCGCCGGTCGCTGCGGACCAGCGACCTGGACGAGGCCCGGCAGGCGCGCGAGCCCGTCGTCGCCGAGTTCCGACGCACGATCGCGGACGCGGAGCGGCGGCGCCGGCGGATGTGCCACGAACCGCTCGACTCCGGCTCGGGATTCGTCGTCACCGCCCGCGAGGACTTCTCCGACGTGACCTTCCTCCTGGAGGTCCACCATCCGCAACTCGCGAGGGCAGCGCAACCCGGACAGTTCGTGCTCGTGCTCGCCCACGAACGCGGCGAGCGGATCCCGCTGACGATCGCAGACTTCGACCGCGACGCCGGCACCTTCACGATGGTCATCCAAGCGGTCGGCAAGACGACCCGCGAGATGCAGTTGCGCTGCCAAGTGGGCTCCACGTTGCACGCGGTCGTCGGGCCGATGGGCTGCCCCAGCGACATCGCCGGCGCCGCCAAGGTCGTGTGCGTCGGAGGTGGCTTGGGGATCGCCTCGATCTATCCCCAGTTGCGGGCGTTCCAGGAGCGCGGGGCGTTCGTCATCGGGATCGTCGGGTTCAGGACCGAGGAGCTGATCTTCTGGGAGGACAAGTTCCGGCGCCACTGCGACGAGCTGATCATCTGCACCGACGACGGTTCGGTCGGCATCAAAGGCATGGTCACCGACGGCATCGAGGTCGCACTCGCCCGGCATCCGGACGTCGACGAATTGGTGGCGATCGGCCCGCCGGTGATGATGCGCGCGTGTGCCGAGGCAACCAGGCCCCACGGCATCCGGACGACGGTCAGCCTCAACCCGATCATGGTCGACGGCACGGGGATGTGTGGCGGGTGCCGCGTGACCGTCGGCGACGAGATGAAGTTCACCTGCGTCGACGGGCCTGAGTTCGACGCGCATCAGGTCGACTTCGCCGATCTGATGAGCCGGCAGCGCCGCTTCCGCGACAAGGAACAGTTCGCGGCCGAGCGGTGGGCGCGTTCGCTCGAAACGGACACGGCCGACGCGCCCGGCGGAGGTCGGCGATGACGAAGAAAACGATCCGCACGATCCCGCAGGAACGCACGACGATCCCGGAACAGCCGGTCGCGGAACGGATCCACAACTTCTGCGAGGTCGCCCTGGGTTACCGGCCGGAAGACGCCCGGCGCGAGGCGGAGCGTTGCCTGCTGTGCCCCGAGCCGGCATGCGTACTCGCATGTCCGGTGGCGATCGACATCCCCGGGTTCATCGAGCAGATCTGCCTCGGCAAGGACCGCGCCGCGTACGACATCGTGGCCGACGCCAACCTGCTGCCCGCGATCTGTGGCCGGGTGTGCCCGCAGGAAGACCAGTGCGAGCTGGTCTGCCCGGTCGGTGACACGCTCGAGCCGGTCGCGATCGGCCGGCTCGAGCGGTGGGTCGGCGACCGGGCGCTCGCCGAGGGCTGGGACACCGGCGCCGCGGTGGAGCGCTCGGGGCTCAAGGTGGCGATCGTCGGCTCCGGGCCGGCGAGCCTGGCGTGCGCCGCCGACATGGCGAAAGCCGGCTGCGAGGTCATCGTGTACGAGGCGTTGCACGAGCCCGGGGGCGTGCTGCGCTACGGCATCCCCGAGTTCCGGTTGCCGAACCACGTCATCGATGCGGAGATCGCCAACCTCACCAAGCTCGGCGTCACCGTGGAGTGCAACACGCTGGTCGGTCGGCTGTTCACGATCGAGCAGCTGGTCGACGAGATGGGCTTCTCCGCGGTCTTCGTCGGGACCGGCGCCGGCAGCCCGCGGTTCATGGGCATCCCCGGCGAGTCGCTGCACGGCGTGCTCTCGGCGAACGAGTTGCTCACGCGCTGCAACCTGATGGGCGCGCTCGAGTTCCCCGCGTACGACACGCCGATCGACATCGGCACCCGCGTCGCGGTCATCGGGTCGGGGAACACTGCGATGGACGCGCTCCGGGTCTCGCTGCGCGCCGGCGCAGAACAGGTGGCGTGCGTCTACCGCCGCAGCCGCGAGGAGAGCCCGGCCCGTCTCGAAGAACTGATCCATGCCGAGGAGGAGGGTGTCGAGTTCCACTGGCTGACCGCGCCCGTCGAGATCCTCGGCGACGACGACGGCGCCGTGCGTGCGATGCGCTGCATCCGGATGGAACTCGGGGAGCCCGACGAGAGCGGTCGACGGCGGCCGATCCCGATCGAGGGCAGCGAGTACGACTTCGAGACGGAGACCGTCGTCTACGCGATCGGCACGCGGGCCAACCCGGTCATCGGTCAGACGTCGAAGATCGCACTCGACGAACGCGGCTACATCCGTGTCGATGAGCATCTCGCGACGTCGATGGCGGGGGTCTACGCGGGCGGTGACATCGTCACCGGAGCCGCCACCGTCATCCTCGCGATGGGCGCCGGTCGTCGTGCCGCCGCGGCGATGAAGGCGTACCTCGGCATCCGCGACACCGCCGTCGTGTACGACGAGCGAACGAGCGCAGATCGGCGTTGGTTCGGGATCGACGCCGGCGAACGGAACTTCACCCGGCTGCGGCTGCCCGCTGACGACGCGGTCGGCGTCGGAGGGACGTGACGATGCTGACGAACGGGAAACCACGGGTTCGGCCGCCGATCCTCCTCGACGAGCACGTCATCGACGTCGTCAGCGATTCGGGCGAAGGCGCCCAACGGTGCGGCCAGACGTTCGCCGCAATCGCCGCGCGCTCCGGACACGGCATCTGGACCGTCGAGATCATCCCGGCGGAGATCCGTCCGCCGGCCCGCAGCATCGCCGGTGCGAGCGGTATCCGCGTCCGGATCGCGTCCGCCGACGTGACCAACGGCGGCGACGCGGCCGATCTCGTCGTCGCGTTCAACGATCAGGTCCTGCGCGGCCGGTTGCGCGCCAAGGAGCTGCGACCCGGCTGCGTCGTGCTGCTCGAGGACAAGTGGCGCACCGACGCCGATCCGGACGTCGCCGCGGCCTACTCCCAACTGCACGACGAGCTGTCCGCGGACGGCTTCGTGGTCCATGAGGTGCCGATGGAGCGCGAGTGCCGGCGCCTCGTCGACGACCCGTGGCGGGGGAAGAACATGTTCGTGCTCGGCCTGCTGTGCCGCGTCTACGACCTCGATCTCGCGCTCGCGCGCGAGCAGGTCGCGATGACGTTCGCGAAGAAGAGCGCGGAGGTCATCGCCACGAATCAGGACCTGCTGGAGGCCGGCTGGGCATGGGCCGACGAACACCTCGACCTGCGGTTCTCGATCCCGACGACGCAGGTCGACGAGGCACGGATCGTGGTCAACGGCAACACCGCGCTCGGCCTCGGCGTCATGGCGTCCGGCATGGAGGTGTGCGCGATGTACCCGATCACGCCGGCGACATCGGCGTCGCACTACCTCAGCAGCGTCTTCGAACGCGTCGGCGGCGTCGTGCACCAGGCCGAGGACGAGATCGCCGCCGCGACGTTCGCGATCGGCGCCTCCTACGCCGGCAAATGCGCAGTCACGATCACATCGGGCCCGGGGCTCTCGCTGAAGCAGGAAGCGCTCGGTCTCGCCGTCATGGGCGAGATCCCACTGGTCGTCCTCGACGTGCAACGCGGCGGGCCCTCCACCGGTCAGCCGACGAAAGCGGAACAGGGTGACCTGCTGAGCGCGATGTTCGGCAGCCACGGTGACGCGCCGAAGGTGGTGATGGCTGCGGCCGACATCGAGGACTGCTTCTACTCGGTGATCACCGCCCGCAAGATCGCCGAGACGTACAACATGGTCGTCGTCGTGCTCACCGATGCGAGCCTGGCGACGGCCCAGCAGGCGTTCAGGAGACCCGAGTTCTCGACGGACTGGCTGGCGCCCCCGATCGACCAGCGACCGGTCCCGGCGGGCGCGCGCCCGTACGACTGGGACGAACACACCGGCCTGGCCCGGCGGTTCATCCCGGGCCAGCCGGGCGGGATGCACTGCCTGACCGGCCTCGCCCACGACCGCGACAGCACCGTCGCCTACGACCCCGACGTCAACCAGGAGGCGATCCGGATGCGCAGCCTCCGCCTCGCCGCCCTGCAGCGGACCCTCCGACCGCCAACGGTCCGGGGCGACCAGGAGGGCGAACTCCTCGTCGTCGGCTGGGGCAGCACCCGCGGTGCGATCGCCGAGGCGGTCGAGCGCGTCCGAGCAGACGGGCACCGCGTCGGCGCGCTGCACCTCCGCTTCCTCCAGCCGCTCGCACCAGGGATCGGAGAACACCTGGCTCGCTTCGATCGGGTACTGGCGGTGGAGAACAACTGGTCCGATCGCCTCGAGGACCCGATGATCGACGACGAGAACCGCCGCTACGGCAACCTCGCCTGGCTGCTGCGCGCGCGGTACCTCGTCGATGTCGACTGCTGGGGCGAGGCGAAGGGCCAACCGCTGCAGCCGGGGGTGATCGAGGCCGCGATCCGCACCCGCCTCACCCAGCGCGTGGAGGTACCCCGATGAGGCAGCTCGCCGTGACGAACGCCCTGCTCCGTACCCACCCCGACCACTACGACCTCGACGACTACGAGGGCGGCGTCGCACGGTGGTGCACCGGTTGCGGCGACAACGCGATCCTCGCCGCACTGCAGCGGCTGTGTCGCGACCGCCAGCTCCCGCCGGAGAAGACGGTCTTCGTCTCCGGCATCGGCTGCTCGAGTCGGTTCCCGCACTACATGAACACGTACGGGTTCCACGGCCTGCACGGCCGGCCGCTGCCGATCGCCGAGGGGATCAAGATCCGCCGACCCGACCTCGACGTGTTCGTCACCACCGGCGACGGCGACTGCTGCGCGATCGGCACCTCACACTGGATCCACGCGCTGCGGTACAACCCGGACATCACCGTCGTGATGCACGACAACGGGGTCTACGGCCTGACGAAGAACCAGGTCTCGCCGACCTCACCACGGGGTCTGCGCACCAACACGACCCCGTCCGGGTCCCCCTTGACGGCGCTCAACCCGCTGACCGTGACGCTCGGGGTCACCAACGTCTCGTTCGTCGCGCAGTGCGTCGACTGGATGCCGGAGGTCGTCCACGACATCGTCGCGGCCGCCCACGATCACCAGGGTCTGTCGTTCATCCGCATCCTCCAGCGCTGCCCGGAGTACATGGACGGGCACTTCGAACCGTGGATTCGGGACCCCGAACGGCTGCTGCTGCTGACCCACGAGGACGGGCTGCAGCCGAGCCCCTCGACGTCGTCGACGTACCGCAACCAGCGGGACCACGACCCGGCCGACCTCGCGGCCGCCCGCGTGATCGCCGAGACGACCGACCCGATCCCGGTCGGCATCCTGTACCGCAACGACGACGTGCCGTGCTACGAGGACCTCCGTCGAGCCGACCACCGATTCGACCCCGAGGAGATCCGGGCGGTCGTCGACGAGGAGCTCGACCGATTCACGATCTGGCCGACGGGAGCGGCGGGGAGCTGACATGACGACCGCATCGCCGACCGGGCTGCTTCCGGTGTTGCTCGCCCCGTACCGGGACCTGACGGAGCTCCGGTACGACTACCCGGTGGTGCTCGTCGACGGCGACCCCCATGTCGAGAGCCTGACCGACGTGACCAACCGCGCGGTGCGGCGGGTGGCAGCGCGGGGCGCTGCAGGCGAGAGCACGCGTCGGAGAGCACTACGCGTCGAGGCCGCGATCCGGCGCCGCGTCGCGGGCTCGGGCCGCGGTCCGCTGAGCGAGTTGTGGAAGCTCGCGACCGCCGACGTGTTGGCGACGTGCCCTGACGATGCAGCGTTCGCAGACCAGCTCGACCTGGTCCGGAACGCGATCACGATCGACGGCACCGTCCTCGACTGCGACGAGCACATCGCCTCCGACGTCGTGCAGCATGTGTGGGCGGCGCTCCATGAGCAGGCGGCACGCCGAGCGGGGCGGCGGGTCGACGAGCTGATCCTGCGGCTCTCGGGGATCCTCGAAGCGGACGAGGCCCACTCCCCCGCAGGGTGCTCACCGGAGCGACTGTCGACCGCGTTGGGCGGCGACCACCGTGCTGACTTCGACTTCGAGGCCTGGTCCGCACTCCTCCGGCGTCGGCCCGACGGAGCTGCACTGCCAGACACCCGCCGCAGCCGGATCCGATCGGTACTCGACGAGCTGACCACCCAGCGGTTCTTCCCGGCGCAGCATCGCGCCGACGACCGCCACCCACAGCTGTTCCACAGCTGTGTCGCGGCGATCGATGCCCACCGGGAACGGGCTGCGGCGAGGGCCCGACTCGTCCGGGCGATGGCGATCGCCGAACTCGAAGCCGACAACCGCTACCGGGAGACGGAGCACGACGGCTTCTTCCGCGAATTCGACGAGCGGTCGGTGGACGGCCGGGACGTCGGCCTCTTCCCCTCGTCGCTCGTCACGATCGGCGACGCGGACCTCAGCGGTGACGAGCACGCAGCGCTGTTCGAACTGCTCGGCTCGGAGCTGCCGATCAAGGTGCTCGTCGAGGTGCACGATGCGCTCGGCGAGCCCGCAACCCACATCGGAGCGCCTCCGGGGCGCACGCTCGCTTCGATGGCGATCGGACTCGGCACGGCGTTCGTGCTCCAGACGGCCAGCTCGCATCTGTTCCAGGCCCGCGCCGACCTGGCCATCGGACTGGACGCGGCGGGGCCGGCGCTGTTCAGCGTCTACGTCCCAGCCGCAGACGACGAATCTTCGCTGAGCCCCTATCTGGCGGCGGCCGCCGCGGTCCAGTCGCGCCTCGCGCCGGCCTTCGTCTTCGACCCCGGTGCCGGGACGGACTGGGCGGCGCGCTTCCGCCTCGACGCCAATCCGCAGCCCGACGACGACTGGCCGAGCGCGACCGTGAGCTTCGAAGACGCCGATCTCCAGCACCGGTCCGAACCCTCGGCATTCACGGTGCTCGACGTCGCGGCGCTGGATCCGCGCTACGCGCGCAACTTCACCGCGGTGCCCGGTGCGACCTCGCCGGACGACATGGTGCCGGCGGTCAGCGTGCTCAGGCACGGTGACCCGGACGCCGACGATTGGCTGCCGTACGTCGTGATGGTGTCCGACGACGACGTCATCCAGCGCCTCACGGTCGATCGTGAGTTGCTCCGCCGTGCCCAACGCGTCGGGGCGACGTGGCGCAGCCTGCAGGAGCTGGCCGGCATCCGCAACTCGCATGCTCTCGCGCTGCTCGCGACTGAGCGCGCACGATGGGACGACGACGACGCCCGCGAACGGCTTGCCGAACCGGGCGCGGTCGATCCGGAGCCGGCTGCGTCGCCGCCGGCACAGCCGACGACCACGATCGGGCCGCTGCCGGACGAAGCACCGCCCGAGGATGCGGGGCCACCGAGCGGCCAACCGTGGATCGAGACCGCCCGCTGCACCACCTGCGACGAGTGCACGACGTTGAACCCGGACATGTTCGCCTACGACGAGAACAAGCAGGCGTACATCGCCGACCTCAGTGCCGGCACCTACCGCGACATGGTGACGGCGGCAGAGGCGTGCCAGGTGGCGATCATTCACGCCGGAACGCCGTGGGACCCGACCGAACCCGGGCTCGACGAACTCGTTGCGCGGGCCGAAGCACTGGGATAGTGCATCAGCGGCGTTCGTGGGACGTCGTCAGGGCTCCCAGTCCGCAAACGCGTCGATCATCGCCTCGACGTCGCCGAGCGGGTACAGGATCGGGCACGTGCAGCCGTGGCGGATGTAGTGGGCGACCTGCTCGCGCGCCTCGTCCGGCGTACCCGAAGCCGTCAGCATCTGGACGATCTCGTCCGGCACGAGCTTCGATGCCGCTTCGACCTGCTCGTGCGTCGCCGGCCACGTGAGCACCTCGCCGACCTTGTCGAGCAGCGACTGCGGCACGCCGGACGCCTTCATGATGTGCGGCTGTTGCCCGAGGTACTGCGTCACCATCTGGCGGGCCATGTCGAGCGCGGTCGCACGGTCCTCGTGCACCGAGCACACGACCAGCTGCGGCCGTTCGATGTCGTCGAGCGAGCGGCCGGCCTTGTCGGCGCCGGCCTGCAGCGCTTCGAGGGCCCGCTCGTTGTACTCGGGCGACACGAGATAGTTGAGCACGACACCATCGGCGATCTCGCCGGTCAACTCCATCATCTTCATCCCGGTCGCTCCGATGTAGATCGGCACGTCCTTCGGCCGCCGCTCCTGGTACACGTAGTCGAGCTCGACGCCGTCGAGATGCACGTACTCCCCGTCGAACGTGACCGTTTCGTTGTTGAGCAAAGCCCGGCACGCCGTGACGACTTCGCGCATCACCCGCAGCGGCTTCGCACGGTCGATGCCGACCTTGGACGCGAGCGGGTCCCACCACGCGCCGAGCCCCATGATCACCCGCCCCGGGGCGAGATCGTCCAACGTCGAGAACGTCGCGGCCAGCCGCGCCGGATTGCGGGTCCAGATGTCCGCGACGCCTGACCCGACCTTGATCGTGTCGGTGACCGTCGCGAACGCGGCCATCGCGACCGGCGCCTCGCGGACCAGCCGGCTCTCCGCCTGCCAGACCGAGTGGAACCCCTTCGACTCCGCATACTGGGCGAACGCCGCCCCCTGGCGGATGTCGTGCGCGTCCTGGAGGTAGAGGGCGACGGGTTGCGGCATGACGTTCTCCTCGGCGTTGACAGTGGGAGACACATCGTGACAGCTCCCGGCCCGGGCGTCACGCGCCGGCCGCGTCAGTCTGGAGACCCCGGTCTGGTCACCCGATGTCGATGCCGCAGGTGGCGAGTACCCAGTCGGCACCCGGCAGCGGCTCGTCACCGACGTCAGCGAACAGCGCCTCCAGCTCCTCCTCGGCGGCCTCCTCACTCTCGGCCGTCGCGAGGACCGATGTAAGGGTCGCCGCGAACTCGATGGTGCGCGTCACGTCGTTGCGCGCCGACGCATCCACGTACTCGAGACCGTCGGCCGCCTGTGCCACCAGCCGGCGGATGTTCTCGTATCCGAGTTGCTGGGCCACGACGTCGCTGCTGCTGTCGGTCGTCTCGAACATCGCGTCGATCTCGCGGAGGACGGCGCACCACTGCTCCTGGCTGGTCACCCCGACATCGACGGTCACGGTGTCGGTGATGTCGAGCGCGGCGTGGACGCCGTCGCCGACCTGGAGGCACAGCTCGTGCTGACCAGGCTCGAGATAGATCGTCCCCGCGGCCTGCCCGCCGCCGAAGTGGAGGTGGTCCGCATCCTTGCCGATGCCGGTACCGGTCGTCTCGCAACCGGCGTCGGCAATGACGTGGAAGTGGCCGAAGCCGTTGCGGACCTCGCCGGCCGGCTCGATCGTGACGCCCTCGGCGCTCATCGCGAGTGCCACCCCGCCGGCGACCGCGGCACCGTCGTTGGGGCTGTCGAATGTGGCTGTCGGGCCGTCGTCGCCGCACGCCGCGAGCCCGAGCGTGGCGACGGAGACGGCAACCGCGAGTGGATGACGGGTCATGGTGACTCCTCGAGACCGATGGGCATTGGTTTTCAGACAGACGATCGCGATCGTCGTGCGGGTGACATCGGTGGCGCACGTCACGGGTCGGGCCCGGTGGGTTCAGCCGGAGACGGTCGGCGCAGTCAGTTGTCCGGACGAGGCACGCATCGACCGAGACTCAGCTCGGAGGTTCGTTGGCCCCGGCGAGGAGCGTCTTGACCCGCTCGCGCAACACGTGCTCGGGATGGGCCCCGACCAGTCGGTCGACGAGTTCGCCGTGACGCAGGAACAGCAAGGTCGGAATGCTGGTCGCGGAGTAGCGCCGGGCGGTGATCGGTGACGCGTCGACATCGACCTTGACCACTTTGATGTCGCCGGCGAAGTCGCGGGCGAGCGTCGCCAGGATCGGCGCGACCGCGCGGCACGGTCCGCACCACGCGGCCCACAGGTCGACGAGGACGAGACGTTCGACATCGACCGCGGCGTCGAACTCGCGATCTCCGACGTCCACCAGCCAGGGCAGGTCACGGTGGCACGTCGCGCACCGGGGCCGGCCGGCGGCGACCGACGGGACCCGGTTCTTCGTGTCACAGGAAGGACACGCGACGATTGCGGCTGCCATGGCCCCATCGTAGGAAGCTCGTCGGCTCGACGCTGGTACTGTCGCAACGTCACGCGAGACGGAGGGAGTGGAGATGAGACATCTTGTCGCGGTCGCTGCGGCGATCGGGTTGATCGTGGTACCGGTGAGCGGTGGTCCGGCGCAGGCCGCACCACCCGAGCGGGCCACGATGGACGTCGCCGGCACCTACGACGGCCACGGTGCCGTCGATGTCCGCGTCGAACGCAACCAGCGCCGGGTGCACGTCCGCACCTCTGGCTTCCAGGGGTCGGCCATCGTCGCGTGCACGAACCAGACGTGCACCGAGCGAGGTCTGGACGGCTCGATGGTCGCCGTCGCCCGCGATCTCGACATCGTGCTCGACTTCAAGGGCTCCGACGAGGAGCTCCAGGCCGTCCGCGGCCGGTCGCAGGGCACGGCAATCTTCACCGACGGGTTCGAGTCCGGCGACCTGAGCTCGGTGCGGGGCACCGCATCGTGCACGACCGCTTCGACGGGCGAACGTGTCTGTGACGTCGATCTGGTACTGCGGGGTCGCGTCCGGGGTCCGGGGCTCTCCGGGCGTCTCGACCTCGTGATGACCGGGACGCTGACCGTTGGCAACGGTGCCGCCGAGTGGGGCATCGTCGACTGGTCCGGCAGTCTCGACCTTCGCGCGCGATGACGACCGACCTCCGCCTCCACGCGCTCACCTGTCTTCGTGAGGACCGGATCATGGCCGTGTTGCGGCAGATCCCGCGCCCGGAGCTGGTCCCCCTCGCGGACGTCCTCGTCGAGCGGGGCGTACGATCACTGGAGATCACGCACGACTACCCCGCCGCGACCGACGATGTCGCGTTGCTCGCCGAACGCTTCGGACCGGATGCATCCGTCGGTGTCGGCACGACGTGGTCGGTCGAGCAGGCGGAGTCGGCGGCGGCCGCCGGGTCGACGTTCTGCGTGCTGCCGGGCATCGACGTCGACACGGCACGCCGCAGCGCCGAACTGGGCATGCTGACGCTGCCCGGCGTGCAGACGCCGGCGGAGATCCAACTCGCCCTTCGCTGCGGTGCCGACGTGCTGAAGTTCTTCCCGGCCGACCCGCCCGGCCCGTCCTGGCTGGCCCAGGTCGCCCCGGCGTATCCGCAGCGGCCGTTCATGGCCACCGGCGGGGTCACCGTCGACACGATGGCCGCGTTCTTCGACGCGGGCGCGATTGCGGTCGGCATGGGCGACACGCTGTTCGGGCGGCCCGACGACCTCGACACCGCACGCGTCATGATCGACCGTGCGGTCGGCGTCGCCCGGGCGCAGCCACCCGCCTGAAGCTCCTCTTGCGGGCGTTTGGCGGGCGGGACACGTGGGTAGGTGCCGGACATGAGCGCCGACACCGTCTCCGCCAGCACCGTGACCGACCGCGTCGACCGGGAGGACCCCGGCGACGACCACGACGCGACCGACCGACACGACACCGGTGGCGCCCCGTACTGGCGCTTCGCCGCGATGATCGCCACCTCGATGACGGCGATGTTCGCCCTCACATATGCAAATTCGTACCGTCTCGCCGACGTCCGCTGGAGCGAGACCCGGTTCTACATGACGTTCGTGATGGGAGCCGCGATGGCGGTGATCATGCTTGGATTCATGCTCGGGATGTACCGCAACCGGCGCGTGAACGCGCTGATCGTGGCCGGCAGCATCGTCGTGTTCTCCGTCGCGCTCTGGTTGGTGCGAAGTCAGACCACTGTGGGTGACGAGTCGTACATGCGCGCGATGATCCCCCACCACTCGATCGCGATCCTCACCAGCAGCCGAGCGGACTTCGATGACCTGCGGGTTCGCGACCTCGCAACCGCGATCATCGACGCGCAGAAGCGGGAAATCGAGGAGATGAACTGGCTGCTGGACGACATCGCCGAAAACGGACCGGCCAGCACCCGCGCCGACGCAGATGCCCGCCCGGTCCCCGAATTCGGTCCTCGCGACGACGACGACTGATCCCAGACTCCTGCGAATCGGGTCGGCACGCTGGCCTGTCGCGACGCATCGAACCCCGATCGCCAGTGACAGTCGGTTTGTCAAGAATCCGTGACGGAGTGCCGATGAAACCCATGTGACACACCGCGGGCGCACTCTTGGCGATCCCTGGCGAGCCCTGCTCGTCGTCGTCGCCGCGGCTGCCGTCCTGGGGGCGGCGATCGTGTTCGTGCTGAATGCCGCGGCGACCACGTCGGCGCGGGTGGCCGCGACGACGTCGAGCGAAGGCCTGTTGACGACGGCGACGATCAACCTGTCCCAACCCGGCAGTGCCGTCGATCTGCTGCTCGACGGCGACGGGCTGTACCCGGGGGTCCCCGTCGATGGCTGCGTCGTCATCGAGTACGCCGGCACGATTCCCGTCACGGTCCGCCTCCACGGCACATCCAGCGCCGGTTCCGGGTTGGACCCGTACGTCGACTTCCGTCTCACCGAACTCGACGCGAACTCCTGCCCGGACGCCGCCGCTGAGCAGCCCGGCACGCGGGCCGAGTTGTACGCCGGCCGCCTCGACGTGTTCTGGTCGCAGCACGGCTCGTTCGCCAGCGGCGTCGAAGTCGATCGGCCGCTCGTCAGCGGCGACCGCATCGCCGTCTCCGCAGAAGCGATCGTGACGGACGACAATCGCGCCCAAGGTCAGTCCACCGACTTCACGCTCACGATCGAGGCCCGTCCGGCATGATCAACGCAGCACGCGAGTGGATTCGCAGCAACCTGCGAACGGCGATCTGGGAGGTCGCGACGCTCGTCAGCTGGGCTGCGCTCTACCTCGTCGCCCTGCTCGCCGCGATGGCATCGGTGATCATGATCGCCGGCACCTGGGACCCGGTCGTCGTCACGAGCGGGTCGATGTCGCCGACGCTGCGGGCCGGGGATGTGCTGTTCATCGAGCAGCATCCGGACGACCTGCTCGGCCAGCAGTCGGTGATCACGTTCGAGCGCGCCGCGGGCGACGGCGAACTGGTCACCCATCGCATCTTCGAAGTGCTCTCCGATGAGCAGGCGTATGTCACAAAGGGGGACGCGAACCCGACGACCGACTCCGACACCGTCCATCGCACCGACGTTGCCGGCGTCGGCCGCATGGTCGTCCCGTTCCTCGGGTTGCCGCTGGTGTGGTCGGCCGAGGGGAACACATCGGCGCTGATCTCGCTCGCCGTGCTGCTCCTCGCAGCGCTCACCGTGACGACCACGAGCGTGCTGCGCAGCCGTCACGATCGTGCAGACGATGATCGCAAGTTCATGTCCGGCGACCAACGCGGCATCGCCCGCGTGCGCCTCGTCGTCGCGCTGATGATCGGCATGCAGTTCTTCGTCCAGGACCGCGAGTTCGACCTCGACGCCGTCGGGATCTCCCGCGCACAGGCGCTGGTCGCCTCACTCGCGTGTCTCGGCGCGATCAG
The DNA here is from genome assembly GCA_013002175.1 of Ilumatobacter sp. GTDB lineage: Bacteria > Actinomycetota > Acidimicrobiia > Acidimicrobiales > Ilumatobacteraceae > Ilumatobacter_A. Next base: position 19,023 of record JABDKP010000168.1, read on the forward strand.
CCTGCTCGCGAACTATCGGTCGCGCCGAGCCGTCGGGGCCGCGGCGCGGCGGCTGGCCACCGCCGAACTCACCGGCGACACACTCGTCGTCGTCTTCTTCGTCGCCGCGACCGGCATCTCCGGCATCGGCTGGGTGCTGATGGCGCTGCCGATCATCGAGGCCGCGATCCACTTCCGTCTCACCGGCGCATTCGTGCACTGGATGCTGATGTGCGGCCTGACGATCGGCGTCTTCTTCTGGACACAGTCCTCCGTCGGCACGCCGTCATCGGTCGTGATCGAGGAACTCGGGCAGCTGATCGATCAACTCGGCGTGCTGCTGATGGTCGTGATCCCCGGTTCGTACCTCGCGGAACAGCTGCTCGGCGACGTCCTCACGCAGCGGCGCGAAACCGAGAAGGCACGCGCCCGGAGCCGAATCATGGAACAGGTCACCGAGGCGGGCCACGACGTGACCCGGCTGGGCGGCCGGCTGTTCGACGTGCTCGCCCAGTCCTCGGTCGACCTCGGTTTCGATGCGTCCGACACCTGGATCCGGACGCACACGAACCGCTGGGACCTGCTCGCCTCGGCGGGCTCGCCGGACCTCCGCCTGCCGGCGCCCGGACACCCCGGCAGCGCACTCCAGGAGAACGACCTCGCACTCGCCGAGGTCTACATCGATGCCAGCGACCCCGACCCCGACCAGTTCACCGCTCTCGACGAGATCGGGATGGCGACGATCATCCGCATCACGCTGTCCGCCAGCGATCGGGTCCACGTGGTCCTGCGGGTCGCCGCATCCCGGCTCAGCGACGATCCGGCCAGCCAGATCATGGCCCTGCGGCTGCTCTGTGGCCAGGCGTCGGTTGCACTGCAGAACGAGCAACTGCTGTCCGAGTTGCGCGAGACCCATGCCGAGCTCGAGCACCTGGCGATGCGCGACACGCTGACCGAGTTGGCGAACCGGGCGCAGTTCGTCAAGTGGCTCGGCGAGGCGATCGCGGACGTGAACCCGACGCACCCGGCCCACACCGTGATGTTCCTCGACCTCAACGGTTTCAAGGCGGTCAACGACCGGCTCGGTCACCTCGCCGGCGACGACTTGCTGCGGTACGTCGGCCAACGCCTCGTCGATGCGGTGGGCGACCGCGGCGTC
>JABDKP010000170.1 GCA_013002175.1 Ilumatobacter sp.
GTCACGGGCATCACCGTGTCCGAGGTACGCGGGTTCGGGCGTCAGGGTGGTCACACCGAGACGTACCGCGGCGCGGAGTACCAGATCGACTTCGTGCCCAAGGTGGAAGCGCGGATCGTCGTCGACGCGCAGGCCGATCGTCTCCTGAATCGCCTTGGCGATGGCGAACGTGACGACGAACGAGAACGCCGCGACGACCACGGCGGCGACGAATTGATCCTTCAGCAGTTCGAGACCGCCACCGTAGAGCAGCCCGTCGAACGCGTCGTTGACCGTCGTGTCGGCGAACAGGCCGAGCAGCAGCGTACCGACGAGGCCACCGACGAGGTGTACGGCGATGACATCGAGGCTGTCGTCCCAGTTCATCTTGGCCTTGATCCCGAGCGCGAGGTAGCACAGCACGCCGGCGGCCGCACCAATGATCAACGGCGACGCCCCGCCGACGAAACCGGCGCACGGCGTGATCGCCACCAGGCCGGCGACCGCGCCCGACGCCGCTCCCAGCGTGGTTGCGTGACCCGACTTCATCTTCTCCACCAGCAGCCAGCCGAGCATGCCGGTCGCGGCCGCGAGGTGCGTGTTGACGACGGCCTGCGCAGCGATGCCGTTGGCGGCGAGCGCGGAGCCGGCGTTGAACCCGATCCAGCCGAACCACAGGATGCCGGTGCCCAGCACCGTCAGCGGCAGGTTGTGCGGAGGCATCGGTTCGCGGCCGTGGCCGCGGCGGTTTCCGATCACGAGGACGACGGCGAGCGCGGCAACACCGGCGTTGATGTGGATCGCCGTGCCGCCCGCGAAGTCGAGCGCGCCCATGTCGAGGATCCAGCCGTTGAAGACCCACTTCGCGACCGGCACGTACACGAGGATCGACCAGACGCCGATCAGCACGGCGTACGGCGCGAACCTCAGTCGATCGGCGGTCGCGCCGGTGATCAGCGCCGGTGTGATGACGGCGAACATCATCTGGAACGCGACGAATGCCATGCCGGGGATGTCCCCGTCGAGATCGGTGACATCCCACAGGAACAGGAAGTCGAAGTTGCCGATCCAGCCGTTGCCACTGTCGCCGAACACGAGCGAGAACCCGACGACCGCCCACAGCGTCGACACCAGACCCATCGCGAAGATGTTCTGCATCAGCATCCCGAGCACGTGCTTCGAGCGGACCATGCCGCCGTAGAAGAACGCGAGGCCTGGCGTCATGAACAGCACGAGCGCTGCCGAGGCGAGCACCCATGCGGTGTTTCCGGTATCCATGGTGGGCGACCATAGCGACGGGCGTGCGGCCGGCTGAACTCGGCGCCGTCCCCGCCGTGGGACGCGCACCGGCCCCTGCGTCGCCCGGTCCGGGGGGAACGGGTCGACGAAGGGGCCGGCGGTGCCTCACGCGACGCTGCGACGAGACAGTGATGCCGGCGGGTGCGCCGGCCGTTCGAGCCTCAGATGGCGTCGCCGCCCTCCTCGCCGGTGCGGATCCGCACGATGCGGTCGACGTCGGTGACCCAGATCTTTCCGTCGCCGATCTTGCCGGTCGCCGCCGACGCGACGATCGCCTCGACGATCGTGTCGACGGCGCCGTCGTCGGCGACGATCTGGATCTCGACCTTGGGCACGAAGTCGATCTTGTACTCCGCACCGCGGTACGTCTCGGTGTGGCCTCCCTGGCGGCCGAAGCCGCGCACCTCCGACACGGTGATGCCGGCGGAGCCGGCGGCCTTGAGGGCGTCCTTGACGTCGTCGAGCTTGAACGGCTTGATGACTGCTGTCACGAGTTTCATGGTGATCTCTCTTTCTCGGTGGCTACGTGCTGGCTCAGACGAAGGCGGGGTCGGCGCTGTAGCCGGCCATGCCGTGCTCGGGGACATCGAGGCCTTCGACCTCTTCTTCGTCGTCGACCCGCAGGCCGATCGTCGCCTTCAGGGTGCTGAAGACGACGAACGAGGCGATGCCGACCCACGCTGCGATGATCAGCACCATCAGCAGCTGGACGATCAACTGCTCGACGCCACCGCCGTAGAAGAGACCGGCGTCGTCGCGCCCGAGGAACGCGTCGTCGAACTTCGCGAACAGCCCGATCGAGATGACGCCCCATACGCCGACGACGCCGTGGACGCTGATGGCGCCGACCGGGTCGTCGATCTTGATCTTGTCGAAGAACAAGACCGAGTAGACGACGATCACGCCGCCGATCGCACCGATCAGCACCGAGATCAGCGGGGTCACCGTGCCGCACGGCCCGGTGATCGCCACGAGACCGGCGAGCACGCCGTTGCCGATGAACGCGATGTCCGGCTTGCCGGTCTTGAACCAGATCAGCGCCGCCGTGGCGAGACCGCCGGCCGCGGCCGCGAGCATCGTGTTGAGCGCGATGCCGGTGACGAGGTTGTCTGCGGCGAGCTCGGAGCCGGGGTTGAACCCGAACCAGCCGAGCCACAGGACGAAGACGCCGAGGATCGCGAACGGAATGTTGTGGCCGGGGATCGCCCGCGGTTTCCCGTCGTCACCGAACTTGCCCCTGCGCGGTCCGACGAGGAATGCGCCCACGAGGGCGGCGACGCCGCCGGTCATGTGCACGACGCCGGAACCGGCGAAGTCCGAGTAGACGGCGTCGCCGATCGAGATGTTCGCGATCAGCCCGCCGCCCCACGTGAAGTGGACGACCACGGGGTAGATGACGGCGCACATCACCGCACCGAAGATGAGGTACGACCCGAACTTCGTCCGTTCCGCCATCGCGCCGGAACAGATCGTCACCGCCGTCGCGGCGAAGACGGCCTGGAAGAAGAAGAACGTGCCGTGCGACAGGTTCATTACGCCGCTGCCACCGAGTTCGTTGATGTCGAGCCCGGTGAGGAAGAAGCCGTCCGTTCCGAAGAAGTCGTTACCGCCGCCGAACGCGAGCGCGTACCCGCTGCAGAAGAACGCAAGGATGCCGATGATCGCGTCAGCGACGTTCTTCGCGAAGATGTTCACGACGTTCTTCGCTCGGGTCAAGCCCGCTTCGACGAGCGCGAAGCCCGCCTGCATGAAGAACACGAGACAGCCGGCGATGAACACCCAGATGTTGTCGAGAATGGCCTGCGTCTCGGAGACCTCCTGCGCGAAGCCGATGGACGGTGTGATGGCGACGATGGCGGTGACGCCACCCAAGCCGGAGATGATTCGAAGTGCACGGTTGCGCACGGGTCCTCCAATGGGGATAGGGGAAGGGAAGGTGTGGAGAATCCAGTGGCGCCGTTGCCTGCCGGATGCGAGGCGCAAGGTACGCGGGGTGGGTTAACCCGGTGTCGCCGCATTGTTTCCACTGCGTGAACTGTCCGAGTGTGCGCCAGTGGGTGTGCGCACGACTCCGCGCTGCGGTTGGAGCTGGTGGAACCGCGCCGTGCACAATGGCGCGATGGACTTGACGTACCCCCCAGAGGCCGAGGAGTTCCGCACCGAAATCAGGTCGTGGCTGCACGAGAACCTGCCCGACGGCTGGTTCGACGACGGTTTCGAGATGACTGCCGACGAGCGTGCGGCGTTCAACGAGCAGTGGCCGAAGAAGCTGTTCGAGGGCGGTTGGATCTGCGCGACGTGGCCGACCGAGTACGGCGGCAAGGGGTTGTCGACGATGCAGGGCGTCGTGCTCGCCGAGGAGTTCGCGAATGCGAAGGCACCGATGCGCGGCGACTTCTTCGGCGACACGCTCGTCGGGCCGACGCTGCTGCAATGGGGTACCGAGGAGCAGAAGCAGGAGTTCCTGCCCGGGATCCTGTCGGGCACGACGCGCTGGTGCCAGGGCTTCTCCGAGCCGAACTCGGGCTCGGACCTCGCGTCGTTGAAGACGTCCGCCGTGCTCGACGGCGACGAGTGGGTGATCAACGGCCAGAAGGTCTGGACCACGCAAGGGCACCACGCGGACTACTGCTTCCTGCTGACGCGGACCGACCCGGACGTCAAGAAGCATGCCGGGATCTCCTACATGCTCGTGCCGATGCGCCAGGACGGCGTCGAGGTGCGCGGGATCACCCAGCCCGACGGGACCGCGGAGTTCTGCGAGGTGTTCTTCGACAGCGCCCGATGCGCCAAGGATGCAGTGGTCGGCGGCGTCAACAACGGTTGGAAGGTCGCCAACTCGACGCTCGCGTTCGAGCGGGGCCAGTCGGCGACGACTGGATTCCGGCGTTTCGCCGAGGAGTACAGGTTGCTCAAGGAGCAAGCGCAGGCGAACGGCAAGATCGACGACCCGCTCATCCGCCAGCGGCTGATGCAGTACTACACGAAGATCCAGATCCTGCGCTTCAACGGCCTGCGCAACCTGTCGGCCACGCTCAACGGATCCAAGGACATGGGCACGATCGCGCTCGGCGCGACGAACAAGATGTTCTGGAGCGAGATGCACCAGCGAGCGATGGAGCTCGCGCTCGACATCTACGGCGCGGACGCGACGCTCATCGATGCCGGGCCGGAATCCGGCGGATGGCCCGGCGCGACGCGTGACCGGCAGCGCGAGGGGTATCCGGTCAGCGCGATGATGAGTTCGTTCTTCTTCTCCCGCTCGGAGACGATCTGGGGCGGCACGAGCCAGATCCAACGGAACATCGTCGGCGAGCGGGTCCTCGGGTTGCCGAAGGAGCCGAAGCCGCCCGTCGAGTCCGGCTGACCGTCACTGCGGAGAATTCACACGGCCGTCATCGTCCAGCCGCCGGAGACGGCGCGTTGTGGTTACTGTCGCAGGCGTGGACGAACTGCTCGACGAAACCGGCCAGCCCAGGCCGATCGCCCGGGACCTGATGTCGCGGCTCGACACACTCGGTCTGGATGAACTGCGCGAGCGCCAGCGCGCCACCGACCTCGAGATCCTGACGATGGGCATCACGTTCACCGTCTACTCCGACGGGGAGAACATCGACCGCGCGTGGCCGTTCGACATCGTGCCCCGGCTGATCGCGGGCGCGGAGTGGGAGCAGGTCGACCGGGGTCTGAAGCAACGGCTGCGCGCGCTGAACATGTTCATCGACGACCTCTACAACGACCGGCGGATCATCGCAGACGGCGTGTTCCCGGCTGACCTGCTGGACGACTCGGCGAACTACCGGCCGGAGTGCGAGGGCATCTCACCGAAGTTCGGTGTCTGGGCTCACATCTCCGGCTCGGACCTGGTGCGCGCGGGCGACGGTGAGTTCTACGTCCTCGAGGACAACCTCCGAGTGCCGTCGGGTGTGAGCTACGTGATCGAGAACCGCGGCGTCGCGAAACGCACGTTCCCCGAGTTGTTCGAGCGCGAGTTCGTCCGTCCCGTCGACGGCTACACCGACGAGCTGAACAAGATGCTCGCCTCACTCGCACCGGAGGGACGGAGCAATCCGAGGATCGCGGTGCTGACGCCCGGGATCTTCAACTCCGCCTACTTCGAGCACTCGTTCCTGGCGCAACGGATGGGTGCCGCACTGGTCGAGGGCGCCGACCTCATGGTCGGCGACGACGACAACGTGTACATGAAGACGATCCACGGCCCCGAGCGCGTCGACGTCATCTACCGTCGCATCGACGACCTGTTCATCGACCCGGACGTCTTCCGGGAGGACTCGACGCTCGGGGTGCACGGGCTGATGCGCGCCTGGAAGGCCGGCAACGTCGCCATCGCCAACGCGCCGGGTGCGGGCGTCGCGGACGACAAGTGTGTCTACGCCTGGGTGCCCGACATGGTGCGCTACTACCTGGGCGAGGAGCCGCAGATCAAGAACGTGCCGACGTACCGCTGCATGTACGACGACGAACGCACCTACGTGCTCGACCACCTGCACGAGCTGGTGATGAAGCCGGCGAACGAGAGCGGCGGTTACGGCATCGTGATCGGTGACCGGGCGAGCGAGGAGGCGCTCGCGGAAGTGCGGCGGGCGATCGAGCACGACCCACGGAACTGGGTCGCCCAACCGATCCTCGAGCTCTCGACCGCTCCCACGCTCGTCGAGGACGGCCTCGAACCGCGGCACCTCGATCTGCGGCCGTTCGTGCTGACCGGCGCAGAGAGCTACGTCACGCCGGGCGGCCTGACACGAGTTGCGCTCCAGAAGGGCTCGCTGATCGTCAACTCGTCGCAGGGCGGTGGCAGCAAGGACACCTGGATCGTCGACGCCCCGTTCGAGGCCGACGCCGACGACGGCGTGCCGACGGAATCGCAATCACAGTCACAGTCACAGTCACAATCCCAATCGGGAGCCGGCTGATGGTGTTGCTGTCGCGGGTCGCCGACCGCATCTACTGGGCGGCGCGCTACATCGAGCGGGCCGAGGACGCGGCCCGCGTCCTGCGCAGCTTCGGCGACGTGCTCGCGGACATCCCGACGCACGGCATCGCCCGGTGGAACTCGCTCGTCGCCGTGGCGGGCAGCGAAACGGTGCTCGAACCCGAGGACGGCTCTGACGAACGGCCGGTCGTGCACTTCTTGATCGCCGACCCCGATCACTCGAACAGCATCCTGAACACGGTCGAATCGTGCCGCGAAAACCTCCGCACGTGCCGCGAGGTGCTGCCCCGCGAAGCCTGGCAGACGGTGAACGACCTGTCGATCTACGTCCGGTCCACGGCGGCGACGTCGATCGGGCGTCGCGCGCGCGAAGCGTTCCTGATGCGCGTCGTCAACGACAGCCGGCGTCTCGACGGAGTGCTCACCGTGGCGATGACCCGCGACGCGGCCTACGAGATGTGGCGCCTCGGCCGCTACATCGAGCGCGGCGACATGACGACCCGGGTGCTCGGCGTGCGCGCCGCCACGCTGCTGCAGCTGCCGCCCGGCGGCCACGACGAGTTCGCGGAAGTGCGGTGGATGAGCGTGCTGCGGTCGCTGTCGGCGCTGCAGATGTACCAGCGCGCGTCGCCGGGCCCGATCGATGGGCCGGACGTCGTGAGGTTCCTGCTGTTCGACCACCAGTTCCCGCGTTCGGTCGCCGGCTGCCTCGCGGAAATCCGGTCGTCGGTGCTGCGCCTGCCCGCCAACGAGACCGTGTTGCACATGCTCGAACGGGCCGACCGGGAGCTGAAGAGCTGCCGGCCGGCGGCCGACGACGGCCACGAACTCGACGACGCGATGGACCGCGTCCAGCTGTCGCTGGCCGGTCTCCACGACGCGCTCGCGGCCCGCTATCTGCGTTTCTGAGTCATCGGGACCCCCGCGACCGTACGATCGGTGCCGCATCGCCATGACCGCCGCTCATCAACTCCTCGACGAGATCACCGGGTTCGCCGACCTCGCCCGCCGCCAGTACGACGCGGACCGGATCCTGTCGTTCGAGGGTGCCGGTCACATCGTCCACGATCTGCCGAAACGCGCCGACGGGCGGTCGGTGTCGCTCGCGTCCCGGCCGTGGCGGCTCGACCCGATCCCGTTCGTGCTCGAGAGCGCGGAGTTCGAGATGCTGCGCGCCGGCGCCGTCGCACGGATGTCGATGATCGAACAGATCCTGGCCGACCTGTACGGCCCGCGCCGGCTGGTGACCGACCGGATCATCGACTCCGGGCTGCTCTGGAGCAGCCGCCGGTATCGCGTCGCGGCGATCGGCAACCAGCCGACGAAGCGGTGGCTGACGAACTACGCGCTCGATCTGATCCGCGACACCGACGGGGTGTGGCATGTCGTCGGCGACCTGACCGACGCCCCGACCGGTGTCGGCTACGCACTGCTCGACCGCGTCGTCGGCGCCCGTGTCCACCGCGACCTCGTCAGCCGCGTGCGCCACAGCGAGGGGCTCCAGCCGCTGGAACCGTTCGTCGACCGTCTCCGAGACGGGCTCGCCGACCTCGCCGACGTCGAGAGTCCACGCATCGTCGTGATGTCGGGCGGCGTCGACCATCCGTCGTTCGTCGAACAGTCCTACCTCGCCACGCGTCTCGGCCTGAACCTCGCCGAGGGCGCCGATCTCGTCGTGCGCCGCCGACGGCTGTGGCTCCGTTCACTCGCCGGCTTCGAGCCGATCGACGTGCTGTTCCGACGGTTGGAGGACGACCGGCTCGACCCGATGGAAGTCAACACCGAGGGCGGCGCGGGTATCCCCGGCCTGCTGCTCGCGTCGTCGTCCGGTGGCGTGCACCTGGCGAACGCGCACGGCTGCGGGGTCATCGAGGATCCGGACCTCGCCGACCACTGGGACGGCGCCGGCGAGTGGCTCGAGCGGCGCCCGGGCGACTCGGCGACCCGGACGTTGTTGCGACGCCTCGCGACGGCGCGCCAGGCCGGCCACGAGTGGTCGCTGCATCCGACGTTCGACGGCAACGCGGTGCAGCGCGGTGCGGTGATCGTCCGGATGCATCTCGTGGCGAGCGACCAGGGCATCGATGTGTTGACCGGGGCGAACGCGCGGGTCCTGGCGCCGGGCGACGACCCGGCCGCGCCGACGATCGCGCGGTCGAAGGACGTCTGGGTGCTCGGACCCTCCGATCGTGTCCGTGTCGGGCGGCGCCGTCCGCTCCCGCAGGTCGATCTCATTGCGTCGGTTCCGACACGAGCGGCCGAGGCGCTGTTCTGGGCCGGACGCGCGCTGGAGCGCACCGAGCTGCTGGCGCGGACGCTCCGGGTGGTGCTCGACAGCACCGGCGGGACGACCGACACCGACCCTGCGACGGCCGAGCGCTGGGTGATCCCGGCGATCGGCATGCTCGCGAACGTCGGCGGACTCGACGTCAACCGGCGGGCCGCGGAGCTGGCATTGCGGACGAACACGTCCGTCACGGCCACCGGCGCACTCGCGTCCGCCGCGATGGCGCTCGCTCAGCAGCTCGGCTCGCTGCTCGCCGAGGTGTCGTCCGTGCGTGAGTTCTTCTCGGTCACCGCCGGTCGCGTGTTCGCCCGGCTCGCCGATTCGCGCAGTGCGATCAACCGGCTCGTGACCGAGACGGTCGGCACGCCGATCGTCGGCGCGACACCACCCGACGAACTGGCGCCGACGAGTGCTGCACACCTCGAGAGCGGGCTGCTCGACAGCGGCTTGCTCGACTCCGTGCTGATCGACATCGCATCGGTGGCGGGGCTGTGGAACGAGAGCGTCGTGCGCGGTCCTGCGTGGCGGATCGGCGAGATCGGCCGCCGGCTGGAGCGCACGTTCGGCGTGATCGATGCGTGGCGCGGAGCGGTCGGGTGGAGCGACATGACCGAGTTCGACGACGACGCGCAGCGCCTCGTCGAAATCGTGCTCGCGACGAACGAGAGCCTCGTCGCCTATCGCCGGAGGTACCGCAGTGACGTCGAGTTCGCCGCGGCGGCGCAACTGGTGATCGCCGACGACACGAACCCGCGCTCCGCGGCGTCGGCCGTGGCGACGGTCGCGCACGAGGCCGGCCGGCTGGGGTGGGACGAGGGCGCGAAACTCGCCGGCGAGCTGTTCGACGTGCTGCAACGGTCGCGCTTGCACGACCAGGCGAGCGCCGGCCGGGCGCTCGGCCAGGTGTACGACGGCTGCGATCGGCTGTCGCGCGACCTGATCGGCACGTATCTCGCGTCACCCGTCGATCCGCGGGCGATGGGGGGCCACTGATGGACGTGCTGCCCGACCACTTCGTGCCGCCGCCGTCCGAGCACGGCCGTCGCTACACCGTGTCGCACCGCACTGCGTACAGCTACGGGTCCGAGATGCTCGACGGCTACAGCGTGGCCCACCTCCTCGCACGCCAGACGCCGTTCCAGTACGTCGCGTCGTCGGTGCTCACGACCGACCCGGACGTCGACGAGCGCGACGAGCGCGTCGACGTGTTCGGCAACCACGTCGTCCAGCTCGGCGTCCACCGGCCGCACGATCATCTCCTCGTCGACGTCTCGACCGACGTGATCGTCGAGCCGGCAACGGTGCCGGAGACCGGTGCCTCGTGGGAGCTCGTTGCAGCGCAGACGGCCGCGATCCGCGGCGACATGGCGCTGGAGATCTCGCCGTACCTCGCGTCGTCGCGGTTCGTGCCGATCAGGAAGATCGCGAACGAGGCGAGCCAACGTGACGCGCTCGTCGCGGCATTCGGCGAACAGTTCACCACCGGGCGCCCGATCGAAGACGTGATCGGCGGCGTCTGCAACTTCATCTTCGAGCACTATCGCTTCGATCCGGCATCGACGACGGTGAGCACACCGCTCGGTGACGTGCTCGCCCAGCGCGCGGGCGTGTGCCAGGACTTCGCCCATCTCGCGGTCGGAGCATTCCGGGCGCGAGGCATCGCGAGCCGGTACGTCAGTGGCTACATCGAGACCGATCCGCCGCCGGGCGAACCGAAGACGATCGGCGCGGACGCTTCGCATGCCTGGTGCGCCGTGTGGATCCCCGAGTACGGCTGGGTCGACCTCGACCCGACGAACGGCATCGTCGGCCCGGACCGCCATGTGACGATCGGTTGGGGGCGTGACTACGCCGACGTCGCGCCGATCCGTGGCGTCGTCATCGGGCCGGGCTCGATGCAGACGTTGTCCGTCGAGGTCGACGTCGTCCGTCGCTGACGCCCCCCCACCCACGGAAATTTGCTGCTCCGGCTGCGCTGAGCGGGCCGTGGCCGCCAGATTTGGGTGGGGGTGGGGTCTGTGACTTCGGGCGCACGGGGAATCGGACTGCGTCCGGCCGGCGTTGGCTCGGCAAGATGTCTCTCATGTCCGTACCGCCCGGCACCGACGCCTACGTCGCGCCCGATGACCGGCTGATCACGCGACCGTTCGTCGTCGTCACCGTCAGTGCGGCGCTGTTCTTCATGTACATCGGCACGCTCGTGCCGCTCGTGCCGCTGTTCATCGAAGGTCCGCTCGACGGCGGCGAGTTCGGCCTCGGGCTGAACGCGGCGATCTTCGCCACCGCCGCCATCTTCGCCCGCCCTGCGCTCGGACGCCTTGCCGATCGGTACGGCCGCCGGTCGGTGATCGTCGCCGGCGCGTCGCTTGCGGCGGCAGGCGGGATGGCGATGAGCCAGGTCGACGCACTTGCGCCGCTCCTCGCGCTGCGCGCGTTGACAGGTATCGGCGAGGCGGCCGTGTTCGTCGGTGCAGCGACGCTGATCGCGGACTTGTCGCCGCGCGACCGGCGGGCGGAGGGCGCGAGCTACTTCTCGGTGGCCGTGTTCACGGGTCTCGGAGTCGGCCCCGTGTTCAGCGAATGGCTGCTCGACGACGTTCGCTTCGAGCGCACGTTCATCGCCGCCGGCGCGTTCGCGATCGGTGCCGCCGCAGTGGCGGTGTTCGCGCCGTCGCGCGTCATCTCACCGGATGACTCCGAACCGTCGACGGTCGACGCGGGCGGCCATGCGTCGCCGCCGGTGAAGGAACTCGCGTCGTCCGGCATCTTCAAGTTCATCCACCCGGCGGCGATCGGCCCCGGCGCAGTGCTCGCAATGGGCGTCGGCGGCCTCACGACGTTCTTCCTGTTCGCCCCGGAGTACGCACGCGACGTCGGGTTGTCGAATTCGGGCACGCTGTTCCTGCTGTATGCACTCGTCTCGCTCGTGATCCGGTTGTTCGGCGCGAAGTTGCCCGAGCGGCTTGGTGCGCGGCGGTCGGTCACGATCGCGCTCGTGTCGATGGCGGCAGGGCTGACCGTGTTCGCCGCGGTTCACGAAGTCTGGGCACTGTGGGTCGGTGCCGCATTGATCGGGCTCGGCGCCGCCTTCAACTATCCATCGTTGATGGCGCTGACCGTCAACAATGCGGGCGACAGCGAACGGGCGTCGGCGATCAGTTCGTTCACGATGTTCTTCGAGATCGGCTCCGCCGGCAGCGGGCTGCTCGTCGGCGCGTTCGCGCAGGCCGTCGGCAAGCAGGTCGGCTTCCTCGGCGGCGTCGCGTTCTGCCTCGTCGGCCTGTTCGTGCTGCGCACGATCGTCGCCCCGGCCGACGACCTGGCCGGCGACGACGCCGTGCCCTCCTCCTCTCCGAGCATGAGTTAGCGAGAATCGGACGTTCAACTGGGTGTCCGATTTACGCTGGTGTCGGCGGTGATCACCCGGCATGATGGACCCGTGCCCCCACTGGACGACGACCACTGCTACCGCGCCGTGCAGAGCCGCGATCAGCGGTTCGACGGCTGGTTCGTGACCGCGGTCCGCACGACCGGGATCTACTGCCGGCCGAGTTGCCCCGCGATCACGCCGAAGCGCACGAACGTCGAGTTCCACCACACCGCCGCAGCGGCGCAGCAGCGCGGGTTCCGGGCGTGCAAGCGCTGCCGCCCCGATGCGTCACCCGGCTCACCCGAGTGGAACGTGCGCCAGGACGTCGTGGGGCGGGCGATGCGGCTGATCGCCGACGGTGTGATCGAGCGGGCGGGCGTGCCAGGCCTCGCGAAGCAGCTGGGCTACAGCGAACGCCATCTCAACCGCGTGATGACCGACGAGCTCGGCGCCGGCCCGCTCGCGATCGCCCGCGCTCACCGCGCACACACGGCTCGACTGCTGATCGAGACGACGGGGCTGTCGTTCACCGACATCGCGTTCGCATCCGGGTTCGGCAGCGTGCGCCAGTTCAACGACACGGTGCGCGACGTGTTCGCCGCGACGCCGTCCGAACTGCGCTCGAAGCGGGGCGCGACGTCCGTCGACGCGGCGACCGGCGCAGTCGTGCTGCGACTTCCGACGCGCTCGCCGTTCGCCGGTCCGGCCGTGCTCGGCTTCGTCGGAGAACGCGCGATCCCGGGGATCGAGTCGTGGGACGGGACGACGTACCGCCGCACGCTCGCGTCGCCGGGCGGCCACGGCGTGATCGAATTGCGGGCACACGACGACCACGTCGAGGCCATCGTACGCCTCGATGCGTGGGCGGACCTGGCGTCGACCGTGCAGCGCATCCGGCGGCTGCTCGACCTCGACGCCGACCCGGAGGCGGTCGATGCGTCGCTGTCCGCCCATGCGACGTTGCGTCCGTTCGTCCGCGCCGTCCCGGGCCGTCGGGCGCCGGCCAGCGTCGACCCGTACGAGACCGCCGTGCGCGCGATCGTCGGTCAGCAGGTGTCGGTCGCGGGCGCGCGCACCGTCGCCGGCCGGATCACGGCCGCGATCGGCGAGCCGCTGTCGTTCGGCGATGAGCTGACGCACGTCTTCCCCCGCCCGGAACGGCTCGCAGCCGCCCCGGACGAAGCTTTCTCGATGCCATCGGCCCGTCGCGACACGATCCGCCGCCTCGCTGCGGCAGTTGCAGACGGAAGTGTGCGGCTCGACAGCGGCGTCGAGGCCGATGAAGCGCGCGCGGCGCTGCTCGCGCTGAAAGGCATCGGCCCGTGGACGGCCGACTACGTCGTGATGCGCGGGCTCGGCCATCCCGACCGCTTCCTCGACACCGATCTCGGCGTCGTCCACGCGCTCGATGCGCTCGGTCTGACGGCCGCGGATGCGGCGCAGTGGGCGCCGTGGCGGTCGTACGCGGTGCACCACCTCTGGGCATCACTCGCAGCCGAGCCACGCAGTCGCGCGACGAACTCACCGAAAGGAACCGATCAGCAATGACGACCACCTCCACCGACGACGTGTTCAGCGCCGTGTGCGCCAGCCCCGTGGGCCCGCTGACGATCCTCGCGACCGACCACGGCGTCCGAGCCGTGCTCTGGCCCGATGACGACCCGGCGCGGGTCACCGTGCCGGAGGCGCCGGACCGACCCGACCATCCCGTGCTCTCTGCCGCCGTCGTCCAGCTCGGCGAATACTTCGCCGGTTCGCGCCGGGAGTTCGACGTGCCGCTCGATCCCGTCGGAACCGACTTCCAGCGTGCGGCGTGGACGGCCCTGCGGACGATCCCGTTCGGCGAAACCGTCAGCTACGGCGAGCAGGCCGAGCGGATGGGCGACCGGCGCAAGGCCCGAGCGGTCGGGGCGGCAAACGGTCGCAATCCGATCTCGATCATCGTGCCGTGCCATCGGGTCGTCGGGTCGAACGGATCGCTGACCGGGTTTGCCGGCGGCGTCGACACGAAGGCATGGCTGCTCCGGCACGAGTCCGAGCTTGCGGGCACGACGCTGCCGTTCTGACCTGTCCGGTGTCGTCCGCCCCGCGCACCCCTGCTAGGACGTGGCGATGAAATATGTCCCGTTCGGCAACACCGGCCTGTCGGTGTCCGCGATCACGCTCGGCTGCATGAGCTACGGCGACCCGGGCAGCGGCACCCATCCGTGGTCGCTCGATGAGCAGGCGAGCCGCCCGTTCATCGAGCAGGCGCTCGAAGCGGGGATCAACTGCTTCGACACGGCGAACGTGTACTCGGCGGGCACGAGTGAGGAGATCGTCGGGCGGGCGCTCGCCGACATGACCGCCCGTGAGGACGTCGTGATCGCGACGAAGGTCTGCGGGCAGATGCGCGGCGGGCGGTTCGGTCGGGGCCTGTCGCGCAAGGCGATCATGCACGAGGTCGACGCAAGCCTGCGGCGCCTCGGCACGGACTACATCGACTTGTACCAGATCCACCGCTGGGACCCGCGTACGCCGATCGAGGAGACGATGGAGACGCTGCACGACCTCGTGCGCGTCGGCAAGGTGCACTTCATCGGCGCATCCTCGATGTGGGCGTGGCAGTTCTCGAAGGCGCAGTACACCGCGAACCTCAACGGATGGACCCGGTTCGTCAGCATGCAGAACCACTACAACCTGCTGAACCGCGAGGAAGAGCGCGAGATGCTGCCGCTGTGCGCCGACATGGGCGTCGCCGTCATCCCCTGGAGCCCGCTCGCGCGGGGCAAGTTGACACGCCAGTGGGACGAGACGACGGCGCGGACCGAGACCGACGAGTTCGGCCGGCACCTCTACGACGCCGTGTCCGACCGCGCAATCGTCGACGCGGTCGGTGCGGTCGCGGACCGCCTCGGCGTCCCCCGCGCGCAGGTCGCGCTGGCATGGGTGTGCCGCAACCCGGTCGTGACGTCTCCGATCATCGGGGCGACGAAGCCGCACCACCTGACCGACGCAGTGGCGTCGCTCGACGTGGAACTCGACGACGACGACATCGCCGAACTCGAGGCGGCATACGTGCCGCACCCGGTCGTCGGGTTCGCGTGAGCTAGCTGCGGCGCGCTGCGACCGACTGTGCCTTGCGGGCGCGGGCAGCTTCCTTCTTGGCCTTCTTCACCTCGGCCCGCTTCGCGCGCATCTCGGCCTGCTCGTCGGCGGAGCGCTTCGACGTGTCGAGCACCGGGGTGAAGACCGGGTCTTCGGCCTTCGGCAACGCGAGTTCTTCGTCGTGCTTGAGGAGGTCGCGAATGATCGCCGACGCGGCCGCCTCACCGGCCACGGTTGCGGCGAGCATGATCCGGGTCGACGCGAGGCCGTGTTTCTCGATGATCCCCGGCAGCACCTCACGCAGCTCGTCCGACGACGGGTTCTCGGCGCTGTCGCCGAGTTCCTCGATGCAGTCCGCGAGGCAGGTGTCGGTGAGGATCGCGGCGATCGATTCCATGCCGCCGTCGATCCGGCCGGCCTTGACCGCGGCGCGTACCGCATCGACGTCCAGGTCGCCGTCGACGAACCCTTCGAGGCCCTCGCGATGGTCGTCGTCGAGCGCGTTGATGGCCGCGGCGATCTCGGCGTCGCCGGCGGCCTTGATCGCGCGGTCGAGCAATCCGAGCGCTTGCATGCGGTTCTTCATCTGGTTCACGGCGTGCGACGCTACCGGGCATTCGGCGGCGTGGGTCGTCGGACGCCGGCTCCCGACCCGGGGTCCTCATTGGAAGGCCGCCACCCGCGACGACTAGGGTGCAAGCGGTTACAGCGCGCCGTGGGGGTGCGCGGGATCTGGAGGATCAGACATGGCAACAGTTGTGCTCGATGGTGTCGAGAAGATCTACGACAATGGCTACCACGCGATCCACGACCTGAACATCGACATCGCGGACCAGGAGTTCCTCGTCCTCGTCGGCCCGTCGGGCTGTGGCAAGTCGACGGCGCTGCGCATGGTCGCAGGCCTCGAGTCGATCAGCGGCGGTGAGCTGCGGATCGGCGACAAGGTGATGAACGATGTCGAGCCGAAGGACCGCGACATCGCGATGGTCTTCCAGAACTACGCGCTGTACCCCCACATGAGCGTGTACGACAACATCGGCTTCGCCCTGAAGCTCGCCAAGGTCCCGAAGGAGGAGATCGACAGCCGGGTCCGCAAGGCCGCGCAGATCCTCGAACTCGAGCAGTACCTCGACCGCAAGCCGGGCCTGCTGTCAGGCGGCCAGCGCCAGCGCGTCGCGATGGGCCGGGCGATCGTGCGGCAGCCCGCGGCGTTCCTGATGGACGAGCCGCTGTCGAACCTCGACGCCAAGCTCCGCGTCCAGATGCGCGCCGAGATCGCCGCGCTCCAGCGCGAGCTCGCGGTCACGACCGTGTACGTCACCCACGACCAGGTCGAGGCGATGACGATGGGCGACCGGGTCGCCGTGCTGAAGGACGGCTACCTCCAGCAGGTCGACACGCCGCAGAACCTGTACGACCGCCCGGACAACGTGTTCGTCGGGGCGTTCATCGGCTCGCCGTCGATGAACCTGTACGAAGGCCATGTGAGCCTGGCCGGTGACACCGGGACCGTCACGATCGGCGCCCACACCGTTGGGCTCGCCGCAGAGTCGCTGGCGGCCCGGCCCGCGCTGCGCGGCTACGACGGCAAGCCGGTGATCGTCGGCCTGCGTCCCGAGGACTTCGAGGACGCGTCGATCGCGACGGATGCGCCGGCGGATCGTAGGGTGCGGTCGAAGGTGACGCTGATCGAAGCGCTCGGCTCGGAGATCATGGTCCACTTCCGTCTCGACGTGCGGACCGTCGACAGCGGTGATCCCGATGTCGCCGACGAACCGCACGGTGAGACGGCTGCGAACGCGGTCGGCCGGTTCAACCCCCGGTCCAGGGCACGGATGGGTCAGGAGATCGAGATCGCGGTCGCCAGCGAAAACCTGCACTTCTTCGACGCCGACACGCGCCGCGCCATCTGGGCCTGAGGCGGGTCTGCGGCCCGCCGTCGTGAGCGCTGCCTGACTACGCGGTCGGCCAGCGGCGGCGCTTCGACGTGGCGACGATCGCCCCGGCGAGTGTGATCAGTGGCGCGATCGGCTGCAGCACTGCACCGAACGCCAGGCTGCCATCCCCGAAGTCGGCGGTGTCGCTCGCAATCGAGACCATGCCGATGCCGACGAAGAACGCGATCGCGGCAGCGACGATCGCGATGATCGCGACGGCGAGGACGCGGCCCGCAAAGAACAGCGCGATGCCGAGACCCCCGGTGATGACCGCGAACACGATCACTCCTGCACCCGGGTTGTCGTAGAGCGTGAAGTCCGATCCGAGGAATACGCCGGTGCCGTTCTGTGACTCGCCGCCGCCGCTGACCCACGGCAGGAAGACGGCGATGATCGAGATCAGCGACCCGACGATCACGAGGATCGCCCCGAGCTGGACGTCGGGACGGGGCGGTTTCGGCGCGGGGCCACCGGCCGGTCCGCCGTAGGCGGGAGGAGTCTGACCGTACGGTGGCGGCACCCCCGGCGCGGCCGGCATCGGTTGCTGGTATGACGGCGGTGGCGGCGATCCTGCGCCGGAATCCGACGGCGGCGGAGGAGGTTCGGTGTTGCTCATGTCGCCGAGTCTTGCCGACCGGTGGGCGTCGTGCAGGGATTTTGTCCACTCCCAGCACGTTCGGGGTACCGACGGTGGGGTGCGGGCGGCCGGTTCACCGCTCGAATCGTGGTTTCAGCGGCGCGTGCTCGAGGCGGGGGAGGACGTGTCGGGCGAACAGGTCGCACTCGTCGCGGTGGGGGTATCCGGACAGGATGAACGCGCCGATCCCTGCGTCCTGGTAGGCGCGCAGCTTGGCGAGCACCTGGTCGGGGTCACCGACGATCGCCGCGCCGGCCCCGCTGCGGGCCCGGCCGACGCCGGTCCACAACGACTCCTCGACGAAGCCGTCGTCGGCGGCGTGGTCGCGGAGCTCGGCCTGACGCGACACTCCGACCGATGTGGCATCGAGCGACTTGTTGCGGATCGCGTCGCCGGTGTCGGCATCGAGTTTCGAGACGAGCCGTTCTGCCGCGGCGCGTGCGTCGTCCTCGGTGTCGCGCACGATGACGTGAGCGCGTAGGCCGTAGATCAACTCCCGTTCGTACCGGTCGGCGGCGAGCGCCGACATCTCGTCGACCGTCGTCGCGACCGCAGCGACGGTGTCCGGCCACGTGAGGAACACGTCGGCCTCGGCGGCGGCGACGTCCTTCGCGGCCGGTGAGAACCCACCGAAGTAGAACGGCGGACACGCGCCCGACACGGTCTGCGCTCGGGGCGGATCGAGTTCGAGGTCGACGAACTCGCCGTGGAAGTCGATCGGCTGGCCGTCGAGCAACTGCCGCAGCACCTGCATCCACTCACGCGTGCGCTGGTAGCGCGGTGCGGACTCCAGCGCTTCGCCGGGGATGTCCGAGCTGATGATGTTGATGCAGAGACGGCCGCCGGCCATCTGGTCGATCGTCGCCAGCTGGCGGGCGAGCTGCGGCAGCCACATCTCGCCCATCCGCACGGCGAGCAGCAGGTTGATCTGCTCGGTGTGCGTGGCGATCGCCGCGGCGAACGCCGTCGAGTCGATGCCGAGCGCGTAGCCGGACGGCAGCAGCACGTTGTCGAAGCCGTTGTCGTCGGCGGTGCGCACGATGTCGGAGCAGTGCTCCCACGAGCTGGCGCGGTTCGGGTCGGGTTGGCCGAGGAACTCGTAGTCGTCGTCGCAGAGGGCGCCGAACCACGAGATCTCCGGCGTGGAGGGGTCGGACATCGAACTCACGGCAGCGGGACTCCTTCCGAGGCCTGGACGATCGCATAGACATCGCTGCGGTCGAGGTGGACGTTCAGCGCCTGCACCGAGTCGGTGATCCGCTGTGCGTTCTGTGAGCCGACGATCGCGATCGGCGCCGACGGGTGGGCGAGCACGAACGCCATGGCGATCTGGCTGCGCTCGACGTTCTCGCGAGCTGCGAGCTCGTCGATGACGGCGAGCAGCGCCGGATCGACGCCATCGCCGGTCGCCAATGCGCCACCGGCGAGCGGGCTCCACGCGAGCGGGACGATGCCGCGCTCCATGCATTGGTCGAGCGTGCCGTCGCGCAGCGGGTCGAGGTGGGCGGCGGAGAACTCGGGCTGGTTCGCGACGATCGCGAACGGCAGGTGCGCCTGGAGTGCTGCGACCTGGGCGGGGGTGTGGTTCGACACACCGACCTCGCGGAGCTTGCCGGCATCGCGCAACTCGGTCAGCGTCGCCGCGACGGCGGCGGGGTGCGCGTACATGTCCGGCCGGTGGATCTGGTACAGGTCGATCGTGTCGACACCCATCCGCCGCAGCGACGCCTCGCAGGCGTCCCGCAAGGCATCGGGTGACGAGTCGTACGGGATCGGCGGGACGATGCCACCCTTCGTGGCGAGCACCATGCGGTCACGCAGATGCGGCGCAGCGGCCAGGACCGTGCCGAGGATCTCCTCGACCTGCCCGAAGCCGGTGCCGCCCCAGTCGAAGCCGTAGACGTCGGCGTTGTCGACGAGGTTCATCCCCGCGTCGAGCGCCGACTCCAGCACCGCCTGCGACGACGCGACGTCGGTGTTCGTGTACCGCCACAAACCGAACCCCAGCGCCCCCACTTCCGGCAGCGCCCCCAACTGTCGCGGCCCGGCGTTCACCAACGAAGTCATCAGAGCAACCTACAGGTCAGGACACCACGACAATTCGTGCGGATGAATCCTCCCGCCTGGGACCGGCGATGCGGCCGGGAAGCACCCGCCCACCCCTTCATCCCTCTGGCAGCGGACGGTGGAACGGATCGGGCGATCCGGCCGCCGTCAACCTTTGACGGAGCCGGCGAGGATCCCACGTACGAAGTACCGCTGGAGTGCGAAGAACACGACGAGCGGGACGAACGCCTGGACGAATCCCGCCGCCGGCAGCACGTGTTCGTTGCGGCCGAAGTCGCCCGCGAGGTTGGCGATCAGGATCGTCGTCGGCTGTTGGCTCGCGTTGGCGCCGATCATCGTGTTCGCGATCAGGTAGTCATTCCACGTCCAGAGGAACTGGAAGATCGCGAACGCGGCAAGGACCGGGATCGACAGCGGCAGCACGAGTCGCCAGAAGATCGTGAAGTGGTTCGCTCCGTCGATGCGCGCGGCCTCGAAGAGGTCCTTGGGCAACGAACTGATGTAGTTGTGCAACAGGAAGATCGCGAACGGCATCGCGAATCCGGTGTGCGTCAACCACACCGCCGTCGTCGTGCCGGCGAGGTCGAAGTCGGGCACGATCGTGATCGTCTTGTCGAGCAGCGGGACCGTGTACTTCGCGCCGCCGACGAACATCTGCAGCAGCGGGATCAGGGCCACCTGGAGCGGGATCGCAAGCAGCGACACGGTGGCGATGAACAGCCCCTTGCGGCCCTTGAAGTCGATCCAGGCGAACCCGTACGCCGCGAACGCCGCGATCGCGATCGGGATGATCGTGGCCGGGATGGCGATCGCCGCCGAGTTCAGCAGCGATCTGAGGAGGCCGGACCGGGCGCCGAAGATCTGGTCGTAGTTGTCGAATGTCAGCTCACTCGGGCTGACATTCCACCAACCCGAACCGCGTTGACCGTCACGGTTGCGGAACGAGTTGACGAACAGCCCGAGGGTCGGGATGCTCCAGATGACGACGATGAACCACAAGATCCCGGTGGGGATCCCGCGGAGGAAGCCGTAGACGCGGTCGATGATGCCGGACGGCTCGTCGCCCGGCTGACCGCCTGGGCTGGCGTCGTTGACGAGTGGTGCGGTGATGCTCATTGCTCAGCCCTCCTGCTGCATCTTGCGGATGTTGAAGATCATGACGGGCAGCACCGAGAAGAAGATCAGCATCGCGAGCGCCGCCCCCTTGCCGATGTTCACCCGGTTGAACGCTTCGTCGAACATGTTGTTCGCCAGCACCTGGGTGCCGAACTGGCCGTTCGTGGTGACCTTCACGATGTCGAAGACTTTCATCACCCCGACGATGAGCGTGGTGACGATGACCCCGATCGTGGTCGCGATCTGCGGCAGGATCACCCGCCAGAACGCCTGGCTCTCGGTGGCGCCGTCGATCTTCGCCGCCTCGATCAACTCCGTCGGCACGGCCTTGATCGCCGAGGAGAGGATCACCATCGAGAAGCCGGTCTGGATCCAGATCATGATCACCATCAGCCAGAAGTTGGCGTAGGGCACCTCCTGGACGAAGAAGATCGTCTGCCCGGAGACCGTGCCGTCGTCGTCGATCTTGAACCCCCCGACGCCGTCACCGATGATGCCGACGAAGCGGACGAAGAACCAGCCGAGCGACACGGTGAGGATCGCGGGCACGACCGCCCGTCCGTACTCCCGTTTGACCAGCGCGTTGGACAGGAAGATCAGGGCCAACACGACACAGATCGCGAGGAGGACCGTGACGATCAGCGTCGGCAGGCCCGAGCCGGTCGACAACCGGCCGAGACCGACCCAGAGCGCGTTCATCACGCCGGTCTGTTCGGTCGACGTGTCACGAGCGAGGTAGACGAAGCGCCAGATGATCGAGGCGCCGACGAGCGAGATCGCCATCGGCATGAAGATGATCGACTTGGCGACACGCTCGCCGCGCCGGCCGTCGGCGAGCACGGCGATCGCCAGGCCGAGCGCCGTAGAGAAGAACGTGACGACGACGACCCACCAGAGGTTGTTGATCAGCGTGCCGCGCATGGCGGTGAACGCTCCGAACGAGACCAACAGCAGGCCGACGACGAGCGGTCCGACGGTCGGGTTGCCGATCTCGACCGCTCGGCCAGTGCGCTTCTTCATCGCTGCGCCGACGACGACCGCGAGGCCGAGCAGGACGACCCCGATCAGGAACGGCACGCTCGTGAACATGTCGGTCCAGTTGTCGACGTCGAGGCTGTTGCGATCGGTGAACACCGAGCCGTAGTTCTCGCCGTCGACGAACTCTTCGGAGTCGCGGTCGAGCAGCGACAGGTAGCCGGTCCGGATCGCCGGCACGACGAGCATCACGAAGATGAACAGGATCGCCGGGCCGACGAAAATCACCGCCCTCGAGCGCGTGTCGATGTTGACCCGCTCCGTGTAGTCGGGGTCGGTCGTCATCCCGAACCGGGCGCCGAGCAGCACGGCTGGGACGACGGTGGCGACGAGCGATTCCACGAGCGAACCGTCGCCGAGGTCGGCGCCTCCCCATGCGCCGAGGATCCAACCGATCGCTGCGCCGATCATCGCGCCCCCGACCGGTGAGTGCTTGAGCAGGATGCTGAGCCCTGCCCCGACCGCGGCGAGGATCGCCGTGTAGACGACGATTGCGACGACGTCGAGACCAGGCTGGAACTGCTCGCGGATGGTGACCGCGATGACGATGCCGGCTGCGAGGCCGGTGCCGGTGGCGATGGTCAGGCGCTGATTCGGGTCCTGGGTGCGGGTCATCACGTACCCGAGCCCACCGAGCACGACTGCTCCGACGAGCGGCCCGATGACCCAGGTGAAGAACCCGCTGCCGGAGCCGAGCGTCAACTTGTTGCCGTGCAGCAGCACGCCGAGGACGGCGCCGAGCAGGCCGAAGGCGATTGCGTTGAACGTGGCCCATCGGTTGCGTACTTGGTCGAACAGGAAGTTCGCCGCGATCCAGAGGCCCGCACTCGCCGCGACGGTGATCACGACCGTGATCAGCGTGCTGCGGATCTTTTCCTCGACGGCCGCCCAGTAGAGCATGCCGACGGCGATCGCGACCGCGACGACGACCTTCAGGTACCACTGCGCGTCGCGCGTGACGGGTTGACCCGCCTCGACGATCGGGTCGTCAGGCTCGCCGCTCGTGTCGGTCCGTTCCAGTGTTTCCACGTGACCCCCCAGGTGACGTCGATCCGTTTCTGCACCCCGGAAAAAACGACGGGGCACCGACACCGTAGTGCCAGTGCCCCGTCGGGACTTCATCTGACCACGAGGGTCAGTCGGTCCGGGATCAGCCGGGCCAGGATGCCTGGATCCGCGACGCGGCTTCGCTCACGTCGATGTCGCCGTTGACGAGCGACGTGCCCTCCGACCAGAACGTGCCGGCGCCGACGTCGGCGGGCATCAGGTCAGAACCGTCGAACCGGGCGATCTCGGCACTCTCGAGAATGCTGAGGAAGCTCTGCTCGAGCGGCTGGTAGACGCTCGGATCTTGACCGATCGCTGCCGACAGGTAGCCGGACAGGCCGCCCCCGACTGCTTCGGTCTGCGCCGCCTGGCGCTTCTCGGCGTATTCGGCGGTCGCGATGTAGTTCATCACGGCCATCGTGGCGGGGTCCTCGTCGAACGCCGCGGCGAAGATGCCGGCGGTGAGCACTGGCTTGTCACCGTTGATGTCCGGGAAGTAGAAGACGTCGACTGCCGAATCGTCGGCCGGGTCGGCGAACGTGGTGCCCTCCGGGAACAGACCGGCGAAGAAGTTCGCCTGACGGTGCATGTAGCACTGTCCGTCGACCAACGGCTGGCCGTTGTCGGCAAAGCTGGTCGCGGCGATCGAACCGGCGGCGGCGAAGACGTTGTCCTCGGTCCACAGGTCGACCGGGGCCTGCATCGCTTCCTGGATGCGCTCGTCGTCGAACGGAATCGAGTTGTCCACCCAGCCGTCGTACACCTCGGGACCGTGGAGGCGGAGCACCATCTCCTCGACCCAGTCGGTGTAGGTCCAGCCGGTCGCCTGACCGGACTCGATACCGACGCACAGCGGCTTCGGGCCGTCGGCGGCTGCCATCGTGTCGATCAGCGCGGTGAACTCGGCGAACGTGGTCGGCACCTCGTAGCCGGCCGCGGCGAACGCGGCGGGCTGGTACCACACGAGCGACTTGAGGTCGGTCTTGGCCGGGACGCCGTACTGCGTGCCGTCGACGTTGCCGTACAGCTGGAACCCGTCGAGCCAGAACTCGTCGAGCGTCTCGTTGACCTGGTCGGTGACCGGCTTCAGGTTGCCGGCGCGAGCGAAGTCGGCGAGCTTGCCGGGCTGCGGGAAGTACGAGATGTTCGGCGGGTTGCCGCCCTGCACCTGCGTGTTGATGTTTGCTTCCCAGTCGGCGTCGCCGGTGTACTCGATGTTGATGTTGTTCGCCTCGCCGAACTCGCCGAGGACGTCGTTGAGCGATGCGATCGACGGGTCGTCGCGCTCGGGACCGGTGATCGTCACCGTGGCGCCATCGAAGTCGCCGCCGCCACCGGCGTCGCCACCGTCATCGGGTGCGTCGGTTGCGGCAGGTGCCTCGGATGCGGGTGTGGTGTCGCCCCCGCCGGACTCGTCGTCGCTACCGCATGCTGCGGCGACGAACGCGAGTGCGATCGGGACGGCGGCTAGCTTGAGCCAGCGCTTGGTCATAGGTTCTCCCCCTGAAGGATTGACGCCGCGAGATCACGGCGATGTAAACGCTTACAGAACCACAGCTCATAGGTGACTGTGGACTCGGTCACACTACTGGCAGAAACCGTCAGTTGCGAGTCGCGGTCGACCGGACCACCAATTCCACCGGGGGGACGAGATGGGTCACCGGCGGTGCGGATCCGGCGCGAATCGCCTCCATCGCATGCAGCAGCAGGCGCGCGACGGCTGATCCGTGATCCGTCACCGACTGTCGAATCGTCGTCAAGCCGACGACCCGCGAGAACTCGTGATCGTCGACGCCGATCAGCGACACGTCGCGTCCCGGCGACAGGCCGCGCTCGTTGAGCGCCATCAGGGCGCCGAACGCCATCTCGTCGGACAGCGCGAAGACGGCGGTCGGTGGTGCCGCTCGATCGAGCAGCGCGACCATCGCCTCGCGGCCACCGTCGACGCTGTAGTTGCCTCCTTCGACCAACGTGGGGTCGAACGACAGGTTGCGCCGGGCGAGTGCATCGGCGAAGCCCGCCACCCGCAAGCGGGACACTTCGAAGCCGAGCGGTTCGTCCTGCTCGCCGCCGATCGCGCCGAGGCGTCGGTGGCCGAGATCGGCGAGATGGTCGGCGGCGATCCGACCGACCTGGACGTTGTCGACGCGCAGCGACGACACGCCGTCGGTCACGCGGCCGACCGTTGTGAGCGAGACCCCGCGTGCACTGATCGAGGCGGCGGCCTCGTCGGACACTGCGATGTCGATCACGACGAGCCCGTCGGTGCGTCGCTCGAGGTGGTACGCCTTGCTGAGGATCCGGCTGAGGTCGTGACTCGACCCGATGCCGACCACCAACACGTCGTAACCCGCCTCGGCACAGACCGCCTCGACCCCGGCGACGATGTTGGCGAAGTACCACCCGCTCAGGCTGGGGACGACGACCGTCACGGTCGACGTGCGGCCCGCCGCGAGCCGTGACGCCGCGGGATCGGCGGCATACGAGAGCTCGGCCGCGACCTCGACGACGCGTCGTCGCGTCGACGCCGCGACATTCGGCAGACCGCGCAGGGCACGGCTGACGGTCGCAACCGACACACCGGCGGCGCCCGCGACGTCCTCGATCGTGGCCCGCCGTGGCCGCGACGTCGCTGATGATGCACCGGTTCGCAAGGACGCGAGTGTAAGCGTTTACAGGAAACGGTCACGACCGAGCCGGCCGCGGAGTTCGGCGAGCGCTCGCCCTGTGCACCGGCGATGCGCGAACATCTGCGCAGTGACGACGACCGACGACCCCGCCCCGACCGCCGACGACGCCGAACGGGCGCGTCATGCGATCGGTCTGATCGACCTCACCGATCTCGCCGACGACCACTCGGCGAGCGGCATCGACGAGTTGTGCCGGCGGGCGGTGGCGCACGGCACCGCGGCGGTGTGCGTGTGGCCCGAGCACGTCGCGCGGTGCGCCGAGTTGCTGGCTGACACCGACCAGGGCATCGCGACCGTGGTCAACTTCCCGGCCGGCACCGACCAGGTCGGTCCGGTGCTGGAGACGACGCTGACCGCACTGTCCGACGGCGCCACCGAGATCGACGTCGTGCTGCCGTACCGGGCGTTCCTCGCCGGCGACGCCACCCGCGCCGCCGCGATGCTCACCGCGGTCGGCGACCTCGTCGCGCCGCCTGGCATCCTCAAGGTGATCCTCGAGACGAGCGAGTTGGGCGGACCGGACGACGTCCGCGCCGCATCCGAGCTGGCGATCGAGCACGGCGCCGACTTCATCAAGACGTCGACCGGCAAAGCGGCGGGCGGCGCCTCCCTGGAAGCCGCCCGCGTGATGCTGGACGTGATCTCGACCGCCGGCCGCCCGGTCGGGCTGAAGCCGTCCGGCGGCATCCGGACGTTCGCCGACGCGATGGCCTACCTCGACCTCGCCGCTGACGAGATGGGGCCGGCATGGGCCACCCGTTCGTCGTTCCGCTTCGGTGCGAGCGGGCTGCTCGACGCGCTGCTCGCCGTCGTCGACGGCGGCGACTCCGGGCCGTCGGCGGATGACGGCTACTGACGACCGTCGGCCCGCGATCCGCCGGCGGGGCATGCTCGCCGTACTCGCCGCGCTGATCGTCGCCCCGGCCGCCGCGTTCGCCGCCGCCGAGGCGGGCTCGGCACCTCCGGACCCGCGCTTCGCGGTCGGCAGGCCGGCGTCGGAACCCGAGCCGACGACGCGAGAC